>CAKTAM010000018.1 GCA_934527255.1 uncultured Oscillospiraceae bacterium | reverse complement strand
TGCTGAGGATCTTCTTGACAAAGCGATCCGCATCGGCGGGCTCCAGCGCTTTTTCGCCGGGGGCAAAGGAGAGGCGGAATGCCATGCTCTTGCGGTTTTCGCCCAGCTGCTTGCCGCGGTAAACGTCAAACAGCTCTACCCTGGTCAGGCTCTTGCAGGCGTGCTGCATCACCTCGACGATCTCGCCGCAGGTGAGGGCCTCATCCACCACCAGCGACAGGTCGCGCTGTACATCGGGGAACGCCGGCACCGGATGATACTGGAAGCTGCCGGTCGCCAGCGCGGCAATGGCCTCATAATCCAGCTCGGCCAGGAAGATGACCTGATTGGCGCGGCTGTCCTTGGGCAGGCTGAGCCCGGCGGTCACATCGTTGGCCAGCTTGCCGAACACGCCGACACGCTTGCCGCCGCACAACACATAGGCGGCAATGCCGGGGTGCAGCCACGGCACATCCACCGCACGCTCGACGGTAAAGGTCAGGCCGAAGGTCTCGCCCACGGCCTCCACCGCGCCCTTCATGGCAAAGAAATCCTCCTGGCGGCCAAAGGCGGCCAGCCCCAGATGGGCGCGCTCCTCCGGCAGCTCGGTCACCGGCAGCTGGCGCGGAATGTAGATATTGGCCAGCTCGAACAGGCGGCCGGACGCATTGCCCCGCTTGAGGTTTTCCACCACGGCGTTGAGCAGCGACGGGGCCAGCAGCGGCCGCATAATGGTCAGGTTGGAGGAAATGGGGTTGAGAATGCGGATGACGCGGCGCTCGGGCGCATCGGCGGCAAGGTGCAGGGCATCCAGATCGGCATCGGCGTAAAACGCCATGGTGACGGCCTCGTAAAAGCCCTGTGCGCACAGGGTGCGCTTGACCTTGACCGCCGTTTTCTGCTGCGGATCCAGCCCGCCGGAGGTCACCTGCGCCGCCTGCAGGAAGGTGGGGTGAATGTGGTCATAGCCGTATTCCCGAATGACCTCCTCGGCCAGATCGGGCTCGCCGATCTCGATATCCTCCCGATAGCGGGGCGCCGTCACCTGCAGGGTGTCGCCGTCGGCCTCCAGCGTGACCTCAAAGCTCAGCGCACGCAGAATGCGCACCACCTCCTGCACGGGGACGGTAATGCCCAGAATGGCGTTGATGCCGCTGACGGTGGCGGTAAAATGCCGCCCCTCACGCGGGGCGCCAGCGCTGACGTCGAACTGCGTGGCGGTGATCTCGCCGCAGCCCAGCTCCTGGATCAGGTGCAGGGCGCGCGCCATGCCAAGCTCGGTGGTATATTCGGAAATGCCCTTTTCGTAATGGCTGGAGGCATCGGTGCTCTGGCCCAGCCCGCGGGAGGTCTTGCGGATGTTGTCGCGGGCAAACTTGGCGCTTTCAAACAGCAGCTGCGTAGTCTCCGGGCGGATCTCGCTGTTCAGGCCGCCCATGATACCGGCCAGCGCCACCGGCTTTGCGCCGTCGCAGATGACCAGATTCTGAGGCGTCAGCGTAAACTCCTTGCCGTCCAGCGTGGTGATCTGCTCGTCCTGCGCAGCACGGCGCACCACGATGCGGCAGCTTTCCAGCGTGTCCATATCAAAGGCGTGCATGGGCTGGCCGATCTCCAGCATGACATAGTTGGTGATATCCACCACGTTGCTGATGCTGCGCAGCCCGCACAGGGCCAGACGGCGGCGCATCCATGCCGGAGAAACGCCCGGCGTGATGTTGCGCACATAATGCGCCAGATAGCGCGGGCACAGATCCGGCGCTTCCACCTCGACGCTCACGCGGGGGTCGGTCGTCTGGCTGGCGGTATAATCGAGCGCGGGCATTTTCAGCGGCTTATCCAGCGCCGCGGCCACCTCGCGCGCAATGCCCAATACCGACTGGCAGTCCGGCCGGTTGGCGGTGACGGAAATATCAAAGATGTAGTCATCCAGACCGACGACCTGCTGAATGGGCGTGCCGGGGACGGTATCCTGCGGCAGCTCCAGCAGGCCGTACACCTCCGCGCCGGGGAACAGATCGTCGTTGAGGCCCAGCTCCTCGCCCGAGCACAGCATACCGTTGGAGGGAAGGCCGCGCATGGGGCGCGCCTTGATCTTAACGCCGCCGGGCAGCACCGCGCCATCCAGCGCCGCAGGGGTATGCATGCCGACGTACACATTGGGCGCACCGGTCAGAATTTGAATGTCGCGGCCATACTCGCCGCAGTCGACCTTGCAGACAAACAGGTGGGTGCCCTCCAGAGGGGCCGCCTCCGTCACGGCGCCGACCACGACCTTCTCGATACCGGCGGACAGGTCGATCAGCTCCTCCACCTCAAAACCGCTGTCAAACAGCCGGGTCTCCAGCTCTTTGGCGGTCACATCAATATCCACATATTGCCGAAGCCAGCTGAAAGGTACTTTCATTGTTGCGTTCTCCTCTCTTATTGATCCTTGAACTGTTCAAGGAAGCGCAGATCGTTCTCAAACAGCAGGCCCATATTGTTGATGCCGTACTTCAGCATGGTGATACGCTCGACGCCGATGCCAAACGCAAAGCCGGAGTAAACGTTCGGGTCGATGCCGCCGCTTTCCAGCACGCGGTGGTGCACCATACCGGCGCCCAGAACCTCGATCCAGCCGGTGCCCTTGCACAGGCTGCAGCCCTTACCGCCGCAGGCAAAGCAGCTGACGTCCACCTCTACGCTGGGCTCGGTAAAGGGGAAATAGCTGGGCCGCAGCCGCGTTTTGACGTCGGCGCTGAACAGCGCCTGCACAAATTTATCCAGCATGCCCTGCAGATCGCACAGGGTGATGCCCTTGTCGACGACAAGGCCCTCCATCTGGTGGAACATGGGCGAATGGGTGGCGTCCGAATCCGACCGGAAAACGCGCCCGGGCGACAGCACCTTGATGGGCGGGCGATGCGCATCCATATAACGGATCTGCGCGTCGCTGGTCTGGGTGCGCAGCAGAATATCCTCGGCAACATAGAACGTATCCTGCATATCGCGGGAGGGATGGTTCTTCGGCACGTTCAGACGGGTGAAGTTGTGGTCGTCATCCTCGATCTCGGGGCCCTCATAAATGGAGAATCCCATACCGGCAAACACGTCGATGATCTGGTTTTTCACCAGCGTCACCGGATGCAGGCCGCCCGTTGCCGTGCGCCGCGCCGGAAGCGTGATGTCCACCTGCTCGCTGCGGTTGGCCTTTTCCAGCTCGGCCGCCTCCAGCTTTTCGCGCAGCTGGGCATACAGCCCCTCGGCCTGCGCCTTGAACTGGTTGACGATCTTACCCATTGCCGGGCGCTCGGCCTTATCGACGCTGCCCAGCCCCTTCATCAGCCCGGCAATGCTGCCGTTTTTTCCAAGATAGCTTTGCCAAAAGGCGGAAAGCTCCTCTTTGGAGTGCACCGTCTCCAGCGCCTGCTCCATCTGCTGCTGCAGAGCCTTGATTTTTTCTTCCATACTGCACCTCATTCACGCATTGATTTCTGCCTTGCTTGCAATGTTCCGGCGGGCATCTGCCAAAACAAAAAAGGCCCGCCCCAATCGCTTGGGACGAAGCCGTAACGCTCCGCGGTACCACCCAAATTTCTGCTCAAAGCAAACACTCTGATGCCAGATAACGGCGGCTGCCGTCCCCGCCTTGACGCCGCGCACAGCGGACGCTTTCAGCCGGGCCACTCCAAAGTGAACTTCAGCCGCTTTCTCCCTGGGCGCTTACAGCCGGGACGCCGTTCTCTGAAAGGGGGTACGGCAGCCTACTCTCTTTTTCGTCGTGTTTCCTTTTGAAATTGTAGCACAGGCCCGCGCTTTTTGCAAGGAGAATCTTCTCTTTTGGGCGGGTTTGTGTTAGAATATTCCGGTATTCACACGCGGCAAAGGGGCAGGGGCGGCGGCCCGGGCCGCTGGAATTTCTTTCCATCGCCGCACAAGCCCGGGCCGAGCGCCCGGAAAAGCAGGGAGGCACGCATGCAGAGCTTTTCTTCCCCGCCGACAGGCGAACGCGGCGGCATAGCAGGCATTGGGGTAGATACCGCCACCGTGGCGCGGCTGGAAAAAAGCCTTGCGCGGCCCGGCTTTCTGCAGCGGGTGTACGGCCCGCAGGAGCAGGCCGCGCTGGCGCTGCTTTCGCCCGCGCACGCCGCACAGAGCGCCGCGGCGGCATGGGCCGCCAAGGAGGCGCTGGGCAAAGCGCTTGGCTGCGGCATTACCGGCTTTGCCCTGCCGGAGGCACAGGTGCTGCACGCCACGACGGGCGCACCGTATTTCGCCTTTTCTAGCGCGCTGGCCGGGCGGATGGCCGGGCTGCGCGCACACCTGTCTCTGACGCACGAGGGCGGGCTTGCCACCGCCTTTGTCGTGCTGGAGCACGACGGCTGACGCGCACCGCGGGCGGCGCTTTCCGCAAGGGCCGCAGCCCGGAACGCTGCACGGAAAGTTGCTTGCTCTGCGCGTCCCTTGTATGCACCATTTTGGCACGCCGCGCCGTTTGGGGCGCACCGCGGGCGGCGCTTTGCCGCCTATCCGCACTCCGTAAAAAAGCAAAGAGGAAAGTAGAGGTTCTATGGCTACCACATTGCTTGTCATCATCTATGTCGCTTTCATCGGCCTGGGCATTCCCGACTCGCTGCTGGGGGCGGCATGGCCCTCCATCTACCCCGAGCTGGGGCTGCCGGTCTCGGCCGCAGGCGGGCTGTCACTGCTGCTGTCGGCGTGCACCGTGGTCTCCAGCCTGTGCAGCTCGCGGCTGATCGACCGGTTCGGCGTCGGCCTTGTTACCGCTGTCAGCACCGCGCTGACGGCCGTGGGACTGCTGGGGTACTCGCTTTCCTCCGGCGCGGCGTGGCTGGTGCTTTCCACCCTGCCGCTGGGGCTGGGCGCAGGGGCCATCGACACCTGCCTGAACAACTATGTCGCGCTGCATTACAAGGCGTCGCACATGAATTTTCTGCACTGCTTTTATGGGGTTGGCGTGTCGCTCAGCCCGTGGGTGCTGTCGCGCGCGCTGGCAGCCGGGGCCGGGTGGCGCGTCGGATACCGGGCGGCATGCATCATTCAGGCCGTCATTACGGCGGCGCTGCTGTGCAGCCTGCCGCTGTGGGCGCGGCAGCCGCAAAAAGAGGCCGCCGCCAAAAAAGGCGGGCGCTCCTCCGGCCTGGCGCTGGCAAGGCGGGCTGACGTCTGGGCCGTGTGGATCTTTTTCTTCTGCTATTGCGGCATCGAGTTTGTGTGCGGCACCTGGGGCAGTACGTTTCTGGTCAGCACCCGCGGGCTGAGCGCAGAGACCGCCGCCGGTACCATCACCTTTTTTTACGCCGGTATGGCTGTCGGCCGGTTTGTCTCCGGCCTGCTGGCGGGGCGGCTTTCTCCGTGGCGGCTGATCTATCTTGGCTGCGCCGGCATGCTGGCCGCACTGGCGGTGCTGGCGCTGCCGCTGCCTGCCGCCGCATACGGCGCGGTGCTGTTTGTGCTGGGCTTCGGGCTGGGCCCCATCTACCCCAACCTGCTGCACCTGACGCCGCGCAACTTCGGTGCAGAGCTTTCGCAGGCGGTGATGGGCTCGCAGATGGCGGCCGCCTACATCGGCATTCTGGCGCTGCCGCCGCTGTTCGGGTTTCTGGGGCAGCGCTTCGGCATGTGGCTGTTTGTCTGGTTCCAGCTGGGCTTTTACGCCCTGATGCTGGGCGCGCTGCTGATGCTGACCCGCCTGTTGAAGCGCGCCGGGCGCTTTGGCCCCGCCGCAGAGGAAACCGTCTGAAAAATGCTTTTTGGAGGCTGTCTGCCGTCGGCAGACAGCCTTTTTTGTGCCGCAAAGGCTCTTTTACAAAACGTCGACCACAAAATTCTTTTGCCCGGGCGTATAAAAGCGGCGGCATGGGCTATACTGAAGCCGAACAGAAAAGCGGCAAGCCTCAGGCACACGGCGTGTGACCGTCGCCCGTGCCCGCTTTGCCGCCTGCAGCGGGTCCGTCGAGGCAACGCGGCCGCCACCTCCCCTGGAGGCGCAAGGGTACGCCCCTTGCGGTATGGAGTGTAAACGGCCGCTTCGGCGGCCGGGCGCACCGCAGCCCCTTTTTACATCGGCAAGCGATTGAAACAGCAGCAGGAAAGGATGGACAGGGAAAATGGAAGTCAGACGCGGAGAAGTGTTTTATGCGGATCTGAGCCCCGTTGTGGGCAGCGAACAGGGTGGAATACGGCCGGTACTTATTGTACAGAACGACATCGGCAACCGGCACAGCCCCACCGTCATCGCCGCGGCCATCACCTCCAAGCATGACAAGACCAACCTGCCCACCCACATTGCCATCAAAAGCGGACAGTGCGGGCTGACGCGCGACAGCGTGATCCTGCTGGAGCAGGTGCGCACACTGGACAAGCGCCGCCTGCGGGAGTGCACCGGCTGCATCGCGCCGGAGGTGCAGCGGCAGGTGGACAATGCCCTGCAGGTGAGCTTTGGGCTGACTACCAGCTGAACCGGCCGCCCCTGCCGCAGCGCTTTTGGGCAAGGCACGCTTTTCGGCGGCCGCTTGAGCAAAGCTCGAGCTTCAGCTCGAGCTGAAGCTCGGGCAGAAGTTCGGGCAAACGCCTCCGCCGTCGGCTTGCCGCAAACGCCAGCCCCGCCAAAGCAAACCGGCTGTGGGGGGTCGCCTGCCCGGCGATCGGCTTTCTTTTCAGCAAAAGCGCCTTCCGCTGCAGGGCTGCAGCGGAAGGCGCTTTTCTGTCAGGTCAACCGGAAAAGCAAAGGGCGCTTTTGCAGCGGCGGCCTCCGGCAAACGGCACGCGGTGCGTTTTGGGGCCGCCATGGTCTCGCCGCCGAACAGTCGGCCGACGGGCAGCACGGCCCTGCCGCGGCAGAGTGCGGCTCTGTTTGCAAGCCCCCCGCTGCGGCAGTACCGTCAGGAAGCGCGGCCGCGCACCTCGGCCAGCGAAACGGCAACGGTGTGCTCGATGGGCTGCCATTCCACCTTTTGAAACAGCGCCGCAAACGAAATGGGGATGTAGGTCATCATAAACAGCGGAAAGGTAAAAGTATACCATATTTTCCGCAGCGGTGTGGTGTGAATTTGCCGCCACTGCGTCAGCGTCGTTACCGTGCCCAGAAACAGCAGCAGAAGATAGGTGTTGCACAGCATCTCGGCCACGGACTGCACCGCGACCCACAGGTTTTGACCGGAAAGCAGGCCCGTAACGGCCACCGTCAGGTTTGCCCCCAGCCCCAGCACCGTCAGCACAATGGCGGGCAGAATGGCCATGGCCATATCAAAACAGGCCAGACGGCGGCACAATGCCCCCGGCCCACGCGGGACATCCTGCCGCGGCGCGGCCGCCGGTACCCCAACCGCAGCGCCGCACAGCAGCCGACGGCCGTACCGGCGGAACACCTGTATGTACCCCTTGGCCCAGCGCATGCGCTGCCGCCACGACTGCCGGAAAGTGACCGGCTGCTCGTCATACAGCACGGCGTTTTTGCAGTAGCCTACCCGCTCGCCAGCCAGCACGCTGGCCACGGTAAACTCGATATCCTCGGTCAGCAGGTGAAAATGCCAGCCGCCGCACCGCTGCAGCACCTGACGGCTGAACAGAAAGCCGGTGCCGGAGACCGCGCCGCTGGTACCCAGCAGCGCACGGGCGTGGTTGAGGAATTCGGCCTCTCGCAGGAACCACAGCGCATATCCGGCGCTGATCCAGTTGTCACCATAGTTTTTGGAGTTGCGGTAGCTGGTGACGATGCCGTAGCCGTCGCAGAAGGTGCGGTTCATCTCGCTGATATAATTTTCCTGCAGAAGATTATCCGCATCAAAGACAAAATATCCGTCAAACACATCGCCCCAGTCGCGGCCGATGGCCGCCAGCAGCTCGTCCAGCGCATAGCCCTTGCCGACCTGTACCGTATTGAACCGCTCGTACACGACTGCGCCTCCGCTGCGGGCGCGCTGCGCCGTGGCATCGGTGCAGTTGTCGGCCATGACGAAAACCGTCACCAGCTCGGCCGGATAATCCTGTCGGTGCAGACTTTCCAGCAGAGGGCCGATCACCGCTTCCTCGTTGCGCGCACAGATGAGCACGGCAAAGCGGCTGCGCCGCACCGGCGCATGCGGCTTATCCTTTTTGAAAAACGGAACGGCCAGATAGAAAAACTGATAGCTGTAGCACACCGCAAACACGGCAGCCAGCACAAAATTGATGATGCGGATGATGGCAATGGGCTGCATCCCGATCTCCTCCTTTTACAAAGCGCCGCTTTCGCGCCCGCTCTTCTGTGTTGGGGCTGCCGCCCCGGCACGCCTGCTGCAGGTGCAAAGCACAGCCCGCCGCACGGCCAGCGTTTTGCGGCGCTCACCCTCCGGCGCGGCTGCTGCACGCCGCCGCAGGCGCGGCAGCAGCGCCTTACCGGCCGTCCAGATGCCCGCGGCCGCCAGCACCAGCACCGCGATCAGCAGTGTACGAAATTTTTTCTCTTTTCCCGGCATAGCTCTGCCTCTCTTTCTCCGGTGCGCTTGCCCCCTGCCCGGGGGGGAACGCATTCAGTATACCGAAAATTCGTTTAAGAAAAAACACGGCGGCCCTTTAAGATTTCTTTAAGGCTTTCGGCGTATTGTTTTCTGCCGCCGTGAAAAAACAGGCCGGACGGCGCGGCGGGCCTGCGGCCGTACCGCCGGCTTTTTGGCTGCGCCGCCGGTGCGGGGGCGTATCTCCGGTGCGGCGTCAGCGCCGCCGATCTTGGGGGCCATTGCCTGCCGTCGGCTGCCGTTTTTCATATACCCCACCGCCGCAGGGCGCGGCGGCAGCGCCCCAAAGGGCGTTCCTCCCTGTTCTTTTTTCTTGTCCGGCCGGACAGTCTGTTGACGATGCACGCCAGCGCTTTTCTTCACCGGCCGCCGCCCCGGCACTTTTTCACAAAGCGCATAAAAAAGCTTCTCTCCGCTTTTCGGCGCAGCAGCCGAAAGCAGAAAGGAGTTTTTTCAAGGGGATCGCCGCACAGCCGGGTCGGCCGTCTGCGCCATGAACCGCGCGGGTTTTCAGCCGCGCAGCCCCGGGGTGGCGTTGACGAAGCCGCTTTCCAGACGATCGGCCAGCTCGAGCGAGCGCCCGGTGCCCAGCGCCACACAGTTGACGGGGTCGTCCGCCACGCGCACACGCACCTTCAGCTGCTGCGCAAGGTATTCATCCAGCCCGTGCAGCAGGCTGCAGCCGCCGGTAAGAATAATGCCGTCGGTGTAAATATCACCGGCCAGCTCCGGCGGGGTACTTTCCAGCACGCCGTGCGCGCACCGGGCGATCTGCTCTACACAGTCAAGGATGGGCTGCCGCAGCTCCAGACTGTTCACCTGCAGACGCTGCGGCAGGCCCGTCAGCAGGCTGCGCCCGCGAATTTCACCGATGCGCAGGGTCTCCGGCGCCGCCATGCAGTCGGCGACCTCGCGCTTGAGCAGCTCGATGGATTTTTTGCCCACCGCAATGCCGTGCGTCTGGCGCAGATGATGGATCAGCGCCTCATCCAGCGCGTTGCCCGCCACGGCCACGCTGGCCGAGCGCACCTGCCCGCCCAGCGAGATGACGGCAATATCCGTAGTGCCGCCGCCCAGATCAATGACCATATGGCCGGTCGGCTGAAAAATATCCAGCCCGCAGCCCAGCGCCGCTGCCACCGGCTCTTCAATAAGGTAAATGCGGCGTGCGCCCACGCTGTTGACGGCTTCGATGACCGCGTCGTTTTCAATGCCGGTGATCTCGCTGGGCACGCACACCGCCACCCGCGGCTTGACCAGCATGGAGGTATAGACCTTTTTCAGAAAATGGCAGATGAGCGCCCTTGTCAGCGTCTGGCTGGAGATGATGCCGTCCTTCAGCGGGTAGACCGCCTGAATGTGCGCCGGGGTGCGCCCCACCATTTTGGCCGCCTCGCTGCCCACGGCCAGCACGCTGTCCGTATCGGTATCCAGCGCCACCACGCTGGGCTCGTTGAGCACAATGCCCTTACCCTCGATGTAAATGATGGTGCTGGTCGTACCAAGGTCAATGCCGATGTTATTCTGTACCATGACGGTCGTTCCTTTCTGTTGCGGATGGTCTGCCCGGCCCGGTCGGCGGGGCTGCTTCGGGCTTCGGCGGCCGGGCCGCCGGGTGATTTTTAGGCTGGGTCGCACAAAAGCACAACCCCGTCACCTGCGCCGCCCCGTACAGCCAAAGCAGGCGGGCACATTCACGCAGGGTCGCGCCGGTCGTGACCACATCGTCCACCAGCCAGACGCTTTTGCCGCGCAGGCGCTGCGGATCACACACCCGGTATGCGCCGACGGGGTTGGCGGCGCGCCGACTGCGGGAAAGCGTGTACTGTGCCGGGGTGTCATACTGCTTGCACAGCACCCCTGCCGCCAGCGGCGCCGTCTGCTGCCTTGCCAGCCATTCGGCCAGCAGCTGCGGGGTGGAATACGCCTTTTTGCGGGCAGCGCGCCGGGTATCCGGCACGGGAATAATGATATCCGGCGGCGGCAGCTGCGCCGCCCGGGCCGCTGCGGCCATCTGGCGGGCAAGCTCCGGTGCGCGCCAGCGCGCCCCGTAATATTTCAGCTGCAGCAGCGCCCTTTTGGCCAGGCCGTCATACTGCCACACAGCCGCCGCCCGCGGCAGCCATGCGCAGGCCAGACGTTCCTGCGGTTCTCCCGGCGGCAAGGCAAGCGGCTGCAGCGCCGCGGCGCACGCTGGGCACACGACCAACCCGCTGGCGCGGCTGCCGCAGAAAGCGCAGCGCATGGGAAACAGCACCTGCAGCACCGCTGCGGCAAAGCCGTGCGGCGGTGGGGCTGCGACCGCATCGACGCTGTGCGCCCCGCCCTGGGCGGGCGGCGCGGGCGTCGGCCGCAGGGCTTTTCTGCGCATAGGCACTCTCCTTTTCGGCTTCAGATAATGGAAGGATCCCGCAGCAGGTCGGCAAAGCAGGAATAGCGCAGAATGCGCTTGTCATTGCGCACCATCGCCCCCAACACGCCGGGCTGCCCCAGCAGCACCAGCAGCTTTTTGGCCCTTGTCACGCCGGTGTACAGCAAATTGCGGTAGCACAGCCGCGCGGGCACCTCGGCCACCGGCAGGATCACCGCATCAAACTCACTGCCCTGACTTTTGTGGACGGTGACGGCATAGGCCAGCTCCAGCTGGGCCAGCGCCTCGCCCTCGTACAAGCAGACCCGGTCGTCAAAGCGCACCTGCAGGCTGCCCGCACGACGGTCGGCACGCTCGATGACGCCAATGTCGCCGTTGAACGCCCCGGTACCCTCCTCGCCGTCGTCACGCCGCCAGGTAATGTCGTAGTTGTTGCGGATCTGCATCACCTTATCGCCCTCGCGCCAGGCAATGCCGCGGTTTTCCAGCTGGCCCTTGCCGCGCACGGGCGGGTTGAGCAGCTGCTGCAGCCGCCGGTTGAGCTGTTCGGTGCCAAGCGGGCCAAGACGCGTGGCGCACAGCACCTGAATATCCTGCACGGGGGAAAAGCCGTACCGGGCGGGCAGACGGCGGGCGATCAGGTCGCACAGCAGGTCGGGGCCGTCCGTGCCGTTTGCCTGTAAAAAGAAGAAATCATCCTCTTTGCCGCCGTTCACCGGCATTTCCCCGGCGACGATGCGGTGCGCGTTGCTGACGATCCGGCTTTGGGCCGCCTGACGGAAAATTTCCTTCAGGCAGACCACCGGCGCGACCCCGCTTTCCAGAATGCCGCGCAGCACATTGCCCGCCCCCACGCTGGGCAGCTGATCCGCGTCGCCCACCAGGATCAGGCGGCAGTCGGGGCGCAGCGCGCGCAGCAGGCTTTCAAACAACAGAGCGTCCACCATGCTCATCTCATCCACCACCACGGCGTCGGCCCGCAGGGGATTGGCCTCGTTGTGCACAAAGCGCAACTCTTCGCCGCCGCTGCTTTTGGGGTCGACCTCCAGCAGGCGGTGGATGGTGGAGGCTTTGCAGCCGGTCAGCTCGGCCAGGCGCTTGGCGGCCCGCCCGGTCGGGGCGGCCAGCGCCACGCGCAGCTGCTGCTCCTCCAGCAGGCCGAGAATGGCGTTGACCGTTGTAGTCTTCCCGGTGCCTGGGCCGCCTGTCAGCACCAGCACACGGCTGGTCAGCGCCTGTGCGATGGCCTGCCGCTGCAGCGGCGCATACTTTACGCCGGTGACCAGCTCGCGCCGGTCGATGGCGGTCTCCAGCCGGGCGACCGGCGGGCAGGGCCGCGCCAGCAGCTGCTTCAGACGGGCGGCCGCATACAGCTCGGCGCGGAAATATTCCGGCAGGCAGATAAACTCCTGCTCGTGATAGCTCTGCGGCAGCAGCACGGCGCTTTCCAACATACGGTCCAGCACGCGGGAAAGCGCCTCCGGCGCGGCGCACAAAAAACCGGCCGCCGCCGCCAGCAGCTTGGTGCGCGGAAGGCAGGTGTGCCCGTTGTTCAGGTTGTGGCGCAGCACATGCAGCAGCCCGGCCTGCCGCCGACACTCGCTTTCCGGATCCAGCCCCAGCGCGGCCGCGGCATCATCGGCTGCGGCAAACGGCAGATGCACCGGCGCTTCGCACAGAAGATACGGGTTTTCGCGCACCAGCGCCACCGTATCCGGCCCGTACTGGCGGTAGGCCGCCATGGCGCTTGCGGCGTTGATGCCCCATTCGCCCAGCTGGCCGACGCTTTCGCGCAGGCCAATCAGGGCGCAGAGCTCGCGGCTGATCTGCCGCGCCTTATTCAGCGAAACGCCTTTTACACGGTCGGCCAGGCGCTGCGGTTCGGTCTGCATGACCTCCAGCGTGCGGATGCCGAAGGCATCAACGATGCGGCGGGCCAACACCGGCCCCACGCCCGGCAGCACCCCGCTGGAAAGGTATTGCAGAATGGCCGCCTCGGTATCCGGCAGGCGGTATTCGCAGCTGACCGCCCGAAACTGGCGGCCAAAGCTGGCGTGCTCGCCCCAACTGCCGGTCAGGGTAAGCTCCTCGCCGGGGGCCACGCCCGCCAGCTCGCCCACCACAGGCACGGTCTCGCCGCCGCTCAGCAGCTCCAGCACGCAGAAGCCGGTCTCCATGCTTTGAAACACGATCTGCACCACCATGCCGTTGAGCCGTTCGCCGCCCTCCGGCTGCTGTGCGGAATACGCCATTGTACACCCTCCCCTCCCGCGGCGCTGCGCCGTTTTTCTTTAGTATACTCTATTTTGGTCGGGTTGCAAAGCCCCCCGAAGCAGAAATGCGGCGCAGAAAAAGACAAAAGGGCGTAAAAGGGCACAGCGGCGGCGCCATCCGTTTGATGACGCCGCCGCTGTTCTTCTTTTCCTTTTGCCTCATCTGCCCAGAGGGGGCAACACACCGGCGCGCCGAACGGCCGCCGGGCGAAAAATATCGTTTGCTTCAGCGCCCGGACGAAAGGCCGACAGCCGCGCGCAGCTGCTCGGTACGATCGGCCTTTTCCCAGGCGACATCCAGATCCATCCGCCCCATATGGCCGTACGCCGCCAGCGCCGTATACTGCGGCCGACGCAGGTTCAGCGCGCGGATGATGCCGCCCGGAGTCAGATCAAACACGCGCTGCACGGCCGAGGCGATCACATCGTCGGCCACTACGCCGGTGCCGAAGGTATCCACCAGCACGCTGACCGGCTGCGCCACGCCGATGGCGTAGGCCAGCTGCACCTCACACCGACGTGCCAGAGATGCCTCCACCACGTTTTTGGCAATATGGCGGGCGGCGTAGGCGGCGCTGCGATCCACCTTGGTGGGATCCTTGCCCGAAAACGCGCCGCCGCCGTGGCGGGCATAGCCGCCGTAGGTATCCACAATGATCTTGCGGCCGGTCAGGCCGCTGTCGCCCTGCGGGCCGCCGACGACAAAGCGGCCGGTGGGGTTGATGTAAATGTGCGTGGCGTCATCCAGCAGCTGCTTTGGCACCACATGGCGGATCACCTGCTCGGTAATATCGGCACGCAGACGCTCCAGCGGAACGTCGGGGTCGTGCTGCGCGCTGATGACCACGGTATCCACACGCAAGGGCCTGTCGTTTTCATATTCGACCGTCACCTGCGTTTTGCCGTCCGGCCGCAGATAGGGCAGCAGCCGCTGCTTGCGCACCGCCGTCAGCCGTCGAGCCAGCCGGTGGGCCAGCGCGACGGGCAGCGGCATTTTCTCCGGCGTTTCGTCGCAGGCATACCCGAACATCATGCCCTGATCGCCCGCGCCGCCGACCGTGTCGTTAGTGCCAAGGGCAATATCCGGGCTCTGGCCGTCCAGATTCACCTCAACGGCGCAGGTATCGGCGCAAATGCCGTATTCCTCGGCCGTATAGCCGATGCCGCGCAGCGTACGCCGCACAATGGCCTCCACATCCAGCTGCGCCGTGGTGGTGATCTCGCCCATCACATGCACCTTACCGGTGCAGGCCGTCACCTCGCAGGCCACGCGGCCCTGCGGGTCGGCCGCCAGCACGGCGTCCAGCACGGCGTCGGAAATTTGGTCGCACACCTTGTCGGGATGTCCTTCGGTAACGGATTCACTGGTGAACAGTCTTCTCATTTGTCGCTCCTTTTCTGCCTTTGGGAAATGTCTGGAAAACCGGTACTGCTCACCCTGTTCTGCTGCACAAAAACGCCCGGACCGATAAAAGGCCCGGGCAGTCAACAAGACTTATCTTTCGGCTTTTACCGCAGGATTTGGCACCTTACCTTTCGGCAGGTTGCCGGACTTCACAGGGCCTGTCCCCTCTGTCACTCTTGATAAGCAATCTTCAGTTTTCTCTGGTACGGCGTTATTCTATCACACCGGGCGGCCAATGTCAAGCACTGCGCCGCGCGCTTTTTTACAGCCGCCGGGCCGCCGCGCTCCAGTCCATCCGCGCCAGAAACAGCACATATACCACCCCGCTGAGCGACCAGGTGAGCGGGTAAGCCCACGAGATGGTCTGAAACACCGGAAAATACCGCAGCGCCGTTGTCACATACAAAATGCGCACGCCGCACCAGAACGTCAGCATGACGATCATCGGCACCAGCGAACGCCCGCACCCGCGCAGCACACCGGCCGTGCAGTTGGAGAACGCCAGCAGGAAGAAGAACAGCGACACTGTACGGATGTGCACCGTGCCGTAGGCGATAGCCTCGGGCGAATCGACAAAGAAGCGCAGCGCCTGCGGCGCGCCGAAATACATGGCCACGCCGATAAGCTCGGAGACCAGCATGCCCGCGGCAACGCCGAAATAGGCGCCCTTTTTCGCCCGCAGCGGCTGCCCGGCCCCCAGGTTCTGGCTGACAAAGGTGGGCAGCGACATGGCCATGCTGACGATGGGCAAAAAGACCAGCCCCTCGATCTTGGCGTAAGCGCCGAAGCCGGACATGGCATACGCGCCGAACGAGTTGACGCTGGTCTGCACTACCATGTTGCCCATGCTGATGACCGAGTTCTGCACGCCGGTCGGCAGCCCCTGCCGGATGACCTGCGCCATCAGCGGGCCGTCCCACCGCAGGCGGCGAAGCTCGAGACGGCTTTCATCCTGCGCGCGCAGCATGCGCACCAGGCACAGCACCGCGCTTAACCCCTGCGAAAAGACCGTGGCCACAGCCGCGCCGGTGACACCCCAGTGAAAGCCCGCCACAAACACAAGATCCAGCGCGACGTTGGTCAGCGAGGAGATGATGAGATAGTACAGCGGGTGCAGACTGTCCCCCAGCGCCCGCATAATGGCCATAAAGGTGTTGTAGAGGATGACAGTGGAAACGCCGCCGAAATAGATGCGGAAATAGGCCAGCGACTGCGGCATGACGCTGGCGGGCGTTTTCATCCACACCAGCAGCTGCGGCACGGCCAGCAGACCGAGGGCGGTGCAGGCCAGCGCCGCCACCAGACCAAACAGAATGTTGGTGTGAATGGCCTTGCGCAGGTTTTCGGTATCGTGCGCGCCGTAATAGCGCGAAATGACCACGCCGCCGCCCAGGGCGATGCCGCTGAACAGCCCGATGATGAGCATGGTCAGGCTGCCGCCGGAGCTGACCGCCGCAAACGAGTCGTTATCGGCAAAGTTGCCGATGACCCAGGCATCCGCCATATTGTAAAACTGCTGCAGCAGCTGCCCCAGAAACACCGGCCACGCAAAGGTCAGAATGCCGCCCGCAATGCTGCCCGTGGTCAGGTCGATCGTCTTTGCCGGCTTCGCCTTGTGTGCAGGCGAAAAAAAAGAAGCCATACCGCTTTCCCCTTTCGTTTTCATCAAAGAACCGCGCCCATATTCAAAGGCACGGCTGCTTTGCCGCGGAAAAAGCGCTTTGCTTCCCGCTCTTTTCTATTCTTTTCTACATATTATAGCACTCTCTGGCCAAAAGAGCAAGCCGCGCAGTGCCCGAACGGACAGCTGCGCGGCCGTGTTCTTTTTTGTCTGCTGTTTTTGGCGCAGCGGCCTTCAGTTCTGCCGACGCACGACCTCATATTCATCGTTAAAGCGAAAATACGGGCACTGCCAGCCGATCCCGCTCAAAAAACACAGCATTTCATCCTCATCCAGGCTGGCGCGGCATTCATAGCAGCCGGTCTCCTCGTTGAGGTCATAGTTCCAGCAGCGCTCGCAGTCTGCGGCCTGCGGCAGGCGATTTGCCATGGTACGGCCTCCTTTTTTGTATACCGCTGCGCTTACGGCTGCAGCGCATCCACCTGCGCCAGCCACAGCGCCGCCGAAGCGTCGCTGGGCATGCGCCAGTCGCCGCGCGGCGACAGACAGACGCTGCCCACCTTGACGCCATCCGGCAGGCAGCTGCGCTTGAACTGCTGGGTAAAGAAGCGCCGGTAGAAATTGCGCAGCCATTTCAAGATCACGGCACGGTCAAAATCGCCCTCAAAGGCGCGGCAGGCCAGCGCATAGATTTTGGCCGGGGCAAAGCCGCAGCGCAGGACATAGTACAGGAAGAAATCGTGCAGCGCGTACGGCCCGACGATCTCCTCCGTCTGCTGGGCAATGCGGCCCTCGGCATCCGGCGGCAGCAGCTCGGGGCTGATGGGCGTATCCAGAATATCCCGCAGCACCGCCGTGCTGGCGTGGAAGGTGTCATACTCGATCAGGCTGTCGATCATCCAGCGCACCAGCGTTTTGGGAATGCTGGCGTTGACGCCGTACATGCTCATATGGTCGGCGTTATAGGTACACCAGCCCAGCGCCAGCTCGCTGAGGTCGCCGGTGCCGACGACCAGCCCGCCGACCTGCCCGGCATAATCCATCAGCACCTGTGTACGCTCGCGCGCCTGGCAGTTTTCATAGGTGGTATCCGTCACGGCGGGGTCGTGGCCGATGTCGGCAAAATGCCCCTCGCAGGCCGCGCGGATGGAGATCTCGCGCGCGGTGACGCCAAGGGTGCGCATCAGCTCCCACGAATTACGATAGGTGCGATCCGTGGTGCCGAAGCAGGGCATGGTAATGCCGTGCACATCGGTCAGCGGACGGCCCAGTCGCCGCACGGCCTGCGTGCAGACCAGCAGCGCAAGGGTCGAATCCAGCCCGCCGGAAACGCCGATGACCGGCTTTGCGCCGGTGACGGACAGCCGCTTGCACAGCCCGGCCACCTGCATATCAAAAATTTCCTGGCAGCGGCGCAGACGGTCCTGCCGCTGCGAGGGCACAAACGGCAGACGGCGCACCGGGTACAGGCTGCCGTCGCTGGCAGAAGCGTCGGGCTGGCCGCCGACCGACGGCAGACGGCGCACCGGCTGCAGCCCCCCGTACAGGCGCACACTGTCGCGGAAGGTCTTCAGCTTTCGCCGCTCGGCCGCAAGGCGGCCAAGGTCAATATCCTGCACCAGCAGGCAGTCCGTCTCCAGCCGGTTTTCGCTTTCGGCCAGCAGCGTGCCGTTTTCGGCAACCAGCGCATGCCCGGAAAAGACCAGATCGGTGGTGGATTCCTCCGCACCGGCACTGGCATACACATAGGCGCACAGCGTGCGCGCCGACTGCTGGCACACCAGCTGACGGCGGTATTCACGCTTGGCAATGGTCTCGTTGCTGGCGGACAGGTTCAGCACCAGCTGCGCGCCGCCCAGCGCCAGAAACGTAGAGGGCGGCAGCGGCGACCAGAGATCCTCGCACAGCTCGATGCCGAAGGCCGCCCCGTGCCAGGAAAAGACAAGGTCGCGCCCCACAGGGACGGGATAGCTTTCGCCCGGCAGCCCCAGCGATGCCGACGACACCTCGGCAAGCAGGCAATCCTCGCTGGAGGAGAACCAGCGCCGCTCATAAAATTCGTTGTAGTTCGGCAGAAAGGTCTTGAGCGCCAGCCCCAGCACACGCCCGGCCGCCACAACGGCCGCGCAGTTGTACAGCTGGCCATCCAGCGCCAGCGGAAGCCCCACCGCGGCGGCGCAGCCCAGCCCCGCGCTGGCCTGTGCCAGCTGCGCAAGGGCAGTGCGCGCGGCCGTCAGCAGCGGCTGCTGCAAAAACAGGTCGCCGCAGGTATAGCCGGTGAGGCAAAGCTCGGGAAAAACGGCGACATCCGCCCCGCGCTGGGCCGCCTGCCGCAGGCGCTGCAGCACCGCCTGTGTGTTGGCCGGTACATTTGCCACCTGCAGCGGCGGCACCGCCGCCGCAACACGGTAAAAATCAAGCGGCGCGGCGGCTTGCGCCGCACAGGCCGCAGAGCATGGTTCGGTTTTGTTCATGGCAGGCTCCTTTATGCACTCATCGTTTTGTGCCGCGCACCGGCCGGTGTGCCGGGCGGTTTTGTTCGGTTTTACCATAGCACAGTTTTCGGGGATTGTCAATCGCGGCGACGCAAGGGCCCGCCGCGGCTTGTCGTCCTGCAGATAAGTTTTCCTGCTTGACATTCTCAAAAATAAGAATATAATAAAAACATAGAATGGTGTAAGAGGTGATGGTAGAAGATGGAGACCGCAGAGGTGGTCATGAACCCCGTCCGTCAAAGGATCTTTCAGTATTTTCTGCTCCACAAAGCAGGCACAGCAAAGGAGCTCAAAAAGGCGCTGCCTGATGTTCCGACCGCAAGCCTGTACCGCCATATCAAAATTCTTGCGGAGCATTCCATTCTGACGGTTGTGGGCGAAAACCGAATTCGCGGCACGGTGGAAAGCGTTTATCAATTGAACGGGGAAGCTTTGGCCGCCGAGGACGAAAGCGGAACGGCCGTACAAATGGCATTGCTGCGCATTGGTGCAGCCTTTGCAAGATATTTTGCCAGCGGCAGCGCCGCGCCCCAAAAAGATATGCTGCTGTTTACAAACTGCACACTGCTGTTGACGGACGAAGAATTTTCGCAGTTTCTTTCTGAAATTAACGACATTGCGCTCAAGTATATGAAGGTCAAAGCGGCCGAGGGCAGCAAAACACGGCAGATCACACTCATCTCTGCCCCGGCAAACGAATAGGCGCCCGGAAGCCCCAAAATCCACGCCGGATCGGCTGCGCCGCCCCAGCCGCGGCGGCAAGACAGGGCTTCCGATATGGCCGCATACGGCGCGATCCTGCGCCGGGCACAGGCGCGCACCAAAAGGCAGGAGAGGTGAAAACGATGAATTACATCCGTATCACAAAAGAAAACCTTGACAGCGAGCACATCTGCTGCGCCATGTCCGGCAAGCAAAGCCTTGCAAAAAAGAAATGGCTTCGGCAGCGGCTGGATGAGGGACTGGTTTTTTACCGCAGCGAGGAACGCGGAAAGTGCTTTATTGAATATATCCCGGCAGAAAATGCATGGATCCCCATCGAGGCAGACGGCTGGCTCTACATCAGCTGTCTGTGGGTCTCCGGCGCTCTGAAGGGGCACGGATATGCGAACGACCTTCTGAACGCGTGCCTTCGGGACGCTGCTGCACAGAAAAGGAACGGCATCTGCATCCTGTGCGCCGAGGGGCGGAAACGGGAATTTCTTGCCGACCCGAAATTTCTGGCCCACAAGGGCTTCCGGAGCGCGGACAGCTCCGACTGCGGGATCAACCTGATGTATCTGCCCATTGTGCCGGATGCCGCACCGCCGAAATTCAAAGAATGCGCCAGACACCCCCGGGCGGCCGGGGACGGCTTTGTTCTTTATTACACCGACCAGTGCCCGTACACCTGCTATTGGGTGCCGCGGGTGCAGGCTGCAGCAAAGGAGCACGGCATACCGTTCAGGGCCATTCATATCACCGACAGGGAAGCCGCGCAGAATGCACCTGCACCGGTCACGACCTATGCCCTGTTCCGGGACGGTCATTTTCTGACCCAGAGCATTCAGTCCGATAAAAAATTTCTAGCGCTGGCGGGTGCGCCGGACAAAAACGCCGTGTATTGAAAAGGCATTCAGAACGGCGCACGACCGATACCGAGGCGAAGCATGGCATCCGATCGCCTTCCCTACAAGGGCATACAGGCGTAAAGAGCGATGCAATCTGAAAGCCAACGAGGAAAGGAACTTACTTTTATGAATCAGGCCATTGCCAGGATCGGGGCGATCACTGTAACGATAACAGTGGCCCTTTTTGCCGCCCTTTTGCCTGTTTCCACGTTCGGAAGCTGTTTTGTCTGCATTTTTCTCGCACTGGGCTATCTTCTGCTGCTTGCAGGCTTTCACAGCGAAAGCTGTGAGGAGCGAAAGGCGGCCGCCACGGCCGGACTGCTGTTCGGCTGCATCTATGCGGTCCTGATCCTGCTGGTGTACTTCACGCAGCTGACAGCCGTAAAAAACGATCCGCTGAACGAGCAGTCCGCCATGCTGCTGGATTTTTCAAAGGGCGGTCTGTTTTTCGGCTATGATCTGCTCGGCTATGGCATGATGGCATTGTCAACCTTTTTCACGGGGTTGACGCTCCGGCCAGAGGACAGAAAAGACAAATGGCTGAAATGCCTTATGATGCTCCACGGCGTGTTCTTTTTCGGCTGCCTGCTCATGCCGATGACGGGCATCTTCCGCACCGCAATGTCGGATGGAAGCAGCCCCGGCGGGATCATCGCCTTAGAGTGCTGGTGCGCATATTTTCTTCCGATCAGCGTACTATCCGCGCTCCATTTCAAAAAGGCCTCGTAAATGCCTCTCCGTCTTTGCCATTTGTATACCGGGGGGCGGCAAGGGCGCGGCCGCGTTTTCCGCAAACAGCTGCGAAAGCCGCGCCTGCTTCATCAGCGATAACGGCTGCCTGCCTCCCGACAGGGACGCTTTGGAAAGGGCGGCGGGCTGATGCGAACACACCGACAAAAGAAGGGAGAGCGGCTATGCAGATCAGTCGGTTTTTTCGAAACGGAGATATCAAGGGCGCCATTGCCTACATGCGCCGTCACGAGGGATTCGAAGATGTTCTTCCCGCATACGCGGCGATTTTTGAAAACCGGGAGTACCGCACATACCCGATACCGGACAGGCTCAACGACATTCTGCGCCTGTACCAGATCTATTATCGCGAGGTCTTTTATTGCGGCTTATCGGAGACGACGGCCGCAGACAGACTGCTGACGGGGCTGAGAGCGCTTCTGAATATGCCGGACGCAGAGGAAGCGCTTCTGGCAGAGCGGCTTCTATCGGCGTTTGAAGCGGAGGGCTATCACGCGCTTTTCGGCAGAACGCAGGGATATTACGGCCCTTATATCTGGCGGGATACCGTCCCGACCGTCTACCGCGTCGAGCTGCCGGACGGGACGGCGGAATATACGGTCAATATTCTCAAGGGCTTTGTCTTCCGCAGCTGGATGGATTATCTGACCTTTGGCAGATACGGCACGGGCGGCTGGGCCTCGCCCGACGGCACGATCAACTGCGTTGCGTCGGCGTATGATTTTGAAAGCGAGCGTTTTCTTGTTTCTCTGTTAAAGCACGAAGCGCAGCATGCTGCGGATCTGAAGCGATTTCCCCAAATCACCCCGGCGGAGCTGGAATACCGGGCAAAGCTTGTGGAGCTGTATTACTCCAGCGACCCGGGCCTGCTGCAGAGCTTTTTAGCGGCAGCGGACGAAAGCAGAGCGGATGACAGCCACGCGGCGGCTTCCGCAAGGCTCAAGCGCGAGTTCGCGGGGTCGGAGCAGTCAGCTGTCTCCTGCATCCGGACGCGGGCGCTGGAGCTGTTTTGCGCAGATACAAAGGCAATGAAAGAAAAATACGGAAAGGAAGAAATGGGTCATGAAACAGACAGGCTTTGAGATCGTTCGCGCGCAGGCAGAGGATGCCGCCGCATTGCTGGCGTATCTGAAAATCATCGGCGGAGAAACGGATAATCTCAGCTTTGGCCCGGAGGGCGTGCCGCTTGATGAAGCGGCAGAAAGCGCCTACCTTGGCAGACAGGCACAGTCGCACGATCACCTTCAGCTGTTGGCCAAGGTAAACGGAGAGATCATCGGCACCGCCAGCCTCAACCGCAAGCCCGGCCGCATGCACCACCGTGCGGAATTCGGCATCAGTCTGAAAAAGGCATGGTGGGGCTGCGGCGCGGCGGCCGCTCTGGCACAGGGCGTGCTGGCCTTCGCACGGGAGGCCGGAATAGAGCAGGTCAACCTTGAGGTGCGCAGCGACAACAGGCGCGCCATCGCGTTGTATGAAAAGCTCGGCTTTCGCAGGCTGTGCACCTTCCCCGGCTTTTTCAAGCTTCACGGAGAACGGATCGATTTTGACCTGATGAATCTCGAGCTTTCCCCTGCCGCGCCAGAGGCTGTGCACAGCAGCGAAGGCTGAGGCCGCACACAAAAAAGCGCCGCAGGAACCGACCGCTCGGCTTCTGCGGCAGGAAAAAAGGGCCGCCGGTAAAGCAGTATACCGGCAGCCCTTTTTTATTGGGAACGGATAGCGGCCAGGCAGGTATCCGCACCCACAGCCCGGCCAATTCGGCCCGTCATTGCATTTGCAGAGTCTTTGGCATCGCTGCGGATGGCCTTCGATTTCTCCTCTCTGCTCTGCCCGCGTGCCGCCTTACAGCGGCAGGGCAAACGCGGGGACGGGCAGGCCGTTTCCGCCCAGCAGATTGGCCGCATCCAGCCCCGCCTGCGACTGCATGGCAAAGTACAGCTGGGTCGGCCGCGCGCCGCCGGGCAGCGTGACCTCCACCGTATCCGGCGCGGTGATCTTCGCCGGTGCCGGTACCGGCGCATCGTTTTCGTCGGGGAAAGCAAAGCCGCTCACCGGCCCGCCGTCCGCCGTTTTCAGGCCGCTGCACACCCACTGAAAATGAACGCGCACCTTATCGCCCTCGCACTGCCACGCCTGCGGCATGGGCGAGTTGACCGCCGCGCTGTCGCCAATGCCGTAATCGTTGGCCAGCACCAGATCGGCCACGCGGCGCGCCAGCTCGTACTTGCGGGGCGAATGGGCAAAGTCGCTGTCCTGCGGACGGCTGCCCAGATCGCGGCTGACCGCCAGATACGACCGGGGAATGAGCTGCACCGCCCGCAGCTGGCGGCTGCGCACCCATTCCAGATAGGGAAAATACTGCTTGCCCTCTTCGCGGTAGGAGGAGATCTGCACGTTGTAAAAGCTGAAATCCACCCCGAAGCGTCGGCGTTCGTCCTCAACAAAGGCGGCAAGGTCGGTATCGTACGAAAGGGCCGTTTCCTTCCAGCAGCCCTCGCTTTCGCCCTGGAAAAACAGCTGGCCGCGGAACTGCAGCCCCAGCAGCGGTGCAATGAGCGTATTGTAATAGCCGCACACCGGCACGTTTGCGCCTGCCGTGTAGCCCAGACGCTCGGCAAGGTCGGCGGGCATCAGCTCGCGCAGGCAGGCTCCGCCCGCGCAGCACATCACCAGCCCCAGCGGCACGCGCACCCGCCCGGCGATCAGCCGTGCAAAATAGTAGCCCAGCGCCGAAAATCTCCGCGCAGCGGCGGGATCCGGCCGCTGCCAGCACCACTCCGGCTCGATGATGTCCGGCGCGGGGCGGCGGTGGTATTCGCTGTGCGCGGCGGCGGCCGCCTGCGTCTGGGTAAACAGACGGAACGGGTCGCTGCCGGAAATGACCGCCTCAATGTCCGGCGTCAGCGGCAGGCAGGGCTCAAGGTTCAGCTCGGCGTTGGACTGCCCGCCGATCAGCCAGACATCGCCCACCAGAATATCCGTAAAGGTATCGCTGCCGAAATGGCTGAACACCGTCATTTCCGTTGGCACAAAACTGGCCGGGCGCGGGGCCAGCGTCAGGGCAAAGGTGCCGTCCTGCGACACGCTGCCGGTCACGCATTCGTCGCCCCAGCGCACCGTGACCGGCGTACCCGGATGGTCGCACCAGCCGTGCACCGTGATCGGGCGGCCCTGCTGTAGCACCATGTGCGAGGAAAAAATACCGGATACCTTCCACTGGGGACACACCCAATCGTCGGGACGCTCCTGCGCCGTCGTCACGCAGCCCTGATTGGGCAGCGCGGGGCCCTGCCGCTTCTCCTGCTCGTTCGTCATTGCATATGCCTCTTTTCTGCTTTTTTCCGTAGAAAGCCCTTTTGCTACCATTATAACCTCCGGCCGCCATTTGTCAAGCGCCGCCGGGCTTCTGCTGCAGGCCGTTTTGAAGCCATACCGCCGACAGCGCCGCCTGCCCCTGCCCGCCATCCGGCCGGGAGTGCTCCCCCCAGCGTCGGGCGGGCACCGTTCTTCCGCAGGGCTTCCCCTGCAGGGCTGCCCTTGCAGAGCCGACGCCCAACCGGCCGACGGCCGGAGTACCCTTTTTGCGGGCAAATGCAAAAAAAGTCGCAGAATGTCAAGCTTTTCCCCTTGACAGGGCGTCGGCGTTCCGGTATAATAGCGTCTGTAAAGCTTTGTGCTTTTACATATGGGGCGGCGGCCCGCAACCGGCCCGCCTGCACAGCCTGTGCAGGATCCTGTTCAGAAAGGACGTGTCCCCATGAGTAAGGATCTGGAAATGTCCTACCTGCTTGATTTTTACGGCGACGTGCTGACGGACAAGCAGCGCGACGTGATGGAGCAGTACTATAACGACGACCTGTCGCTGTCGGAGATCGCCGACAATGCCGGAATTTCCCGCCAGGGCGTGCGGGATTCCATCAAGCGTGCCGAGTGCATTCTGCTGGATCTGGAAAGCAAGATCGGCTGGGCGGCGCGCTACCGCGAGATGAGCGCGGCGCTGGAGCGCATTGAAGAGCAGACCCGCCGCATTCAGGCTTATCATGAGCAGGGCTGCATTTTGGGCAACGGCGTTTACGACGCCACCGTGGAAATTCTGAACACCCTCAAACAGATCCATTCATAAGAGGAGGCCGCTGTGGCATTTGAATCTCTGAGCGAAAAGCTCTCCGCCGCTTTCAAGCGCCTGCGTTCCAAGGGCAAGCTGAGCGAGAGCGATATCAAATCCGCCATGCGCGAGGTGCGCATGGCGCTGCTGGAGGCCGACGTCAACTATAAGGTCGCCAAGGATTTTGTGGCCAAGGTGTCCGAACGCGCTGTCGGGCAGGCCGTGATGGAAAGCCTGACCCCCGCGCAGATGGTCATCAAGATCGTCAACGAGGAGCTGACGGCCCTGATGGGCGGCACGGCCGAGCGCATCCGCCTGAACAGCAAGGGCCCGACCGTACTGATGATGTGCGGCCTGCAGGGCGCCGGTAAAACCACCCATGCCGCCAAGCTGGGCAAGTTTTTCCGCAAGGAGGGGCATCGTCCCCTGCTGGTCGCCTGCGATATTTACCGCCCCGCCGCCATTGAACAGCTGAAGATCGTCGGCGCGCAGGCCGGTGTGCCCGTGTTTGAGCTGGGGCAGGAAAAGCCCGAGGTCATTGCGGAAAAAGCCTACCGGCACGCCAAAGATTACGGTAATGACGTCGTTATTCTGGATACGGCGGGCCGCCTGCATGTGGACGAGGAGCTGATGGCCGAGCTGCAGCGCATCAAGCAGACGGTGCCTGTCAGCGAAACGCTGCTGGTCATTGATTCGATGGTTGGCCAGGATGCGGTCAACGTTGCCAAAAGCTTTAACGATACCGTCGGCATTGACGGCGTTATTCTGACAAAGCTGGACGGCGACACCCGCGGCGGTGCAGCCCTGAGCGTGCGCAGCGTTACCGGCAAGCCCATCAAGCTGGTGGGCACCGGCGAAAAGCTGGACGATCTGGAGGTCTTTCATCCGGAGCGCATGGCCAGCCGTATTCTGGGCATGGGCGACGTTCTGACGCTGATCGAAAAGGCGCAGGATGCGCAGGATGAAAAGGCCGCCGAAGAGGCCGCCCGCCGATTGATGGCCAACAAGTTTGATATGAACGACCTGTTGGCGCAGTTTGCCCAGCTGAAAAAGATGGGCGGCGTCAGCGCCCTGTTGGATATGATGCCGGCCGGCGGCCGCATCAAGCCGGAGGATGTGGACGAAAAGAACTTTGCCCACATTGAGGCCATCATCTACAGCATGACCAAGGCCGAACGCGCCAAGCCCGCCCTGATCGACGCCAAGCGCAAGCGCCGCATTGCCGCCGGAAGCGGCACCACGGTGCAGGATGTCAACCGCCTGCTGCGCCAGTATGAGCAGATGAGCAAGCTGATGAAGCAGCTGCGCAAGAACCCGAAAGCGTTCCGCCGCAATCTGCCGTTCGGCATGGGCAATTTCAACCTGTAAGACCCGACTTGCATATTTTCCGCACGGTGCGGCGTTTGCCACGTTTCTCCGACGGTGAATATATAAAAACGAACCATTAAAAACAATTTTGGAGGTACACAGCAATGGCTGTAAAGATCAGACTGCGCCGCATGGGCGCCAAGAAAGCCCCGTTCTACCGCGTGGTAGTGGCCGATTCCCGCTTCCCCCGCGACGGCCGTTTCATTGAGGAGATCGGTTACTACGATCCCACCAAGGAGCCCACCGTCATCAACATTGACGCCGACAAGGCCAAGAAGTGGATCGAGCTGGGCGCGCAGCCCACTGACACCGTTCGTGTGCTGCTGAAGAAGATCGACGTCGTGAAATAAGGGAGTCGAATATGGAGCAGCTTTTACTGGACATCGCCAGGGGTCTGGTCGAAGAGAAGGACGCCGTACAGATCTCGGTGGACGAGCC
>CAKTAM010000017.1 GCA_934527255.1 uncultured Oscillospiraceae bacterium | reverse complement strand
GTACGGATGATGCCGGAGATGTAGTCGGCACCTTCACCGGTGTCAACGCCCTTGACGTTGTAGCTGGCAACTGCATCACGAGTGGCCTCATCGACCAGGTCGCAGACGGAAGAGCCAGCGCTCTCAGCTTCCATAGCGCTGAAATCCCATGCATAGTTGGCAGCGATGGCCAGGAAGAAGTCTTCCGCGGTGGCATCGTCGGCCAGCTCGTAGCCCCAGTTGGCAGCGCAGGCAGCCACGCTGTCATCCTCGGCGTTGTAGCCTTCGGACTTGCAGTAATCCACGATCTCCTGAGCAAACGGAGTGGCAGCATCCACAGCACCCCAGAAGGTGTTCTGCTCTTCCTCGGTCCACTTGCTGAAGTCGGTGTTGTCACGGCCGACGGCAATCAGCAGGCTCAGCAGGGTGGCGGTGCTGGCACGATACTCGTCAACGCCTTCGATGGGCATGGCGTACAGAGTGGCAGCGCCGTCATAGGTGGAATCCATCATGGCGTAAATGCCAAAGATAACGTCGTCGATGGTGGCAGGCTCGCCATCCGAGAACTTGATGTCGTCGCGCATGGTCAGGTTGTAATCAACCGAGCCATCGTCGTTCTGAACGACAGAGCCCATGCCGTTATAGAAATAATCGGTGCCATTGTAGGCGCGGGTCTCACCCTCAATGCCGTTCTCGACAATGTTGCCCTCACGGTCAGCGGTCAGCATTGCGCCGCTCACCAGATCCACGACCTCCTGGTCGTAAGCGGTGGTGGCGAAGAAGGGGCTGAACTTCTGGCCGAAGGCAGAGGTGGCGTACACCAGCGTGGACGCTTTCTCTTCGGTGTCGGTCGTAGAATCGCTCTCGCTGGAGCTGGTGTCAACGGTAGAAGAATCGTCGGCGGGCTTAGAGCAGCCGGCGAACATCGAGACAGCCATAGCCAGAACGATCAGCAGAGCCAACAGTTTTGCAAGCTTTTTACTCATGTTTGTTTTTCCTCCCATAATATTTTTCTATATATCAGGCCTTTGGCCGATACTAGACGAATGAAAACGGTCACTCCGCTTTGGGCAGCGCATGCATGGACAGCCGCGCCCGGCAGGCAAACAGAACGCCGCCGCAGGCCGTGTAGCCTGCCGACAGCAGCACAAAGGCGATATCCCACGCCGCCGCACCGGCAGCTGCCATGCGGACAAGCCCGCCGATGACGGCAATGCCGCCGGTCACCAGAATGCCGATGCCCGCGCCGGAAAACCGGCCGCCGGTTTTGTCGCGGTGCTCGCGCGTGACCTGCTGCCTGGCCGTCAGCAGCCGCGCCAGCGAGGCGACGGCCAGCCACACGGGAATGAGGCCGAACGCCATGGGCAGCATCAGGTACCACACACGCCCGAACGCCGCAGGCACACACAGCGCCGCAGCCCACAGGGCGGCGGCCAGCACCGTGGCGGCGCCATACAGGCGGCGGGTGCGCGCCAGCTGCTGCGCCGGGGCGTCAAAGGCGAACCAGTCGCCCTTGTAAACCGCTTTGGAACAGATGCGCCCGCGGGAGTTCAGCTGGTATTCCAGCTGATAATCTTTGGTATAACGGCGCGTGACCATGGCCGCTCCTCCTGCCGGAAACATTCTGTTCAGAGAACCGTCTGATAGAATAGGGGCTACCCCTCTTCTATGTTGTTTAATTCTATAACAAAACCCTCACTTTTTCAATAGGGGTTACAGCTTTTCCTTTATTTTCTGCAATCCGGCCAAAAAACGCTTTCAAAAAATAAGCGTTGTTTGTGAATGTGCACTGTTTTTCACATCCTTTTTGGGCATTGTAGCCAATTTCTGTTCTTCACACAAGGACAAACCGTCCGCACCGTGTGTATGAACCGGTTTTGCATTGGGCAAACCAACAAGGAAAGCCGCCCTTGCTTTGTGCATGCTGTACAAAAAGCGGCCGGGCGGCACAGGGTATTTCGGCGGCCGCCGCAGGCGCTTTTGCCAAAGCGGAAAAGCCGCCCCTGCCGCCTGTGCGCAGGTGGAAAGCAATTTTCACGGCCGACATGACGAACCGGCCACATGCAGGCGGGCGCACTGCTGACGGCACGCCGCGGGCGGATGCGCTGCGGGCAATACGCCTGCGACAGAAAAGCCGACCCGGAAAGCCCGCCGCGGCGTTTTGAGCCGGGCCGCCGCCGGGGCAGGCACGCTATCCCGCAGAGCGGTACCCCTTTGGCCCCTCTGCCCGCCCCTGCTTGCATTTGCCGCCGTAATATGATAGAGTAAAAGACGGTTTCGCGGGCGGCCGGAGGGCGGCCCGGCTTTTTTCACAGACAAAGGAGTTTTTTCATGAGCAGCCCCGCCGATATGCACCGCCTTGTTCACTTCATCTGGGATTTTGACGGCACCCTGTTTGACACCTACCCCGTCATTATTGAAAACCTGCGCGGCGCGCTGGCCGTGTTTGGCCGCGACGCCGACCCGACCGATGCCATGCGCCGCATGCTGGAGACCATTCCCGCCGCGCGCAACCACTATGCCGATGCTTACGGCATTCCGCGCGAGGCGCTGACGCGCGCGTATCAGCTGCGGCACGAGGCCGCCAACCGCGCATTGGCAGCAGGCCCCATGCCCGGGGTCGAGGCCGTGCTGCGGCATATCTGCGCGCAGGGGCACCATAACTACATCTTTACCCACCGCGCGCTGGCGGAAACCAACGCCTACCTTGAAAAATATGGGCTGACGGATTGCTTTCGCGAGATCATCGCGCCGGAAAGCCCGGCCTTTGCCCAAAAGCCCGCGCCGGATGCCGTGCTGTACCTGAAGGAAAAGTACGGCATGGCCGACGATGCCGTGATGATCGGCGACCGCGAAATTGACCTTGGCAGCGGCCGTGCCGCCGGTATTGCCACCGCGCACCTGGTGTGCGCAGCCGCGCCCGAGACGCTGGCCTGCGACTGGCGGCTGCACAGCTTTGCCGAAATGCTGTCGCTGCTGTAAGCTTTCTCCCTTTTCCCCGCACACAAAAGCGCCGGACAGACAGAATGCATTTGCTTCTGCCTGCCCGGCGTTTTGCGTTTTTTCAACGCGGCACCGTTTTTAATGAAATACTTGCCCGGCCGCCGTTTTTCCGTGCCGCAGGGGCGGCGGTGCAAAAGGCCCTGCCCTGTGCCGGAGCAGCGCGGCTGCAGCCAAAGTGCGGCTGCGGCTAAGGTTTGGCAAGGGCTGCGGGCCGCGGCAGTACCGGCCGCCTGCCAAAACGATTGCCGGTCACTTTTCCACGGCGATAGCGGAGCGGCGCGGGATGCCATTGCTCTTTGCTCCCCGGCAGCAATGGCGCAGCACGGAAAGCTATTGTGTTCCGCCAACAGCGCACAGCCGTTCAGTGCAGAGCGGCTGTTCCTTCTGCCGGGACATCCGGCGGCAGCACATCGGCCGGAATGCCGATATCCGCCACCAGCAGGCGCCCGGCACAGGCCCGGCCCTCCCCCTGCAGCAGGCCCGGCTTGGCGCAGCTGAATGTGACGGTGACCGCTGCCTGCACGGCCGCTCCCAACCTTGCGCCGGTGTCGCCCTGCACGCCTGAGGGAATGTCGCAGCTGACCACCGGCAGCCCGCTGGCGTTGACGGCCTGCACCGCCGCCAGAAAATCGCCCTGCAGCGGGCGGGCCAGCCCCACGCCGAATAGCGCATCCACCACGGCATCAAACCCGCTGCCCGGCGCGGGCGCAGCCAGTGTAAACGCCTGCGCCGAAAACGGCAGCAGGCAGCCGCCCGCCGCCTGCAGACGCTGCTGCATGGCGCGGGCATCCGGCGTCATTCTGCCGCTGCCGCCCACCAGCCATGCCTGCACCTGCACACCGGCGGCCAGCAGCAAACGGGCGGCGGCAATGCCGTCGCCGCCGTTGTTGCCCGGCCCGCACAGCACGCACACCCGCCGCACCCCGCCCGGCAGGGCCAGCACTGCTCGCGTGACCGCCGCGGCCGCGTTTTCCATCAGCCGCAGCGAGGGAATGCCCCTTTCTTCAATGGCAATGCGGTCCAGCTCTTTCATTTGCGCCGTCGTGGCAATACGCATGGTAAAGTTCTCCTTTTATTATACATAATATTGAGCCCATCTAGGCTGCCTCGGGCAAGCCGCCCCAAGCGGCGGCGGCAAAAACCGGCAGGCCGCGCCGGGAAAGCTCCCGACCGGCCCGCCGGTCTGACGGAAACCGCTTATTCCTTGGTGGCAAACATGCGGAAATCAAAAATGTGCGGGGGCCTTGCCGTGTCACGATCAAACGGGCGGCCGTCGCGCAGGGCCTTGGCCTCCTCCAGCGCCATCCACAGGCCGGTGACGGAGGTCTCACCCTCGCGCACATCAGGCACGATCAGCCCGCCATCCTGCCACAGCAGGGCCTCGGCGCGGGCAAGGTCGCCGGTGTGCACGCAGGCAAACGCCGTATACAGGCGCACGCGCGGCAGAGCGCGAACGGCATCGGACAGCTGCGCCTCCAGCTGCAGCAGGGCCTCCCACCGGGCGTCGTCATGCAGCATGCGCACAGCGTGCTGGGCCAGCATGGCGTGCTGCGGCAGCATGCGGTGTGCCTGCAGGGCATATTCCACCGCGCCATCCCGCTTTTCCTCGTACAGATCACAGCAGGACAGGCCGTACAGCGCCCATGCGTTGGCGGTTTTGCTGTTGGAGCGTTCAAACAGCGCGCGCGCGGCCGCCATATCGCCCGCGGCAAAGCGGATGCCCGCCAGCTGATCCAGCACCTGCCAGTTGGCGTCGGGCTCCTCCACCGCCTGCAGCAGCTTTTCCCATTCGGGCTGCAGCATCCACGACACAGGGGGCTGCGCCGGGTCGCCCGCAGGCAGGCAGCCGGTGTGCAGCAGCTGCTGCCAGGGGGCCTGCTCGTCGCCGGGCGTGCCAAAATCCAGGTGCGTGGAGGTCGGCTCTTCCCCGGCGGCGATGCGGCGCTCGTTTTCCAGCGCGCCCCAGCCGCTGCCTGCGGTCACCAGCTCGCCCTCGGCGCGGGTCAGGGCCAGCGCGTGGGTCTCCTCCAGCTTTTTCTGCAGCTGCTGCGGCGTGGCAATGGCATCCAGCCGGGCGCTGACCTCGGCAATGGCGTCATCCCAATCGCCGTGCACACGGGCGGGGTCGGCCTGCATGGCGCCGTAAATTTCCATCCACTCCCACGCGGTGTGGGGCGGCATGGGCAGGCTTTCGTACTGCGAGCAGGCCAGCCCGGCCTGAATCTCCACATAGCGGCCGCTGCAGCCGTTGCCGGAGAGGAACTCCTGCCAGCGGCTGCCGCCGGGGCCCTGCCCCCAGACAAACAGCTTGCGGCCCTTCAGCCGGGCCGTCGAAGCCTGGAACATGCCGTAGCCGTTTTTATCCAGCTGGCAGGTAAACGGGCGGTCGGTCTTATCCAGCGTCCAAAAATAGTCGATGCTGACGGGGCTGTTCATCGGGTAGGTAACATCGAACGGATAGGAGGTTTTGGGCACCGCGGTTTTGATGTTTTCATAGCTGGGCACCGGAATGGGCAACTTGACAACGGTATTGGCAAAATTGGTATAGGTGGCGTGCGCCGGAATGACGACGCGCGCGCCCTCGATCTCGGGCACGGCCATATTGCTCCACCAGTAGACGGGCGTCACCACACTGTTGGGGTTGACGATGCGCATACGGCAGTACAGCACCGGCGAACCCTCCGGCAGCGAAAAATCCATCTGGTAGGTCACGTTGCGCACACGCTCGTACTCGTACATGCGCAGCACGGGCTGGCCGTCGGCATCCTGCAGGCGGGCGGTAAACATGGTGTCGCAGGTGTGGGGATGGTGGCCGCAATAGCCACAGTTCCACTCGACACCGCCGCTGGTCCACGCGTTGCGGATGGCCAGATTGCACGGTTTGTCAACGGGGTTGGCAAACAACAGCTCTTTGCCTGCTTTTTTGTCAAACAGGCTCCACAGCTTGCCGCCCTCCTGCGGAGCAAACACTGCGCGCAAATGGTCGTTTTCCAACACCGCCCACAGCACATCCTTAGGGCGCAGCTCGTGAGTATACTGGTTCTGCTCGCGATAGGGGTGGCAGCAACGGACGCCGCCATAGTTCAGGTACAGGCCGTCGTCTTCGTCCAGTTCGCTGGCCATGGAACCGAGGTGCGCAGCCTTGTCCCATGCGGGCAGGTCGCTTTCACCGCCAAGCTCCACGCCGGGAATGACCCCATGCACAAATTTCAGTGTGCTCATAGTAACGTTTTTCTCCTTTTTGTTTTTTGTGAAGTCGGACACCGGTTTATGACGTCCAGCGGTCATCCAGAATGCGGCGCGAGGCATCGGCAAAGGTCTGCAGGCGCGGCTCGTAAATGCCGGTGACGGCGGGCGGCAGGGCCGTGCCCTCGCCGCGGCTGTCCATGCAGTAGCGCATATACAGATAAACCGGTATGGCCGACCATGCGTGGCACAGGCTGCCCGCGCGGGAGAAATCGATCGCGCCGTCGGCGGTCTCCCAGAAGGTGGTGGCGTTGTGATACAGCATCTTGCCGAAGGTGGCGGCCACATGGTCGAACACAAAGCGGCCGTACCGGGCAGGCAGCCGCAGCAGCGCTTCATACTTGAAGATGCTGTGACTGATGGTGACGGGGTAAAAATCGGGGCCCATGCCGCCGGTCAGGGTGGCAAGCACCCGCTCCAGCCTGCTGCGCTGCACTGCGCCGCAGCAGACGGCCAGCGCCTGGGTAAGCTCGCACGCATGCGACAGCACGCCATTCTCCAGCGTGGTGGCGTAATAGCCCTTCTCCTCGCACCAGAAAAAGCGGTTGACGGCCTCGTTGAGCTTTGCCGCTGCGGCGGCATAGCGCGCGGCCTGCTGCGGGCGGGCAAGCGTTTCGCACAGGGCGGCCAGCTGCTGCAGCCCCATGGAGGCAAAGGCCAGCAGCGGGGCATCGTAAGCCTGCTGGTCGGCGGGTGTTTCGGCCCCGCAGATCCCGGCAAGGCCGGTCTGCCATTCGTAGAAGTTCCAATAGCCCGCGCCCTCAAACCGACGCAGCAGGCCGTTTGGCTCCATACGGGCCAGCAGGCCGTCGCCGATCGACATGGCGGCCTCCAGCACCTCCGCGGCAAAGGCGGTATCGCCGGAGTAGCGCACATACTCGCCCAGCTGGATCAGATAGATGGCCGTAAACGACGGGATGGTGATGGTCGTCTTGCCGGGGGCGGTCAGCTCCAGCGTATGATCCGCGCGCAGGCTCAGCGCCAGCATGCGCAGGCTGGCCCGGGCAAAGTCGTACTCCTCAAAGGCATAATAGCCGCACAGCATCTGGTTGCGGCTGTCCATGGTGTACAGCGCCTGCTCGCGCCAGGGGCAATCCTCATAATGATCGTGCATGCAGCCCTGCAGGGTGCGCAGGCTGGTGCGGTAGATCTGGCTGTGCAGATGGTCGGCGCACGAAAACAGGTTGACCTTATCCAGCGGGTAGCGCGCCGGGCGCACGCCTGCATAGTGCAGCACCGCGCCCTCGGTGTGGATGTGCAGCTGCACATACCGCAGGCCCATGCGCTTGAACGGGTAGAAGAAGCGGTTGCGTCCGGCGGTGCCGCGGTACAGCGCCGCAAAGTTGCGGCCGCCCACCGCCGTGCGCACCCGCAGATCCTCCAGGTGCTCGCCCCAGCCGATGTGCACGTCGCAAGCCTCGGGCAGCTCGATATCCAGCACAAAATAACCCACCTGCTCGCGGCCGAGATCCAGCAGCAGGAAGTTTCCCTCCAGCGGCAGGCCCTTTTCATCAGGCAGCGGCCAGCGCACCTCCGGCGCGGCGGCGGCAATGGCGGCCGCCTGCATCTGCTCGGCGATGGTGCCCGTTGTCTGCGCCGGGAAGAACCGCCCGGCGGCAGCCACACGGACCGGCTCGGGGGGATCCAGCACCAGCTTTTTCACCGGGCGCGGGTGCAGTGGCCACTGCACCGGGCACACCCGGGCAGGCTGCGGCTGCGGCAGGGCGGCGGTGGCATCATAGCGGAACGAATAGGAAAGCTGCCCGCTGACCTTTTCGACGCCCGCAGCGGCATAGCGGGTATTGCGCCGGGCCAGCGTCTGCCCACCGGAGGCGGCCAGCAGTACATCCCCCTCATACACGGCAAACGCCGCGCCCGCCGGGAACGGCCGGTAGGTCAGGCTTTCGTCGCCCTGCCAGTACGCGCTCAGGCACAGGGTGTTGCGCCCGGCGTGCACCAGCCCGGCCAGCGGCAGCTCATCATAGGCCTTCCACTGCTCGTAATCGGGAAATTGATCGTTTGCCGCAAAGTGATCGTTCAGGTACAGCGCATAGTGCGAGTTGGCGCTGACGAAAATGCGGCAGGCCGAAGGCTCGTGCACGGTGAACTCCGTCAGAAAATCGACCGTTTCGTTCCAGACCGGTTCGCCGGAATGCCAGATCCATTCGGCAGGGGCAAGCGGGTTTATCATTCTCGGTTCTCCTTTTTCCTTAGTGATAAAGCATTTATAAAATGGGATGGCGCGCAAAGGCCATCGGCGCAGTTGCCCATGCAGAGATACTGCACAGCAACGGTACAAAGCACCGTGCATGGCAACCGCACACAACCGCAGCGCCTGCTCTATACAGTTGCTGCAGGCGGCCGCCTGCGCCGCCCGTCACCCGGCAAAGATGGTCTGCGCCAGCTTCCACGCAAACAGCCAGTGCAGCTCGCGGCTGGGGTGGTTGATGTGGTTGGCCAGCAGAAATGTGGTATCCACCCCGGCGGCGGCCATGGTCTTCCACGCGGCGTAGCAGTCGCACACCCGCGCGCCCTCCTCGGCGGCCACGGTACGGGCGGCCTCCATATAGGCATCCAGAATGCCGTCATTCTGCACGCGGACGACCCCCTCGGCCACGCTGCGCTCAAGGTCATCCTGCACGCGGCAGTCAACATAGCTGCACATCATGTTGGGGGTCATGAGGATGGCGGGGACGCCCTCCTGCCGCAGACGGCGGAAGATGCTGCGCAGCGCCGCGGTGTAATCCCCCAGCTTTTCCAGCCCGGAGCAGCTGTCGTTCAGCCCGAAGCTGACGACCACCAGATCCGGCCGGTGGCGCAGAACGTCCTTTTCCAGCCGGGCCGCGCCGCGGGGCGCGTTGTCGCCGCTGATGCCGCAGTTGACAATGTTCAGCGGCACGCGCGGGTACAGCTGGGCAAAGATGGTTTTCAGGTCGCTGCTGTAGGCCGAGGCCGCATCAAAAACGGTCTCAATGGAGCTTTCGCCGGTGCGATAAATTTCAAAGCAGCCCTGCGTCACGCTGTCGCCCAGAAACGCCACCGTCACCGGATCGGCATACAGATCGTCGCTGCGGGCCTTCAGCTTTTGCAGAAATTCGTTCATGATAAGGTCATCCTTTCCTTTTTTCGGCCGAAAAGCGGCCGGTTTTTCCTTTTTGAAGCGCCGAATGGCAGAAAGGCTGCCCGGGCGGCCGCAACCGCGCCCACCCGCAAAGCTCCCGATGGAGGCACGAGGCAGCAGCTTAAACTATCCGCAAAGCGGAGAGCAGCACAGCCGCAAATGCGGCCGGTGGGTATGCAGCCGTCGGACACATTCTTCCCGCCGAACGGCGCGCCCGTGTCATTCCGGGAAGAAATGTGCCTCCACCGCAGCGCACAGCGCATGATACAGGGGCAGGTGCAGCTCCTGCACACGGTAGGTCTCGTCCGCGTCCACATTCAGCAGAATATCGCAGTCATTGCGAAGCAGGCCGCCGCTGCGGCCGGTCATACCGATGACCGTCAGCCCCTTTGCCCGTGCCACCTGTGCCGCCAGCCGCACATTGGCCGCATTGCCGGAGGTCGTAATGCCCAGCAGCACGTCGCCCGGCACGCCGTAGGCCAGCACCTGCTGGGCATAAACGGCATCGCCGCCCAGATCATTGAGGATGGCCGTCAGCGCCGCGCTCTGCGCCGTCAGGTCAATGGCAGGCAGGCCGCACTGCAGCGCCGCCGCACCGGGCACCGCCGCACAAAGCGCAGCCGGGACGGGCCGCTTTTTCAAAAAGCCCTTCAGCAGCTCGCCGACGATGTGGCCGCTGTCGGCCGCGCTGCCGCCGTTGCCGCACACCAGCAGCTTGCCGCCGCCGGAAAAGCAGCGGATGAGCGCATCGACCGCCGCGCCCTGCTTGGGATGCAGATTGGTTTGCATGGTTGGTTCTCCTTTTGCGGTTGAAAAAGCGATGGAACAAACGGTAAAAAACATCCGGACACCCGGACGGGGAAAAACATCAGATAACTAACGAAAAGCTGACCTGCCAAGTGAAAAACGGAACGCCGGATGCTTTATAACCGGGCGGACAGCGCAGCCGGGCGAACGGCAAGGCCCGCTCCGTCAGGCAGCGCCAGGCAGAGTCAGTCAAAAGAGCTTTTGCCTGGCGGGCTCAATCCGTCTCCTGCATGGCCACGGCCAGCGCGGCCACATCGCCAATGGCGTCTCCCAGCCGGGCAGGCAACACACGGCACACCGCAAGGCTCTGCGGCAGGGCCGCCGCCGTCAGCGCACGGCGCATGGCAGGCTCCAGCAGGCGCTGTGCCCGCGCGTACACGCTGCCGATGACGATGCATTCCGGGTTCAGCACATCCACCAGCAGGGCGAGCCCCTGCCCCAGACGCGCACCGCACTGCCGCCAGAGCGCCTGCGCCTGCGCATCGCCCGCATCGGCGGCTTCGGCCAGCTGTCTGGCCGACATTTCGCGCCCCAGCTGCTGGCGGGCCAGACGCGCCAGCCCGCCGCCGCTGCACCAGCCCTCAAAGCTGCCCGGTACGCCGTAGCCCACCGGCCCGCGGCGGCTGAGCCGCACATGGCCCACCTCGCCCGCCATGCCGTTTGCCCCCTCATACAGGCGGCCGTTGAGAATGAGCCCCGCACCCATGCCGGTGCCGAAGGTCAGAAACACCGCATTCTGCGCCCCCTGCGCCGCGCCGAATTTCCACTCTGCCAGGGCGCAGGCATTGGCGTCGTTCTGCAAAAAGGCGGGCGCGCCCAGCAGCCGCGAAAACGTCTGCGTGACGGGGACGGCATCCCACCCGGGCAGGTTGGGGGGCGAATATACCGTGCCGGTGCGGCTGTCCAGCGGGCCGCCGCAGCTGACCCCCACCGCCTGCAGCGGCCGCCCCTGCAGAAGGGCGCGCCCGGCCTCGGCCAGCGCCTGCAGCACCTGCTGCGGGCCGCCCGCCTGCGCCGTGGCAAAGCTGCGGCGGCCCAGCAGACGGCCCTGTGCATCCCCCAGCACGGCGGCGCATTTGGTGCCGCCGATATCCATTCCCAGATAGTAACCCATCGCGCCGCCCTCCTTTTGATCTGTCTCCATTTTACATGGATTTTTTTCGCTTGTAAACAGGGAAAGTGGCACTTCGTCAAAAATACAAATTTTTTCTGCATCCGGGCGGCGGCGAGCCGAAAGCCGTGCTTGCTTTTTCGATGGGGCGGCGGTATACTGAAAGTGGTTTCGGCCGCACGGGTCGGAACGTTTGAAGCAAGACATACGGAAAAGGAGAACCGCCATGAGCCGTAAATGTGTTCTGATTCTGGTGGACGGCATGCGCCCGGATGCGCTGGCCGCCTGCGGCCACCCCTTCTGCAGCGACATTCTTTCCACCGGCGCCGTCCAGCTGGACGGCCGCAGCGTCATGCCCAGCGTTACCCTGCCCTGTCATATCTCGCTGTTTCACTCGGTCCCGCCCGAGCGTCACGGCACGCTGACCAATACCTATGCCCCGCAGGTGCGCCCGGTAAAAAGCCTGTTTGAGGTGCTGCACAGCGCCGGGCGCAGCACCGCCATGTTTTACAACTGGGAAAACCTGCGGGATGTCGCCCTGCCCGGCAACCTGAGCTTTGGCTGCTTTATGCGGATATCTGAAAACCCGGACAGCGACGCCCGCCTGACGGATGCCGCCATCACCTGGCTGAAAACGGCCGCGCCGGATTTCACCTTTCTGTACCTTGGCCTGACGGATGAGGCCGGGCACGCGGACGGCTGGCTGAGCCCGTTTTATCTGCAGACACTGGCGAATGCATGGGAGTGCATCCGACGCGTGGCCGAGGCCATCGGGGATGACTATGACCTGCTGATCACCGCCGACCACGGCGGCCACGACCGCTGCCACGGCACCGATGCCCCGGAGGATATGCGCATCCCCATTTTTGTGCGCACGCCAGGCGTTTCGCTGCGGCCCGGCGTGACCTCGGCCTGCCTGACGGATCTTGCCCCGACGGTCTGCACACTGTTGGAGGTCGCCCCCGACCGCGACTGGGAGGGCAGCAGTCTGGTATGAACGCATCCGTCCGGTTAACCTCCCGCCGCGACTGCCACTTTCTGGTGGCGGCGCTGTGCGCGGTCTATTTCTGCAGCTATTTTTCCCGGCTGAACTATGCGACGGTGATCGCCGAGATCGTCGCCCGCGAGGGCATTCTGAAATCGGATGCCGCTCTGGCCACCACCGCCTGCTTTATCACCTACGGCATCGGCCAGCTGTTCAGCGGCTGGCTGGGCGACCGCATCAGCCCCAAATGGCTGATCTTTACCGGGCTGGCCTCTACGGCGCTGGTCAATTTTCTGCTGCCGCTGTGGCCGCGCATCGGCGTGATGGTGACGCTGTGGGCGCTGAACGGCTTTGCCCAGTCGCTGCTGTGGCCGCCCATGATGCGCCTGATGGCCGGGTATCTTGATGCGGTATGGATCGAGCGCGGCTGTGTGCGCACCTCGATGGCCAGCAGCGCCGCAACCATTCTGCTGTATCTGCTGGCCCCGCTGATCCTGCGGCTGGGCGGCTGGCGCGGGGTGTTCCGCATTGCCGCCGCGCTGGCGGGCTGTGCCGCGCTGGCCTGGCTGCTGGCCCTGACGGCCTTTGAAAAGCGGTATGGGGCCGTGCCGGTGGGCGCCGCCCCGGCCAAGGAGAGCCCCGCCGCGCAAGGCGGCCTTGCCGGGCTTTCCATGAAGACGCTGATTTTCGGCGAGGGGCTGCTGTTTGTCATGCTGGGCATCATCATGCAGGGCACCCTGCGTGACGGTGTGACCACCTGGCTGCCCAGCTATCTGAGCGAGGTCTTTCAGCTGGAGACCGGCAACAGCATTCTTTCCAGCGTCATCATTCCCATTTTCAGCATACTCAGCTTTCAGGTGTGCGCATTTCTGCACCGGCGGTTTTTCCCCAATGAGGTGCTGTTTTCGGCCGGGCTGTTCGGCGCGGGCATTCTGCTCAGCCTTGCCATGGCGGCGCTGTTTACCGCCAGCGCGGCGGGCAGCGCCCTGCTGGCCGCCCTGCTGACGGCGTGCATGCACGGCATCAACCTGATGCTCATCTGCAACCTGCCCGCCCGCTTTGCCGCCAGCGGCCGCGTTTCGCTCATCTCGGGCATTCTCAACGCCTGCACCTACATCGGCAGCGCCCTGTCGACCTACGGCTTTGCGCTGATCGCCCAGAGCGTCGGCTGGCGCGCCGTTGTGGTGTGCTGGGCGGGCATCTGCGCCGTGGGGCTTGCCGCCTGCCTGGCCGCCGCCCGCCGCTGCCGCAGCGTGCTGCGCGCCGATGCCTGCCCTTAAGGCAGCTTTTCTGCCCTGCACGGCCCGCCTGCTTTTGAAAAACGGGGCCTCTGTCCGAATGACAGAGGCCCCGTTTCTTTTTTATTTTTGCAGCCATGCTGCACCGCCGCTTACAGCGGGCAGGCACAGGCAATGCGCGCCCAGTTGTTGACGCAGATAAGCGGCGTGCCGTTCTGCAGCGGCTCGGTGCGGCCGTCAAAGAACAGCTGCTCCTCCTCCAGCTCGGGCAGGGTGTCGGTCTTGCCTTCTACCCAGTCGCCCAGACGGTGCGCCGCGTAGGCCACGCGCCCGCGCGCGCCGCCAAGGCGCGTGCTGATAACGTCAAAGCCAAACGGCTTATTGGTGGCCAGCCACACATCCTCCCACGCCAGCACCAGCGCATCATACTGCGGCAGCAGGCCCTCCAGCACGGCGATCTGCTGACGCATGGCGGCCTTGTCCCCGGCGGCATAGGCGGCGTGAATGTCCAGACCCACCTCGGCCTTTTCCGCCAGCAGGTCGGCCATCACACGGTACAGATGGAAGTTGGCGGCATAGCGCGGGCTGCGGCGCTCGGCCTCTGCCAGCGCGGCCTGACGGGCACGGTACCACTCTTTCACGCTGCCGTAGGTGTCGCGCTGCACGGCCAGATGCCGGTCAAACTGGCCCATCAGCACATCCTGATACAGGATCTGCTTGGTGGTATTGGCGGCGTTGGGGTTGCCCTCAGGCACGCCGGGCAGCTCCTCCAGCAGGCGCAGGTCGTAAAAATCGGCCGCGCAGCCGCCGCAGCAGCGGCGGAACGCATCAAACACCTGCGGCAGGGTGGGGGCTTCGGTATAGGTGTTTTCGGCATAGTACTGCAGCCCCAGCAGGCTGTTGGTCAGGCTGCTTTCGGCGCCGTTGTCGCCCCAGATGGTGCAGAACACCTCGCGGATGCCGGTTTCGCGGCAGGCCGCCAGCGCCTTTTCGCTGGTGTCAAAGGTCTTGCCATAGTCGGGCACGGGGCCGCTCCAGTTCCAGCTGCCGCCCGCAAACACCAGACGGTTGCCGTACTGCTGGTGACGGGCGATCATGGTCAGATACTCTTCCTTGGTATGGTGATAATAATCCCAATAGATCAGGTTCAGCTCCGGCGGGACGGCGTCGGCCAGCTCCTTGGTCACCGGGCGCACGTTTTCGCTGAAATCATAGTATTCATCGGTCGGCGACAGCGGACGCAGGCACATATCGCTCCAGATCATCGGCTCCAGCCCGCGGCTGCGGCAGATATCGGCCACCACGGCCATATGCTCGCGCAGGATGTCAATGGTCGGACGGTAGCCGTTTTTCTGCAGATAGCGGCCGCTGCCGATGCCCCATGCCTCGTCCATGCCCAGATGGATGCGGCGGCTGCGGAACGGCGCGCTGGCGGCGGTGATGCTCTGCTCCAGAAAAGCGCGCACCTTTTCGTCGCCGCACAGCAGCACGTTGGGGGTATCGGCCAGCTCGCCCGCCGCGGGCCAGCGCAGATACATTTCCAGATGGGCCAGCGTCTGGATGCAGGGGATCATCTCGATGCCGAACAGATCGGCGTAATCATCCAGCGCCTTCAGCTCCTCGGCGGAATAGCGGCCGCGCAGGTAGCCGAAATAGGGCCGCTCCGGGATGGTGTAGGTATCCTCGGTGTACAGCATGGCCAGATTGAGGCCCATGGCCGCCATGCGCCGCAGAAAGCCGCGGAACGCCTCGACCGTCAGCACGGCATTGCGCGAGCAGTCGAACATGGCGCCGCTTTTTTCAAAATGCGCCGTTTCGCGCACCTCAAAGGGGCCTGCCTGCAGCTTGTCGGCCAGAATGGCCAGCAGGCGGAAAAAGTGGATCTTCTCGCGGCAGGCGATCTCGGCGCGGCTGCCGTCAAAGCGAACCAGCAGACCGTCTGCGCTGCGGTACTCTACCGCGACGCCGTCAGCGGCCAGCTCCAACCCAAGGTCGGCTGCCAATGCCTGCACGCCGGGCGCAAAGGGCTGCGCCGAAACCGCCAGCGTTATTTTCTTCGTCATTTTTCTTCTCCTTTTTCTCTGAGAGGGGTGAGGAAGCCGCCGCGCGCCGGACGCCCGGCGGCGCTTCCCCTACACGATAACAAAAAAATCCGGTTTTGGCAACGGGGCATGTTTCATTTTTTGAAAATCAGCACTGCGCACAAAAAAAAAGCCGTCTTTTTGGCGCATTGCACAACGGCGGTGGGGAATGCCGCCTGTTTTACAGCTTGCGGCTTACCCCACCGGCAGGCAGACGCTGCACATCCGGCCGCCTGCCCCGGCCGCAAAGCCTTGCGCCCGCCGTGCAAACGCGGTATGATAAGAAAAAACGCCGGGCCGCGCAGTAGGCACGCCCGGCCTATGAAAGAGGGTCCTTTATGGCTTTGCCCAAACTGCCCGCCCATTTTTCCTGCCGCTGCGGCGCCGTGCACAGCTGCAGCATCCGGCAAGTCGTCTGCGGCACGCACGCGCTGGCCAGCATTCCGCAGTTGCTGTGCGGCTACCGCACACTGACCCTTGTCACCGATACCAACACCGCCCCGCTGGCGGGCGACGCGCTGGCCCGGACGCTGACCGACGCCGGTTTTGCCGTGCGGCGCGCGCACTTTGCCGCGGCCGGGGTACTGGTGCCGAACGAGGCCGCCATCGCCCACATTCTGGCCGTCACCGATGACAGCGTGCAGGCGCTGGTGGGCGTGGGCAGCGGGGTCATCAACGACCTGTGCAAATATGTCGCCGCCGAAAAGCACCTGCCGTACCTGATCGCCGCCACGGCCCCTTCCATGGACGGCTACGCCTCCAAGGGGGCGGCCATGATTTTGGGCGGCATGAAGGTCACCACCGATGCCGCACCGCCCGCGTGGATCGTGGGCGACGCCGACCTGCTGGCCACTGCCCCGGCCGATATGCTGCGCAGCGGCCTTGGCGACCTCATCGGCAAATATTCCTGCCTGAACGACTGGCGGCTTTCCGCCCTTGTCAACGGCGAGCCGTTCTGCCAGGATATTCACGACCGGGTGCTGCGCGATGCGGATGCCGCCGTGCGCGACGCTGGCGCCGTGCTGGCCCGTCAGCCCGATGCCGTGACCCGCCTGTTTGAAGGTCTTGTGGATGTCGGCGTCGCCATGAGCTTTGCCGGGTGCTCGCGCCCGGCCTCCGGCAGCGAGCATCATCTGTCGCACTTTTACGAGATCGTCGGACTGCAGCGCGGCTTTGCCTATCTGCCGCACGGGATAGACGTTGCATTCGGCGCCTGGGTCACCGGCTGCCTGCGGCAGCTGCTGTGCGAACAGGGCCTGCCCGCCGTGCGCCCCGCAGCCGACCCCGGCGACTGGCGGCAGCGGCTGCAGCCGGTGTATGGCGCCATGACGCCCTCGGTGGCTGCCCTGCAGCAGCGCACCGGCCTTTACAACCCCGCCGCCCGCGCCCGCCGCATACAGGCCATTTATGACAATGGGCCCGCCCTGCTGGCCCTGTTGGCGCAGGCCCCCGACGGCGAAGCCGCAAGCGCCATGCTGCACGCCATCGGCCTGCAGGAAACGCTGTTTGCGCACACCTACGGCCGCGGGGTCATCCGCGAATCCATCCTGTGGGCAAAGGATCTGAAAGATCGCTACACCCTGCTGAACCTGTTGGAAGATCTGGGCCTGCTGGAGTCGTTTGCCGACCGTTTTCTGACCGAACGGCTGGACCGGCTGGCGTAACGCACAGCCTTTTTGCACAAAAGCCCCCCGCTCTGCCGGACAAAAAAGGCCCGGGCGAAGCAAGCCGCTTCGTCCGGGCCTTTTTCATGTGTTTTTTGTGCCGGGGCGCGCCTTACTCGGCCAGCTCGACCGTGACGCCCTTCGGGGCGGTATATACGGTATGGGCCGCGCCGTCCGCGCCGCGCGTTACCTCCACGTGCAGAATGCCGTGCGGCGTGGGGAAATCCCCCTTGGCCCAGGCCAGATCACCCAGGTCGGGCTTGAGGATGATTTTTTTGCAGCCGGGCTCGGCAATGTTGATGCCCAGCACCCGCTCGGCCAGGAAGGGCACCGGCCCGCTGGACCAGCCGTGGCAGAAGCTGTGGCGGAAGCCCTTGTAGCAGAAGTCGCCGAAATCGCCGTGCAGATCCTTTTTGCCCTCCGGCACCGGGGCATCAATGGGGGCGGCGTTTTCCAGCCATTCGACATGGAAATCCTCCCAGAAGGTGGTCGCGCCCATATCCAGCATGCCGCCGTAATACTCGCGCAGCACCTGCAGGGCCGCGGTCATGTTCCCCTCGCTCATCACCTTGAGGATATAATAGCTCATAAAGGTGGACATGCCCTTTGCGCCGGTGGCCGTCAGCTGCTTTGCCGTGGCCTTTTTGTCGCGCAGCCCGGCCAGCGTCTGCATGGCGATGGCCTGCTTGGCATCGCCGCAGTCGGGGCAGGTGCGGGCCATGGCATCGGCGCGGGCGGCAAACAGCGCCTCGCCCTCGGCGTCCTTATACCAGCGGGCCAGCTCGGCGCAGGCGCGCATGGTCAGGATCAGCAGGCCATGCACGCCGGGTCTGGCGGCAGGCGTATCGCGGGTAGGCCAATCCAGGAAGTAATCCGGCAGCTGATGCTCGCCGTCCTCCTGAATGAACGAGGCCATATGCCGGGCCAGCGCCATGGCGTATTTTTTGTTTTCCATCAGGAACTTGCGGTCGCCGGTGGCCATGTAATAATCGTGCAGGATCAGCAGCCACCACAGCGAATAGGTGGGCATGCCGTTCATGAACATGGGCAGCGGGGCCTTTTTGCGCGCAAAGCGCAGGCTTTCATCCAGCATATCCACATGGCCGAACAACGTGCGGATGGTCATCATTTCGGGATGCGTGTCGCCCACCCACACCAGACGGTCGCGCTTGATGCCGTCCCACAGCAGGTTCTGCATGTTCAGGTGGCAGGTGTAGGCGGCCACATCATAAATGCGGTTCAGCCGTTCGTCGCTGCAGGTAAAATTGCCCTTGTATGCAAGGTCGCGGTAGGTGAAAGCGCCGACTGCACTTTTCAGCAGCCACTGGGTGTTCGGGGTCAGCAGCTCGATATACACAAAGCGATAACCGGTCTGTCCAAACTCCAGGTCACTGAGGGTCACGACATCCACCGTCATACTGCGGGGAGAATGGTCGTTGCACGCGCCGCGGTCGCCCAGCTGCGACAGCGCTTCGCTGACGCTTTCGCCAAAGGAAAGGCGCACCTGCGTATCCGGCAGGGTGTTGCCCGCGCTGGCGGCTTCGCCCTTTACCCACGCCGTCAGCAGGCGCAGGCCGCCGTGAAATTCAAAGCCGAAATCCAGCAGCACGCCGGCCCGCTTGCGGGGCTTCGGGCCGTTTTTCAGCACGGTAAACACCGGCTCGTTCAGGTCGATCTGCAGATCCTTGCTTTTCAGCAGGTTGGCTGCGCCCTTGACGCTGCCGTTCGTCAGCACCACGCGCTGCGGCATCAGGTATTTTTTAACGCGCTCCTCCGTTTGCTGAAACGCTACGCTGTCCAGAAAACTCATGTTTGATTTCCTCTCTTTTCACTTTTTCCGCAGGGCGCGGCATCGTCGGCGCCCTTGTCGGCGGGCGGCAGCGCCGTCCGCTGCCCTGTGTTTCATTATAAAGAAAACAGGCGAAACCTGCAAGAGGCTCCGCCTGTTTTTTCCAAAAAGATTCGGGCAGAGGGCTGCCCGCGCCGTCCGTCAGCCCTTGACGGCACCTCCGGTCACACCGGCAATGATCTTATCCGACAGGAACAGATACAGAATGAACGTCGGCAGGAAGACGATCAGGATGGCCGCATACAGGCTGGCATAGTCGCCGGTGAAGCGCATCGAGTTGATCATATTCTGCAGACCGACGGCCAGCGAGCGCACACTTTCGCTGGAATTGGCAAAAATCAGTGCCAGGAAGTATTCGTTCCAGTAGCCCAGGAAGTTGAAGATGGTAATGGTGATGACGCCGGGCTGCGCCATATGAAACATGATTTTCCAGAACGCCTGATACGGCGTGCAGCCGTCGATCATGGCCGCCTCCTCCAGCGAGGAGGGCACGCTGGAGAAAAAGCTGACGAGGAAGAACACCGTGCCGGAAACGCCGCTGACGCAGTAGATGAGCAGCAGCGTGGACAGCTGGCCCACCATGTTCCAGCGGATCAGCAGGCTGTACCAGGGGATGAGCACCATGGTGCCGGGCACCGCCATGCCCACCAGAAACGTGGTGATGATGGCCTTACGCAGCTTGAACTGCTTTTTGGCCAGCACATACGCCGCCGGTGCGCCCAGCAGAATAAGCACCGCGCACGGCACGGTGGAATACACCAGGCTGTGCAGGAAGTAGCGCGAAACATTGTTGCTGCGCCACGCCTTGACATAGTTTTCAAAATGCAGGCCGCTGTGCAGCACCGAATCGCTGAACACCTCACGCGAGGTGGAAAGCGAGGCCGCGAACAGCCAGCCGATGGCAAACACGCAGAACACCAGCCACAATACCAGCGGTATATACGCGGGCAGCAGGCGGGCCTGCTGCGCCCATTCGTGTTTGCTCAGCTTATGAGATTTTTTCCCGGAAGCAGAAGCTTTTGTCTTGACAGCCATCAGTATTCATACTTCCTTTCTTTCAGAATCACATTGAACAGCAGGTGGGCCAGCAGCGCCATGATCATCATCATCACGGCAATGGCGCAGCCCTGACCGATGTTCTTTACGCCAACATCCATCGAGTTGCTTGCAAAGGTCGTGTTATACATATACAGCGCCGGGGTCATCAGCGCCAGGTCGTTGTCGCGGCTCCACAGCTGCGACCAGATGAAGAAGCCGATGGTGCTCAGCGTCCAGTAGGTCAGGCAGGTGCGGAACGTCTCGCGGATGAGCGGCATGGTGATGCGCCAGAAGCGCACCCAGGCATTGGCGCCGTCCAGGTAGGCACTTTCGTACAGATCGTTGGGAATGCCCTCCATGGCGGCGATCAAAATCAGCATCAGATAGCCGATATAGCCAAAGCAGTAGGCAACCAGCATCGAGCCGAACATATGCTGACCGTCCGTCCAGTTGACGGCCGCCAGCGTCTCCATTCCCAGCTTGGTGAAAATTTTCTTCAGCAGGCCGAAGTTGTTGTTGTACACATACAGCGACCACATGTTGACCATGGCCACGCTGGAGATGGTATTGGGCAGGTAGATCAGCGAGCGCCAGAACTTTTTGCCCAACACGCCACTGGTGAGGATGGTGGCGAACAGCAGCGCGCACACCAGCGTGATGATGCCGCCGTACAGCCAGATCTTGCCGATGGTGGCAAATGAACTGCGGAACACCATGCTGTCAAACAGCGTGGTATAGTTTTTCAGGCCGCTCCACTGCCACTCGGAGATCGGCGTGGTCATCTGGTTCATGGAAAACAGGCTTTGCAGAATACAGCGCACGGTGGGGTAAACCACCCAGATGAGAAAGCAGAGTATCGGCGGCAGGAGGCTGAGAAGGATAAATTTACGGTTCTGTTTTTTCACAAATGTCCCCCATTTCCTGTTGAGGTCAGCGATCCGAGGCGGGCGGCAGGCCGACCGGCCTGCCCAAAAAGCAGCGGTACAAAGCACAGGGGCACGGGCTCAGACCCAGCGGCCTGCGCCCGTGCCTCTTCTACGGTTCACTCAAGCTGTGAAGCTGTGATTTGCACTTACTTGCCAGCCACCATGCTTGCCACAAAATCCTTCGCGGACATTGTGCCGCCGATCACCTTGTGGAAATTGGTGCGCATCAGCGTCGTCACGTCGTCGGTATTGGTGGTGTAGACGTTCCAAGGCAGAACCAGCTCGGCTTCGTTGGACATGGTCTTCACATCCGCCAGGGCAGCGGGCCAATCCACGCCGTCCACCACGGGGATGCACTGGCACTTGTCGCGCAGACCGGCACAGGTCTGGGCATCGATCATGTACTTCAGCAGCAGGCAGGCGCCGTCCACATCCTGAGAGGTGGGGCTGACGCAGATCTGCTGGCAGGAAGCCTCGATGGCCTTGTATTCATCGGTGGTGCTGCTGGGCCACAGCAGGAAGCCCCAGTTGAAGTCGTCGCCGGTGATGTCGTGCACTTCGTTGCACACCCAGGAGCCGTCAAAATACATGGCGGCGGTGCCCATGGCGAATTCGCCGTTCTGGGCAGCGGGGAACTGGTTGCCGCCGACGGTGGAGGCAAAGTAGCCCTTTTCATACATTTCCTGGAACTTCTCGATCACGGGCAGGGTCTTGTTCCATTCGTCGCCAAAGCTGTTGACCAGCTTTTCGACCTCTTCCTGGCCGCCCAGACCCAAACACATCTGATAAGTAATCAGCAGCTCGACGTAAGCGTCGTCGATGGTCATCGGGGCCACGCCAATCGCCTTGATCTTCTCGCAGGCATCCATAAACTCATCCCAGGTGGTGGGCAGTTCGGTAATGCCGGCCTGATCGAAAATGTCCTTGTTATAGAACACACCGCCAAAGAACGGCTGCGAGGGAACGGCGTACCACTTGTTATCACCGAACGGAGAAACGCTCTTCTCATAGTTGTCGTAGATGGGCAGGATCGCGTCCTTCACGCCCAGCTCTTCCATCTTGGCGTCGATATCCACGCAGTAGCCCTCTTTGGGACGGGTGGCATTCATATCGAAAATATCAATGACCTTGCCGTTGTCGATGGCGGCGGCATACAGGGTGGAGATGTCGCGGCCGTAATGCTCGACCTGAACGGTGTAGCCGGTGTCGGCCTCAAAGCGGGCGATGGTATCCTTATAGACCTCCCACTGGGTCTCCGACTCGTTCCATTCGCACCAATAAACGAGCGTCTTGCCCTCGCCGATGCCGGCATACTCGCTGTTGCCGGAGGTCGTCGTCGAACCGCCGTTGTTTGCCGGTTTGCTGCAGGCAGTCAAAAGCATCACAGCAACCAGCAGGACAGACAGAACAGATAACAGTTTCTTCATGATCCTAACCTTCCTTTTGCTTGTGTTTTTTTTGTAAAAGCTGCGGCACTGGCAGCTTTTTCATACCGGATCTCTCACGGCCGCGGGGCGGCCCGCGCCCTCAACGGCGCAATATTATTCTAGCAGGTTCTCCATTCACTGTCAATCAAAAAATTTGTTCAATTCTTTCACACGGCTCGACAAAGCCCGCATTTTACACGCTTTGAATCCACATTTCAAATCTTTTTGTGCAAATCAAAGCAAAAGTTACTGTGCAAAATAAACAATTTTTTCTACGTCAAATTTTCTTTTTGCGGGGGAAATTTTTCACCGGCGCGCTTGACAACCTTCCCGGAATAGATTATTACTTACCATAAGGAAACTTTCCTGAAAAAAGAAGCGAAAAAGGATGGGTGAAAAGGATGATGACAAACGATGCTCTGCGGGATGGGCAGGCCGACCGGATCGACGGCTGGGTCGGCCGGATGATAGACGACTGCCTGCAAAACGGCGTTCTGGCCGCCGACTATACGCGCTATGCCCGCGCCTACACCGAAAAGATGGATTCGGAGGGCTCGTTCCACGGCGAGTTCTGGGGCAAATGGTTCACCAGCGCAGCGCTGGGGGTGCGCTACCGCGACACGCCGCAGGGGCGCGCCCTGCTGCAGGATGCCGTGTGCCGCCTGCTGGCCGCGCAGGAGGAAAACGGGCGGCTGTCCGCCTCGGCGACGGATTTCACCATCTGGGATCTGTGGGGGCGCAAATATGCCCTGCTGGGACTGGTGGCGTGGTATGACCTCAGCGGCGACCGCGCCGCGCTGGAGGCCGCCGGGCGGATGCTGGACAACATCATCGACTGCACCATGGATGCGGGCGTCAAGATCACCGAGACCGGGCTGCGCGCTTTGCAGGCGGCCTCCTCGTGTTCCATTCTGCAGCCGGTGGTTCAGCTGTACGACCGCACCCGCAAGCCGCGCTATCTGCAGTTTGCCGAGCACATCGTCCAACTGTGGAGCGAGCCCAGCGCCTATAACCCGCGCGGCATGCGCCTGCTGGAGGACGCGCTGGATGGCGTGCCGCCGGTGAAGATCGCCGCGCCCAAGGGCTATGAGCTGATGAGCTGCTGGGAGGGCGTGTGCGAGCTGTACCGTGTCACCGGCAAGCGGCGGTATCTGGATGCCGTGCTGGCCTATATGGATGGCGTGCAGCAGCGCGAGGTCATGATCACCGGGTCAGGCTCCTCCAGCGAGATGTGGTGCGAGGGACGCTACCGCCAGACCCAGCTGTTGGAGGCCCCCATGGAAACCTGCGTGACCGCCACCTATATGAAGCTGTGCCACCAGCTGCTGCGCCTGACCGGCGACCGCCGCTGGGCCGATCAGCTGGAGATCTCGCTGTTCAACGCGCTTTCCGGCTCGATGAAGAAGGACGGCAGCTGGTGGGGCTATTTCAATCCGCTGCAGGGGCAGCGGGTGCTCAGCCAGGTGCAGCTGGAGGCCATGCAGAGCAGCTGCTGCGTCGTCAACGGCCCGCGCGCACTGCTGGAGGTGCCCTACTGGGCGCTGATGAGCCACGCCGACGGCGGCTGCGCCGTGTGCCTGTACCAGCCGGGCGAGTATGCCTGCGGCGAAGGCGAGGGCCGCTGGCAGCTGTGCCAGCAGACACAGTACCCGAACGACGGGGCCGTCTGCATCACCGTGCGGCAGGCCCCGCAGGGCGAGGCTGTGCTGGCGCTGCGCATTCCGGCCTTTGGCAATGCCGCCCGGTTGACGGTCAACGGCCAGCCGGTGGAAACCGTCAGCGGCAGCTGGTGCGAGGTGCGCCGCCGCTGGCAGCCCGGCGACGAGCTGCGGCTGCAGCTGGATGTGCGCGTGCGCATTGTGGATGCCCCGGCCAACCCCATTTACAAGGCGCTGATGGCCGGGCCGGTGGTGCTGGGGCTGGACAACCGCTATAACAAGCTGCCGCCGGACGAGTCGCTGTGGCTGATGAACGACGCCATGCACACCGTGACGGATGACCAGGTAGAAGCCACCTACTATGCCCTGCAGAGCCTGCCGGAGGAAAGCGACACTCCGCTGGTGCAGCCCGTCGAACTGCCGCAGGCGCACATGGGCTTTGCTGTCAGCTTTCTCAAGCGGCCCATCCATTTCTGGGGGCATGAGGTCAAGCAGCTGACCTTCTGCGATTATGCCAGCTGCGGCAACGATTTTGCCAAGACCCGCAGCATTCGGGTATGGGTGCCGATGCCGCTGTACACGGGCACGCTGTTCCCCATGGACAGCCAGCGCGTCATCAGCATGTTTTCGGACGACAACTGCACGCTGTGACCGGGCAGGCCGCCGGGTGTTCTGCGCCGAAAGGCTGGCACAGCCCTTTCCGGCACGATCCTTTTTACGGATAAGCAACAGGCCACAGGAGGAAAAAGCAATGACCAACCGCGAACGCATGGAGGCCGGGCTGATCTATGACCCCGGCGAGCCCGCGCTCATGAACGAACAATTTGACTGCATGGCCGCCATGGCGGCTTATAACGCCACCCGCCCCGACGAGCAGGAAAAGCGGCGGCAGCTGCTGCCGCAGATGCTGGCCGACGTGGGGCCGGACAGCTATATTGAAGCGCCATTTTACGCCAACTGGGGCGGCAAGCATGTGCATGTGGGCCGCCAGTTTTACGCCAACTTTCACCTGACGGTGGTGGATGACGGCGAGGTGTTCATCGGCGACAGGGTAATGATCGGCCCCAACGTCACCATTGCCACCGCCGCCCACCCCATTGACCCTTCGCTGCGCGCCCGGGCGCTGCAGTACAACCTGCCGGTGCACATTGGCAGCGACGTATGGATCGGCGCAGGAGCTATTGTTCTGCCCGGCGTGACCATCGGCGACGGCAGCGTCATCGGCGCGGGCAGCGTGGTCAGCCGCGACATTCCCGCAGGCGTTGTGGCCGTCGGCAGCCCCTGCCGCGTGCTGCGCCCCATCAGTGAGCGTGACCGTGAATTTTATGCCCGCGACCGCCGCATTGACCCCGCCGTCCGGCAGGAGTGACCCTGCTTTTTCGGCGGGTTCCCGGGCCGCCACTTTGCCGGTTTTTCCGGCTGTGACGGCCCTGCCGCTGCCGATCCTGCGGCTGCTTTGCCGCCCGCAGCATCCCCGCAAAAGCTTTGGGAATTGCTTGCCCCCGTAAGTATTTTTCACCATGCAAAAAGAGCCGGCCTCTCCCAAAAGGAGGCCGGCTCTTTTTTCGTTGGCTCTATTCGTATGGCTGTGCCGCAAAGCGGCAGAAACGCGCCGCCGGACGAGGGGACGCACCATCCGCCCGCGCCATGGCCCGGGACAATATTTTGCGATAACGCCCCGGGGTATTTTCTCAAGTCAATAGCGGATATGCGGATGATAATACTCAAAAATGACCGCCTTGTTGGCCGCCTGCAGCGCTGGAATATCATCCTCCGGGTGCACCGTCCACACCACCGGCATAGCCCCCAGCGCCATGGCCAGCCCGGCGCACCAGCTGGTGCGCCGCTTGTGGTAGGCGATGAAATGGGGGCGCGACACGCAATTGATCAGACAGCGCGACACCGCAAAGCTGACGGCGGCGTTCTGGTACTGGCGCAGATCGCGGTATGTACTGGCCAGCTGGCCGCGCAGCACCTGCCGGGCATGAAAACGCCACCACGCCACAATGCGCGGATCAAAGCTTTCGATGCAGTAGGCCCCGGTATACTGCAGCAGAATGGCCCACGCCTTTTCGCACAGCTCGGTGCGGCGGGGGCCGGTCTTCAGTTCGACGATCAGCGGCACCTTGCCGTGCACCTCGCGCAGAACATCGGTAAACAGCGGAATACGCTGGTCACTGCCGCACAGCGAAAACGTCTGCAGCTGCTGCAGGGTGTAGGCATCCACCCGGCCGTGCACGCCGCACACACGATCCAGCGTGTCGTCATGAAACACCACGACCTGCCCGTCGGCCGAAAGCTGAATATCCAGCTCGATGCCGTAACCGGCGCCGACGGCCGCGCGAAACGCCTGCATGGAGTTTTCGGGCACGGCCTTATCCGGCGTGTGCAGCCCGCGGTGGGCAAAATTACGGTTTTCAAACGGGCGCTTCTGCGCCGGTGTGGGCGCCGTCGGCGCCACCAGAAAAAGAATGACCAGCACGGCCAGCAGCAACAGTGCAGCGATCAGCATGGTTTTTGCTTCCTTTCTTTCTTTGCAGCGGCCCGCAGGCCGCCGCATCGTCCGCTCCGGCTGCCGGACGGGCGGCCGGGTATTTTTCCATCAGCCCGCTGCCGGGCGGCTGCTCTGCCCTGCGCGGCAGAAACGCTTTCGGCGGCGTCAGGCAAACAGCCTCAGCAGCGGTTCCAGCGCGCGGTTCAGGTTCTGCACCGCTTCGTTGATGCTTTCGGCATCCAGGCCGGAGATCACCTGCTGCACCTGCTGAATGCTTTTGTTCAGCGCATCCAGATCCACCGACTGCAGCAGCGCAAGGCTGCTTTGCAGACTTTCCACATCCAGCGCCTGCAGCTGTCGGGAGGCCTGCTCCAGCGCCTCCATATCCACCCCGTCCAGCGCGGAAAGCGCCCGGGCAGCCGCCTGCAGATCCAGTGCGGAAAGCTGCTCG
>CAKTAM010000016.1 GCA_934527255.1 uncultured Oscillospiraceae bacterium | reverse complement strand
GGCCTATACTGCGGTGCAGGAGGACGGCGTATGGAAGGTCACGGTGAAAAAGCGTGTGGCCGATCCGTCGGTGACCGTGACGCTGACCTATCCGCAGGGGATCGAGCTGCAGCATCTGGAGCTGGAGCTTGGCATGGGCAGCCTGACGGTCGACGGGCTGAGCTGTCGGACGGCGGATGTGGAGGCCGACGCGGGCGAGATCATCTTGAACGATCTGACCGTAACGGGCGATTGCTCGCTGGAGGTCGGCATGGGCAGCATCCGTCTGCAGGGCGACCTGCGCGGCGGCGCCGAGATCGACTGCGGCCTGGGCGAGGTACAGTGTACGCTGATGCGCCCGCAAAGCTACGGCTATACCGTCAGGTGCGATATGGGCAGCGTCGAGGTGGACGGCCGCCAGTATGATGGCTTTTCCAACAAGGCCAGCGAGAACCCTTCGGCGGCGGTACAGTATGCCGTGGAATGCGACATGGGCAGCGTGCAACTGCGCTTTGCATGATGTTCGAAAGAAACCTGCCGCCTTGTGCGGCATAGCAATAGAAAAGAGAACGGTTTGAACGACAGGGAGGAAGAATTTTATGGAGAACAAAAAATTATACAAGGCCCGCGGCGGGCGTGTACTGGCCGGTGTATGCGGCGGCCTGGGCGAGTTTCTGGGCATCGACCCCACCATTGTCCGTCTGGTGTTTGTTTTGCTGTCGCTGGGCTTTGGCAGCGGCCTGCTGTTCTACATTCTGGCCGCGCTCATCATCCCCAACCCGCCCGCGGAATAAGGCGCGGTGAGCATGTCAAACGGCCGCTGGTTGGCCAAAAAGCATTTTCGCCTTGCCTGCGTGCCCGTGACAGAAAGTATACAGCAAAAAACGCGCCGCCTGTGTGCATACAGGCGGCGCGTTTGTGCAGTCGGTGTTCTTTTTTGGCAGCGCCCATGGCAGGCAGCGCTCTGCAGGCGGAACGCCTCCGGCAGGCATCCGGCATCGGGGCGGTGCGGTCAGCGCCGGACGGCGCCGGTCATTCGGCGGCTTCGTCGTGAAACAGCGGGGTGCGGCGGAACGGCTCCTCCTGCCCGGTCAGCTCGTTCTGTTCGCGGGCGATCTCGCGGCCAATCTCCTGCATTTCCAGATCCAGCGCAGCCACCTTTTCGGCACAGATGCGCAGTCGGTTGGTGACATTTTCGCGGTCGGCAATGTCCTTTTTATATTTGATCTTGTGCTCGGTCGAAGCCCAGAAATCCATGGCGACGGTGCGGATCTGCACCTCCACGCACATCTCCTTTTTGCCGCTGGACAGAAAAATGGGAATGCCCACCAGCAGGTGCAGGCTGCGATAGCCGTTGGGCTTGGGATTCTTGATATAATCCTTGGTTTCCAGCAGGGTGATGTCATCCTGGCTGGTCAGCAGGTTGGCCACGGCGTAAATATCGTCGACGAACGAGCAGACGATGCGAATGCCTGCCACGTCGTGGATCGAACGCTCCAGCGTATCCAGCCGCAGGGGCAGCCCCTTGCGGCGCATTTTTTCCACAATGCTCAGCGGGCTTTTCAGGCGGGTCTTGATGCTCTCCACCGGGTCGCGCTGGTAGCGCACGCTGAACTCCTTGTCCAGCACTTCAACTTTGGTGCGCACCTCCAGAATGGCGCACTCGTAGTACATCATCAGCTCCTTAAACGGCTGCATGACATCGAAAAATGCGTCCATCTCGGCGCGGGAGATGGTCTCGGCTGCCGAGACGGGCTTTGCGGAGGAAATGGCATCCTTGGCAGAAAGCGAAAAGGCGTCTACCTGCGGGGCAGACTCTGCCGCCGTGCGGACGGACGAAACGGAAATGGGTTCACTCAAAATATCGGGTCGCTCCTTTTTTCATACGGCTTGCTCTGCGCGGCATTCCTGCCAACAGGGCAAAAAGCGGCGCTGCCTGGGGAAACGGCATACTTTGGCGGTTTGCGGCATCCTGCTTTTCAAACAGCGCAAGATATGGCGAAAAACAAGCCGGTTCTGTCTTTTATTTTAACAAAAACCATGGTAAAATGCAATGTGAAAAAGCCGGAAACGGTGAAAGGAGAATGAACGATGGTACAAATGGCCATTATTGGCTTTGGCGGCATGGGCGGCTGGCACGCGGAGAATATCCGCACCCGTTTGCCGGAGCTGAAGGTAAAAGGAATATATGATGTGCGGGAGGAGCCCCGCGAAAAAGCCCGTGCACAGGGGCTGCAGGTCTACGGCTCGCTGGAGGAGGTCCTGGCCGATCCCGACATCTCGCTGGTGACGGTGGCCACCCCCAACAATTTCCACAAGGGCATTGTCATTCAGGCACTGCGTGCCGGGAAAAACGTGGTGTGCGAAAAGCCCGTTACCGTCTGCTCGGCCGATCTGGAAGAGATGATCGCCGTGGCAAAGGAAACCGGCAAGCTGTTCAGCATTCACCAGAACCGCCGCTGGGATAAGGATTACCGCACTGTCAAAAAGGTGCTGGAGGATGGCACCATCGGCGCGCCGTACTTTATTGAAAGCCGGGTGGACGGTTCGCGTGCGGGCTCGATGCAGGGCTGGCGCGGCCATAAGCTGAACGGCGGCGGTATGCTGCTGGATTGGGGCGTGCACCTGATCGACCAGGTGATGGATATGATCGATTCACCTGTGGTCGAGGTCGGCGCACATCTGCAAAGCGTCTTTTCCAACGAGGTGGATGATAACATCAAGGTGTTCCTGCGCTTTGAGAACAAAACCTCGGCCCTGCTGGAAATGACGACCAACTGCTTTATTTCCCGCCCGCGCTGGCATGTCAGCTGCGTCAACGGAACCATGCTGGTGCAGGACTGGGCCGCCAACGGCCGCATTGTGCAGCTGAACACCGACAAGGAGATGGAGTGGGCAGACGACATCGTTTACACCGAGGCGGGCCCCACCCGCACCATGGCGCCCCGCCCGCCGGAGACCACGCGCGAACTGCCGCTGCCCGCCGTTGAGACGGACTGGGCCGACTATTACCGGAACATTCTGGGCGTGATGAACGGCACGGCAGAGCTGATCGTTAAACCCGCGCAGGCGCTGCGTGTGATGAAGGTGATCGACGCGGCCTTTGCCGCACAGGAGCAGGGCCATTCCATCGCCTGCCATATCTGAGCAGGAGGCCGACCGGCGACGCTCTGCTGAGAAAAAGCGTTGCTTCTGTTACGGCTTCCGCACAGCCTTTCTCTGTGTGAATTTCGGCCGGTGAAGGTTTTTTGTGGCTGAGTAAATTCTTTTCCAGCCGAAAACTCCTCCTCCGATCAAAAAAGAAAAAACGCGGCTGCTCTTTGGCAAAAGGAGCGGCCGTGTTTTTTTGCGCACAAAGGGCAGGAACGGTCAGGCAGCGGCGGGTCGGGCAGTGGGCCCAGGCGGTAGGCCCGGGCCTGCCCAAAAGAATTTTTTCCGGCAAAAAGCTCTGCGGCCGGGCAATGGGGAAAACGGGGCGTTGACCTCAAAAGTATCCGGCATCAGCGGGCCGGGCAGGCGTGCTGTCGACAAAAAACGGCCCCGCCCCCAAAGGGGCAGGGCCGTCTGCTTTGCACGGTGCGGAAGTTTACTTCTTCTGCAGATATTCGTCAATGGCCTTGGCGGCGACCTTACCGGCGCCCATGGCCGAAATAACGGTGGCAGCGCCGGTCACGGCGTCGCCGCCGGCGTACACACCCTCTTTGGTGGTGGCGCCGGTGTTCTCTTCGACAATGATGCCGCCGTGCTTGTTCACGTCCAGACCGGCGGTGGTGGATTTGATCAGCGGGTTGGGAGACGTGCCGATGGAGATGACAACGGTGTCAACATCCAGCACAAACTCGCTGCCCTCCACGGGCACCGGGCGGCGGCGGCCGCGGTCATCAGGCTCGCCCAGCTCCATGCGGACGCACTTCAGGCCGACCACGCTGCCGTTCTTCGGGTCGCGGCGGTCGTCGGGATTGAAATAGCCCAGAACCTCCACGGGGTTGTTCAGCAGCTTGAACTCGATGCCCTCTTCAATGGCGTGCTCGACCTCTTCCTTACGGGCGGGCAGCTCCTCCATCGAACGGCGGTACACAATGTACACCTTTTCCGCACCCAGACGCAGGGCGGTACGCGCGGCGTCCATCGCCACGTTGCCGCCGCCCACAACGGCGACCTTGCCGCCCTTGCTGATGGGCGTGACGGGGTCATCCTTGTAGGCCTTCATCAGGTTGCTGCGGGTCAGGAACTCGTTGGCCGAATAAACGCCCTTGTAGCTCTCGCCCGGAATGCCCATGAAGTTGGGCAGGCCCGCGCCGGAGCCGACAAACACGGCCTCATAGCCCATGCCGAACAGCTCGTCAATGGTCAGGGTCTTGCCGATGACCATGTTGGTCTCGACATCTACGCCCATGGCGATCAGGTTATCCACTTCCTTCTGCACAATCGACTTGGGCAGACGGAACTCGGGAATGCCGTAAACCAGCACGCCGCCGGCGGTGTGCAGGGCTTCAAAAACCGTGACCTTGTAGCCCTTCTTGGCCAGGTCGCCGGCGCAGGTCAGGCCGGAGGGGCCGGAGCCTACCACAGCCACGCGGTGGCCGTTGGCCGGGGCGGTGACGGGGGCGGCGGTGGTGTGGGCGTTGTGCCAGTCGGCAACAAAGCGCTCCAGACGGCCGATGCCGACAGGCTCGCCCTTTTTGCCGCGCACGCACTGCGACTCGCACTGGGTCTCCTGCGGACAGACGCGGCCGCACACGGCGGGCAGGCTGGACGACTGGTTGATGACCTGATAAGCGCCCTCAAAGTCACCCTCGCGGATCTTGCTGATGAATTCGGGAATGTGAATGTTGACCGGGCAACCGTTGACGCAGGGCATGGCCTTGCAGTTCAGGCAGCGCATGGCTTCATCCAGCGCCATTTCCTCGGTGTAGCCCGTGGTTACTTCCAGAAAGTTATGGGCGCGAACCTCCGGCGCCTGAGAGGGCATGGGGTTCTTGGTCTGCGACATATTCACTTTGGGTGCCATATCAGTTAGCCTCCTTTTTGAAGAGATTGCAAGCTTCCTCGTAGGCGTGCCGCTCAAAGTCGCGGTACATGCCGCCGCGCGACATGGCCTCGTCAAAGTCGACCTCATAGCCGTTGAAATCCGGGCCGTCCACGCAGGCGAACTTCGTCTTGCCGCCAACGGTCAGGCGGCAGCCGCCGCACATGCCGGTGCCGTCGATCATGATGGGGTTCATCGAGACGGTGCAGGGGATGCCGGTGGGCTTGGTGGCGGCGACCACGAACTTCATCATGATCAGCGGGCCGATGGTGATGACCTCGTCAAAGGTCTCGCCGCCCGCGAACATCTCGTTCAGCGGCACGCAGACGTTGCCCTCGCGCCCGTAGGAGCCGTCGTCCGTCATGACAAACAGACGGTCGGAGGCGGCGCGGAACTCGTCCTCCAGAATCAGCAGATCCTTCGAGCGGAAGCCGATGATGGAGGTGACCTCACAGCCCATGGCGTGCAGCTCCTGCGCGATGGGCAGGGCAATGGCGCAGCCGACGCCGCCGCCCACGATGCACACCTTCTTCAGCCCCTCTACATGGGTGGGAACGCCCAGCGGGCCCACAAAGTCCTGCAGGCTGTCGCCCACTTCCTTGTGGTTCAGCTTTTCCGTGGTGGCGCCCACCACCTGGAAGATGATCTTGACGGTGCCGGCCTCGCGGTCATAGCCCGCGACGGTCAGAGGGATGCGCTCGCCCTCCTCATCCACACGCAGAATGATGAACTGGCCGGGCTTGGCCTTGGCGGCCACAAACGGGGCCTCGATATCCATCATGGTGACGGTGGGGTTGAGACATTTTTTGTTGACGATCTTGTACATATTCTCTTCTCCTTACCATCTGATTGGGCGGGGGTTTCCGGCGGGTGCAGTCAAAAATGGGCGCAAAAAACCCCAACATCCCTGTATGCTTGTTAATTATACAACATACGACAGGGAAATGCAAATAGAAAAACGGCGTGCGGTTATGAGAATTTGATATTCTTTTACCAAATATCGGAAGCATTGCCGACGGAAATCTGCCGCGCCCTCTTGCACTTTCGCCAAACAGAGCTTATACTTGTAAAAAACAGGGCGGCTGCTGCAAAAAAGCCCGCCCGATCCGGCCGAAGGCCGATTCTTATTTGTCCGAAAGCGAGGAAGAAGCCATGCGGTTTCTCATCACACCAAACAATCTGCGCGCAGACGCGCTGCAGTACGCCCGCACGCTGGCGCAGACCCTGCGCAGCGGCGGCCACACGCCGTATGTTCTGCAGGAAACGGCGGCCTGCCCCGGTTGGCAGGCCGCCCCGGTCTGGGACGGCCGCGCGCCGCTGGATATGCTGCTGATCGTCGGCGGCGACGGCACGCTGCTGAAAAACATCCGGGATGTCGGCCGGTACGATATTCCGGTATGGGGGGTCAACTTCGGGCATCTGGGCTACCTGACCGAGTGCGAGCCCGCCGAGGCGGATGCCGCCATCGGGCGCATTCTGCGGGGCGAGTATACCACGGAGGAGCGGGTGCTGCTGCAGGGGCAGGTGTTCTCCGGCGGGCAGCCGGGGGCGCGGTTTCTCGCGGTCAACGAGGCCAACATCTGCCGCGGCGCCATGGCGCGCGCCCTGCGGCTGGAGCTGAGCGTCAGCGGCAGCTTTGTGCGCTCACTTTCGGCAGACGGCCTCATCATCTCCACGCCGACGGGCTCCACCGCCTACAACTTTTCGGCGGGCGGGCCGATCCTGCTGCCTACCATGGATTGCTTTGCCATCACGCCGGTGTGCCCGCACGCCGCGCTGGGCTGCGCCATTGTGGCCTCCGGCCGCGACTGCATCAGCGTGCGGGTGCACATCCCGCAGGAGGAGGAGGGCGCGCCGCCGCTGCTGGTGGCAGACGGCTGCGAAAAGTTCACGCTGCGCGACGGCGACGAGATCCGCATGCGCCGGGCGGATGTCACCCTGAAAACCGTCAAGACCCGGGAACAGAATTTTTACGCCAAGCTGCAGCGCAAGCTGGCAGAGGGTTGATTATATCAATAATGATATATCACTATGCCTGTTTTATATTTCCATAAGGCGTGTGAATGTGATAAAATTTTATCAAAGGGCAGGGACTTGCCCTGTCCGTTTATAATTTTTATTTGAAGAGAGGTATTGCATTATGGCTAGATTTACTCTTCCCCGTGATCTGTACCACGGCAAAGGCGCTCTGGAGGCTCTGAAGTCTTTCAAGGGCAAAAAGGCTATGATTTGTGTTGGCGGCGGCTCCATGCGGCGTTTCGGTTTCCTGGATCGCGCCATTTATTATCTGCACGAGGCCGGTATGGAGGTCGAGCTGTTCGAGAACATCGAGCCGGATCCCTCCGTCGAGACCGTCATGAAGGGCGCCGAGGCCATGCTGAAGTTCGAGCCGGACTGGATCATCGCCATGGGCGGCGGTTCTCCCATCGATGCGGCCAAGGCCATGTGGATCAAGTACGAGTACCCCGACATCACCTTTGAGGATATGTGCAAGGTGTTCGGCATTCCCGCCCTGCGCAAGAAGGCTCATTTCTGCGCCATTTCCTCCACCTCCGGCACCGCGACTGAGGTGACGGCTTTCTCCATCATCACCGACTATGCCAAGGGCATCAAGTACCCCATCGCTGACTTCGAGATCACCCCGGATGTCGCCATCGTCGACCCCGATCTGGCCGAGACCATGCCCAAGAAGCTTGTTGCCCACACCGGTATGGACGCCATGACCCATGCCATCGAGGCGTATGTCTCCACCGCGAACTGCGACTTCACCGATCCGCTGGCCATCTTCGCCATCAAGATGATCCAGAACGACCTGGTCGATTCCTATAACGGCGATATGGCCAAGCGTGACAGCATGCACAACGCACAGTGTCTTGCCGGTATGGCGTTCTCCAACGCTCTGCTGGGCATCGTTCACTCCATGGCCCACAAGACCGGCGCTGCGTTTGCCGATTACGGCGCACATATCATTCACGGCGCCGCCAACGCCATGTACCTGCCCAAGGTCATCGCATTCAACGCCAAGGATGAGACCGCCAAGAAGCGCTACGGCGTCATTGCGGATTACATGGGTCTGGGCGGCTCCAACGACGACGAGAAGGTCGCGCTGCTGATCGCTTACCTGCGCAAGATGAACGACGAGCTGAACATTCCTCACTGCATCAAGCACTATGGCGCGGACAGCTATCCCACCGAGAACGGCTTTGTGCCCGAGGATGTGTTCCTGGCCCGCCTGCCCGAGATCGCCAAGAACGCCATCGCCGATGCCTGCACGGGCTCCAACCCCCGTCAGCCCAGCCAGGAAGAGATGGAAAAGCTGCTGAAGTGCTGCTACTACGACACCGAGGTCGATTTCTAAGCTCTGCTGTTACCAGCCAGAAGGCTGCCGCACAACTGCGGCAGCTTTTTTTGGACCGTTTTTTCTGTGGAAAGGCAGCGCTTTCACACACAGAGAGCCCTCTTTTGTATGGGCTGCAGGCAAAAGCGCGCCGCTTTCGCCAGAAGGGCGGCATCGGCGGGGCGCTGCGCCCGCCGAAAGCAGAACCTGCACGGCTGGGCCTGTCCGTTTCCTGCCCGCAAAGCCGAGCGGCGAAGGGAAACCGGCTGCATACAAAGGCTGTGCAGAACCGATCAAAATTGAAGAAAGGATGAAAAGAATGGAACTGCGGGATAAAAACGGCCTGACCGAGGCAGAATTTCTGGCCCGGTATACGGAAAAGGCTTACCCCAAGCCCAGTGTGACGGCAGATATTGTCGTGCTGGCGCGCTGCCGGGAGGATGTGCGGCTGCTGCTGGTGCGCCGGGGAGGGCACCCTTATCTGGGCTGCTGGGCGCTGCCCGGCGGCTTTGCCAACCCCAACGAGCCGCTGGAGGCCACGGCCGCCCGCGAGCTGGCAGAGGAGACCGGTCTGCAGGGCCTGCCGCTGGAGCCGGTCGGTCTGTTCAGCACGCCGGGGCGCGACCCGCGCGGCTGGGTGCTTTCACAGGCCTATGTCAGCATGCTTTCGCCCCAGCGTCTGTCGGAGGCGCGCGCCGGGGACGATGCAGCGGCGGCGGTCTGGTTTACGGTGCGGCTGCCGCAGGCCGGATGCACGCCCGATGCCGGGGCAGACAGTGCTCTGCAGCTGGTCGGCCCGGCGGGCGAGACGGTCTCGCTTGCTTACCGTGCCGCCCGTGTACCCGGCATTGCGGGGGAACGTTTGGTTTATCTGCCCCAAAAAGCCCCGGTCGGTGCGCCGCGGCTGGCCTTTGACCATGACGGCATTCTGTTGTGCGCGCTGCAGCGGGCTGGGCTGCTGCCCTGAAAATGCGCGCCTGCCGCAGTGCGGCATAGCCCCTGCAGCCGGCAGTCACGCCTTGATACACGCAAGGCCGGACGCGCCCGCAGCCGTCAAAGGGGATGCCGGGCGCGGTGACAAACGTCTTTGCTTTGCCCCAAACGCGCCTGGCGCGGCCGTGGGGCGGTTGTGCCTTCGCCCTGTGGCTGTGCCGCTGTCTGTTCCGGCTGCGCCGGGCGAATGACTGCGCATGACCGTTTGGGCTGACGGAATTTGACTGACCGACTGTCAAAAGGTATAACCTGCCGTTTGCTGCGCAAAGTAAGCCTATCTGCTGCGGGCGGAAACCTGCCGCCCGGCGCAGGAAGGGAGGGCTTTATATGGAGCATCATACACGCAGGCAGGGTTCGCCGTTCGGCCGGGCGCTTTTATGGGTGCTGCTGTCGCTGACGGCGGTCGTGGGCGGCGCTTTTCTGCTGGGAAAATGGCTGTGGGGCAGCGGCGAGCGCACCGTTACCGAGCCGGGCGAGCTGTATTATCCGGTCGAGCCTTACACCGGCCCGGCAAAGGGCGCGGCGGCCGGGTCGGCCAGTGCGCCGACGGAACAGGATAACGCGGAGGCAGGCGACCTGGCGGGCGGCGTACGCTGGCCGGGCCTTTCGGCAGAGCGGCGCGCCTCGCTTTCGGGCCAGACCGTCGGCTGGGGGCAGGGGGTGGAGGTTAACGACCGCAACCAGCCCACCGGTGCGCTGGCCGGGCAGGAAAAATACGGCGAGCTGGGCGCATACTATATTTTTCCGCAGGCGGAAAACGTGGTTTATCTGACCTTTGACCTGGGGTATGAAAACGGTTATACCGGCAAAATTCTGGATGCGCTGAAAGAAAAGAACGTGCACGGCGTGTTTTTTGTCACGATGGATTATGTCCGATCCGCACCGGAGATGGTGCAGCGCATTCTGGATGAGGGGCATGTTCTGGGCAACCACTCGGTGCACCATCCCTCCATGCCCTCCTGCTCGACCGAGGAGGCCACACAGGAGATCATGGGCCTGCACGACTATGTAAAAGAGCATTTTGGCGGGTACGAAATGACCCTGTTCCGCTTTCCGCGCGGCGAGTTCAGCGAAAAAACGCTGGTGCTGGCGCGTGACTTGGGGTATGCCAGCGTTTTCTGGAGCTATGCCTATGTCGACTGGAAGACCGACGCGCAGCCTGATGTGGCTGCCAGCCTTGAAAAGCTGGCCAATGCGGCCCACCCGGGGGCCATTTATCTGCTGCACACGGTCAGCGCCACCAACGCGGCGCTGATGGGCGACCTGATCGACCGGCTGCAGGCCGACGGCTACACCATAGGGGTCATGCCGCATTGACGGCCGCCGCACCGCATAACAGAAACACGCCCGGCTTTTCACAGGAAAAGCCGGGCGCGTTTTGCTGCGGGGAAAAGGGGCGGCCCTGACCGCCGTTGGCAAATGGTATTTGCAACGGCAGGTAACAGTTTATTGTTCGTGGCTTTTATTCAGATAGGAAAGCGCGGCACCAATCGCCGTTGGCAAATGGTATTTGCAACGGCACCGACCGCATGTGGTCAGTGGTTCTTATTCAGATACGAAAGCGCGGCCCCAATTGCCGTTGGCAAATGGTATTTGCAACGGCAGGTAGCAGCTTATTGTTCGTGGCTTTTATTCAGATAGGAAAGCGCAGCACCAATCGCCGTTGCAAATACGGCATTTTCCGGAATGAGGAAGTGCACGGGGTGCAGACTTTCCAGCGCGTCGAAAATGGGGCGTGCCTCGGGCAGCACGGTCAGCGTGCCGGTCAGCACAACATCGCGCACCGGGCTGCTGCGCGTGGCAAATACGGCCAGCATGCCAATGGTCTGAAACACCATGTTCAGCACACCGGCCACCAGATCCTCCGCGGCGGCGTCATCCTCGCACTTGCCAAAGTTGGCCGCCGTGACATCCTTGTTCATGTTGCCCACATCGCCGGTGCTGATGTCGCCAATGGTCAGGTCGACCTTGTGCAGGTCGCCCTTTCCGGCCAGCTGCAGAACGGTATCAAAGTTGTTGGCTTGTGCCAACAGGCTGCACAGCCCGACAATGGTGCCGCCGCCCACGCCGCTGCCGCCAATGTGGCGGCTGCCGTTGGCCCGGCTGGCCTCCACAAAGGCGGTGCCGGTGCCAAGGCTGACCACCAGCGCCTCCTCCTTGCCGGAAAGCTCCAGCCCGCCAAGCCCGATGGCCTCAAACTCCACTGCGCGGGTCGTGGGAATACCGTACATGTTCTCTTCAAAATGCGAGGCGCCGACCCCCGTCAGCACAATATGCTCTACCTGCTCCAGCTGCAGATGATTTTCGCTGATAAAACGGCCCAGTGCGCCGTATACCGACGTCACCGGATCCTTGGCGACCACCCGCTGTACGCCCAGCAGGCGGCGATCCTGCCAATAGCCGACGATTTTGGTGGTAGAGCCGCCGACGTCGATGCCAATAATCACTTTCAAGGCCGAGCCCTCCTTAAGAGCGTTTTTTGCCGATGCGGTTTTAGGGCATCAGCACAGTTTTCCCTATCATACCATGCCGCGCCGCCGCTTGCAAGCCGCACGGTCAAAATGCTGACAAAATCACCGCAGGGCGAGGCTTTTTGTCCGGCAGTGTTTTGCGCGGATGCAGACTCGGCTGCCGACTTGCCGTCGACGGGACTGTTTCCCGGCGGTCGGTGCGATACGAAAAACTTGGTGCGCAAAGCTTTCGGCGCGGCGCGTTGAAAAACGAAAAATTTTATAGTATAATAGCAACGGATGTATGGCCGGGCCGGGGCCTGGCAAAGAGAAAAAAGAGGCCGCAGAAGCCGGGAGGAAGAATGGGTATGAGCGCACCGATTTTATATATTGTCATTCCTTGCTATAACGAACAGCAGGTGTTGCCGGTGACGGCGCCGCTGTTTTTGCAGAAGCTGCAGTCGCTGGCCGAAAAGGGGCTGGCGGCCGAAAACAGCCGCATTCTGTTTGTCAACGACGGCAGCCGGGATGATACCTGGCAGGTGATCGCCGGGCTGGCCCGACAGGATGAGCACTATACCGGCGTCAGCCTTTCCCGCAACCGCGGCCACCAGAACGCTCTGCTGGCCGGGCTGATGACCGCGCGCGAAAAGGCGGATGTCACCATCTCTATTGATTGCGACGGGCAGGATGACATCAACGCCATGGACGATATGCTGCGCGAATATGCCGCCGGGTGCGATGTGGTGTACGGCGTGCGCAGCAAGCGCGAAACGGACACCTTCTTCAAACGCTTTACGGCTGAGAGTTTTTACCGACTGATGCGAGGCCTTGGTGTGGATTGTGTATATAACCATGCCGATTATCGCCTGCTGAGCCGCCGCGCGCTGGACGGGCTTGCCCAATTCCGCGAGGTCAACCTGTTTTTGCGCGGCATGGTGCCGCTGGTGGGCTACCGCAGCAGCAGTGTTTATTACGAGCGGCACGAGCGTATTGCCGGGAAAAGCCACTATCCGCTGAAAAAAATGCTGTCGTTCGCCTTTGACGGCATCACCAGTCTTTCGGTCAAGCCTATCCGCCTGATCACCGGGCTGGGCTTTTTCATCTCGCTGGCGGGCTTTGTGGCCGTGCTGTGGGCCATTCTGGAGGCCGCAGCGGGCAATGTGGTGGCCGGTTGGGCCTCTACCGTCTGCATCGTGTGCTTTCTGGGCGGCATTCAGCTGCTGTGCCTGGGGGTCATCGGCGAATATGTCGGCAAAATTTACAGCGAGGTCAAACGGCGGCCGCGCTTTCTCATCAGCGAAACCACGACCGGCGATGCGCCGGTACTTGACCGCTGAGCCCGCTTCTGCCCTTTTGTGACGGCGGCGCTTTGCGCGTATTTTCAGGAGGAAAACATGGCAAAACAAATTTGGAAGCCCGGCACGCTGGCCGCCCCCATCCCGCCCATGCTGGTCAGCTGCGGTACGCCGGAAAACCCTAACGTGCTGACGGCGGCCTGGTGCGGCAATGTCAACAGCGACCCGCCCAAGGCGTATGTCTCCATCCGGCCGGAGCGCTACAGCTACTCCATCATCCGCGACAGCGGCGAGTTCGTGCTCAACCTGCCCACCCAGAAGCTGGTGCGCGCGGTGGACTGGTGCGGCATCCGCAGCGGGCGCGACCACCGCAAATTTGAAGAAATGCATCTGACGGCCGCCCCCTGCAGCAAGGTGAGCGCACCGCAGATCGATGAGTGCCCTGTCACGCTGGAATGCCGGGTGTGCCAGATCGTGCCGCTGGGCAGCCATGATATGTTCCTGGCGGATATTGTCGCCGTCAATGTGGATGAAAGCCTGCTGGATGCGACCGGCGCGCTGCATATGGAGCGTGCCGGGCTGGTGGCCTATGCGCACGGGCAGTATTTTGCGCTGGGGCGCAGCCTGGGGCATTTCGGCTTCAGCGTAAAGAAAAAGAACGGCGGCAAAGGAGGCAAAAACGCCGGCCGCACAAAAGCCCCGCAGGGGAAGAACAAGAAGTAAACGCGGCCGAAAAAATGGCCTGCCGCGTCTTTTACAAGTGAAAAAACAGGCAGACGCCCGGTGCGGCGCCGCCCCGGGCCCGGCAGGCAGGCTGCCTGCGGACACAAGGGAGGCGCAGCTGACCGGTGCGGCTGCCTGCTTTTTGTTTTTTTGGGGGGAAAAAGCGAAGCGGTCATTCCTCGCAGAACACGCGCCGAACGGCCTCCAGATAGCCGTAGCCGTTGCGGTCGTCCGGCTCCAGATAGCTGGTCTCCGTCCATTCGTTCCAGCTGTTCAGGGTGATCAGCGGGGCGGGCAGGTCGTGGGTGTCCACATATTGCCTGGCCAGCCGCAGCCCCTGCTCAAAGGCGGCGGGGGTGTTGTTTTTCACCACGCCGGGGCGAATGCCCCAAAAGCGGGGGTTGTTATCCCAGCCGACGGAAATGTGCGGAAAATAGGGCAGCGGATATTTTTCCGTCCACTGCTGCCAGTAGCCGGGCAGCTCTGCCAGAATATCGGTATAGTCACGGTCGATGTCGACAAAATGTACAAACTGATAATTGGTCAGGCTGTCAAAGCCCAGTGCGGGGGCAATTTCACTGTCCGGCCGCGTGCCGCCGTCCACGCCACTCAGGTTCAGGATGCGCTCGCCCCACTGGGTCAGCTGCAGGTGCAGCCCGCCCAGCCCGGCGGTGGCGCACTTCTGCTTGAATTCCAGCAGCTTGCGGCGGGTGTTTTCCGGCCCGCCCAGCCCTTTCAGCAGGTTTTCCAGATCATAGATCATAAACACCGGGGCCCCGTTGATGCGGTAATAGCTTGGGTGCGAGAAATATTTTTCGATCAGGCGGTCACAGATGACGTCGAAGGTGTGCTCATCCACCGCGCCGCGCCAGATGAGCGATTCCATTGCAGGGGTGTCCGAGATCTGTTTGTTCCAGGTGTTGTTGGCATCGTGGTTGGCCCACATCAGGTAAAATTTGACCCGGCTGTTGTTGCGCGCGGCCAGATAACCGTTGTTCAGGCATTGCTCCAGAAAGGGGCGGCCGTCAAACCAGTACCAGTCATAGATGAAGACATTGACGCCGTGGTCGGCGGCGACGTTGATCTGCATCTCCATCACGGCGGGGTCGGCCTCGTTCACATAGCCCCACAGCGGCCGCCGCGGCCAGGTGTCGCTCGGATATTTGCTGCGGCTGTTTTTGACCGACTGCCATTCGCCCATTCCCTCCGGCCAGAACATCCGGGTGCGAGGCTCGTCGCCGGTGTAGGCGGGCCAGATATAGGCGGCTACATCATACTTCTGCATGGCTTCTTCTCCTTTTTCCTTTTCCTGCCCGGGCGCAGGCTACTTTGTACCCGCCCGGGCGCTTTGTGTACGAATGCGGTGACGGAAGCATTCTGCCCGTGGCACGGCCGCAAACGCATCCGTCCGCAGCCCGGCGGCCGCCCTGCGCGAGGCAGCCGCCAAAGGCGCTGCCGCAGGGGGCGGCCTGCTGCTTTCATTATACTGGGGAACTTATAAAAAACAAGTCTTTTTGCGAAAAGACTTGTTTTTTCTTCTTTTTTGGCCGAAAACTAAATTTTTCATTGCCAAAATGGGGGCAGTTATAGTATACTGAAAAAAATACAAAGTGCCCCGACACAAGTCGGCGGGGTTCGTTGCATTTGGAACAATGAACAAAAAGAGGGAGTGGAGATTATGCAGAATGCCTATCTGTGCGGCCTGTTGGAGACCGTCAAGCAGCGCAACCCGGGCGAGCCGGAGTTTTTGCAGGCTGTGACCGAGGTGCTGGAAACGCTGGAGCCGGTGGTGGAGCGCCGCCCCGACCTGGTAGAGGCCGGTGTGCTGGAACGCTTTGTTGAGCCGGAGCGGCAGATCATCTTCCGGGTGCCCTGGGTGGATGACAGCGGCCGCGTGCGGGTCAACCGCGGCTTCCGGGTGCAGTTCAACAGCGCCATCGGTCCTTACAAGGGCGGTCTGCGCCTGCACCCCAGCGTTTATCTGGGCATCATCAAGTTCCTGGGGTTTGAGCAGGTGCTGAAAAACAGCCTGACCACGCTGCCCATGGGCGGCGGCAAGGGCGGCAGCGACTTTGACCCCAAGGGCAAAAGCGACGGCGAGATCATGCGCTTCTGCCAGAGCTTCATGACCGAGCTGTACCGCCATGTTGGGGCGGATTGCGATGTGCCCGCAGGGGATATCGGTACCGGCGCGCGGGAGATCGGCTATCTGTTCGGCCAGTACAAGCGTCTGGCCAACCAGTTTACCGGCGTGCTGACCGGCAAGGGCCTGACCTATGGCGGCAGCCTTGCCCGCACCGAGGCCACAGGCTACGGCCTGTGCTATTTCACGCAGGAGATGCTGCACGCTCACGGCAAGGATCTTGCCGGGCAGACTGTGGTCATCTCCGGCAGCGGCAACGTGGCCATTTACGCCGCGCAGAAGGCCATGACCATGGGGGCCAAGGTCGTCGCCATGTCGGATTCGGACGGCTATATCCACGACCCGGACGGCATCGACTGGGAGTGTGTGCGTCAGCTGAAGGAGGTGCAGCGCAAGCGCATCCGCGAGTATGTGCAGACCCACCCCGGCGCCAGCTATACCGAGGGCAGCCGCGGCATCTGGAGCATTCCCTGCGACGTTGCGCTGCCCTGCGCCACGCAGAATGAGATCGACGGCGAAAGCGCTGCACTGCTGGTGAAAAACGGCTGCTTTGCCGTGGCGGAGGGCGCCAATATGCCCTCGACGCCGGAAGCCATTGAAACCTATCTGACCAGCGGCGTGCTGTACGGGCCCGCCAAGGCGGCCAATGCCGGCGGTGTGGCCACCAGCGGCCTGGAGATGAGCCAGAACAGCCTGCGCCTTTCCTGGACGTTTGAAGAAGTGGACGCCCGCCTGAAAGAGATTATGAAAAACATCTTCGCCGCCTGCCGTGCAGCCGCGGAGGAATACGGTATGCCGGGCAACTATATGGCCGGTGCCAATATCGCCGGTTTCCTCAAGGTGGCGGAGGCCATGAAAGCGCAGGGCTGCGTATAACCGCCGAACAGAGGCGGCCTTTGCAGGGCCGTGTGACAGTGACTCTGGAGAGGGCGTGATGCCTCGCCGCCGTGAAAACCGAGCGGCGAGGCATTTCAAAACAGATGTTCGTATCACGAGGACAAAGTGATAAAATGTTCCTGTGCCATTGACAAGTAATTGGCATCTGTTTTACAATAACAACATTGTGCAACAAAAAGCCATGTTGGAAGAAAGACTTTCGGCGTTGGCAGCAAAAGATGAAAGAGGAGGCAGGAAGATGAAAGAACACAAACGGTTTCATCGCGCAGTATCCATGCTGCTGGCCATTGTGCTGCTGGCTGTATGGGCCTTGCCCGTCGGGGCAGTATCTGCAGGGGACACTACAGAAAGCCTGAATTATGTCGAACGCACACAGGGGCGCCAGCTTGGCACGCTGCCCGGCAGTGGCGAGCCGATTGAAGAGGCGCCCGCTTATGCGGCGGATGAGCAGGTGCGTGTTTCCATTGTGCTGGAAAAGGCACCGACCATCGCGGCCGGCTATGCCACACAGAGTATTGCCGAGGATGCAGGTGCACTGCGCTATCGCCGTGGGCTGGAAGCGCAGCAGGCCAAAGTGGAAACGGCAATCGAACAGCAGGCGCTGGATGGTCAGCCGCTGGATGTTGTTTGGAACCTGACGCTGGCCGCAAACCTGATTTCGGCAAATGTCGAATATGGGCAGATCGAGCGCATTGCCGCCATAGACGGCGTTAAAGAAGTGCTGATCGAGACCCGGTACGAGCCGCAGCGCACGCAGGACGGTACCGACGACCCTCAGATGGCGACATCTTCCGGCATGATCGGTTCGACCACGGCATGGGCGGACGGTTATACCGGTGCAGGCTCCCGTATTGCTATTATCGACACCGGCATTGACACGGCGCACCAGTCTTTTGATGCGGCGGCGTTTGATTATTCGCTGGAAAAGCTGGCGGAAGAGGCCGGAGTATCGGTGCAGGAGTACCGGACTTCACTGAAGTTGCTGGACGCTGAAAAAATTGCTTCGGTGTATGATCAGCTGAACCTTGCCAAGGACGAGAATGCCCCCACGGCGCAGGAGTTATTCCGTACGGACAAAATCGCCTTTGGCTACAACTATATTGATAACAGTCTGACCATTGACCATGCGGATGACACGCAGGGTGAGCATGGTTCCCATGTGGCCGGTATTGCGGCGGCCAACGCTTATGTGGCCCGTGACGGTGCATTTGTGCCCGCGCTGGACAGTGTTCTGGTGCAGGGCGTTGCCCCGGATGCGCAGCTGCTGATCATGAAGGTGTTCGGCAAAAATGGCGGCGCATATGATTCGGACTATATGGCAGCCATTGAGGATGCCATTGTGTTGGGGGCGGATTCGATCAACCTTTCCCTTGGTTCCGGCAACCCGGGTTTTGCCCGCAGCCTGACCTATCAGAACGTGATGGACAGCCTGACGGAAAGCGGCGTGGTTGTCACCATGTCGGCTGGTAACTCGTATGCATGGGCGGAAAACGCCGAAAGCGGTTCCTACCTGTATGGCGATGATGTCAGCTTTGCCACGACCGGTTCGCCCTCGTCGTTTACCAATTCGCTCAGTGTTGCCTCGGTCGATAACGACGGCTTTACCGGCGAATACCTCAAGGTGGGTGACGAACTGCTGTTCTATACGCAGACGGGTGAAAAGAACCTGCCGTTTAATACGCTGGCCGGGGAACAGCAGTATGTGATGATTGATGGCGTCGGTACGGAGGAGGAGTTTGCCGCTCTGGCCGATGTGCTGGCGGGAAAGATCGCGGTTTGCTCGCGCGGAGACATCTCGTTTTATCTGAAAGCGGAAAATGCCGTGAAGTACGGCGCTATCGGCACGATTATTTACAATAACCGGCCCGGCACTGTCAGCATGGATCTTTCCGACTACACCAAAACGCAGCCGGTCGTGGCCATCACGCAGGCGGATGCAGAGCTTCTGCGCGCCGCCGCGCAGAAAACTGCGGCAGAGGGCAGCAGCGCACCGTATTATCTTGGGACCTTAACGGTTGGCAGTGACATTGCAAGCGTACACTATGATTCGGCGTATTACACCATGAGCGATTTCAGCTCCTGGGGCGTACCCGGATCGCTGACCATCAAGCCCGAGATCACTGCCCCCGGCGGGAATATCTACTCGGTCAATGGTACGCATAAGGATAATGCAAACGGTCCGGTGCTGGGTGGCACGGATCAGTATGAGGGCATGTCCGGCACTTCCATGGCCGCCCCGCAGACTGCCGGTATGGCGGCACTGGCTGCACAGTATATCCGCGAAAAGGGCCTGTGCGAGAAAACGGGTCTGTCGGCGCGCATGCTGACGCAGAGCCTGCTGATGTCGACGGCGCAGCCGCTGCTGGAGGAAAAAAGCGGCTCGTACTGGTCGGTGCTCAAGCAGGGTGCCGGCCTGGCCAATGTGGGCAGCGTGGTCACGGCACAGTCGTACATCAAAATGGGTGACGACGCCACCGATTCGGCCGCGGACGGCAAGGTGAAGGTCGAATTGGGCGATGACCCTGCACGCGAGGGCGTTTATCGGTATTCTTTCACTGTCAATAACCTTTCCGACAGCGAAAAAAGCTATACGCTTTCCGGCAGCTTTTTCACACAGGATCAGTTTACCGTCAGTGAGACGGATGCTGCGCCGGTGACTTGGCTGGATACGGCAACAACACCGCTGGCGGTTGAGACGGTATATACGGTAGAGGGCGAGACCTTTGTACCGCAGTCGAAGGTTGAGGCTGACGTTGATCGCGACGGTGATACCGATGCAGACGATGCACAGGCCCTGCTGGACTATATTGTCGGCAATAACGACGGCTCTGCACTGAATGTTGCCGCGGGCGATGTGGATGGCGACGGAAAGACCACTTCCTACGACGCCCATCTGATTTTGGCCCATCTGGAAACGGCCCGCTTTACGGTGCCGGCCAACGGCTCCGTCAGCGTGCAGGTGCAGGTTGCTCTGACGCAGGCGCAGAAAGATGCACTGGATGCCAGTTATTCCAACGGCGCGTATGTAGAGGGCTATACCTTTGTCGAGCCGGTGACTACCGCAGAAGGAGAAGTGCCGGATGTGACGCATTCCATCCCGGTGCTGGGCTTCTACGGCAACTGGAGCGATCCCTCCATGTATGACCGTGCAACCTACGCGGGCACGCTGCATGGGGATACCACGGCGCCTTATACCGGCGTTACGCAGACCAATACGCTGCTGATCCAGTATGAGGGGGACGATGCGGTTTACTTCCAGATCGGCAACCCCTATATCACGGACGATCCGGATGCCATGCAGCGCGCGGCAATCAACAGCAGCGATTCGCTGTATCAGCTGGCTTTCAGCCCCATCCGCAATGCTGCTGCTGCTGCGGCAGTTGCCACCGATCAGAATAATAACATCCTGTACATGAGCGCCGTCACCGAGCAGTGGGTCAGCGCGTATTATCACGTCAACGGCGCCTCCTGGCTGCGGACAACCTCCAGCCTGATGATCAATAAAAAGGTCTCTTCGCTGGGCGTGACCGAGGGCGATACGCTGACGGTCAGCATGGTGGCTGTGCCGGAGTATTACGAAAAGGCGAAAAACACCGGCGGCATTACGTCGAACGGAACCATTACCGAACAGCAGCTGGCTGAACTGATTACCTCCGGCACGTTGGGTAAGGGCGCATACCTGTCCACTGCGATGACGGTCGACAACACCCGCCCGGTGGTAACGGATATTACCAAGGACGAGGAGACCGGCAATCTGGTTGTGACCGCCTCGGATAATAACTATATTGCCGCCGTACAGGTGTACGACGCCAAGGGCAATAAGCTGCTGGGACAGGCTTTGCCGCAGCAGACCGAGGCCGGACAGACCAGTGTGACAACCGTGGATCTGCAGCAGGCCATTGCCAATAAGCAGATTCATGAAAAGTGCCTGGTCATGGTGGGCGACTATGCCAACAACACCGTAACCTATGAAGTGGAGTACGGCGGCGAGCCGGAGGATTTCACCGGCCGGTTCTTTGCCTTTACCAGCGGCGAATGGGCGGGCGGCTCTGACGGCAACCGTCTGATGGAGCTGGATCCCGAAAAGGTATATGCTCTGACCTACCTGAAGACCGACGGCGCCTATACGTTTGCTCCGCATATGAACATCCGGGTCAACGCGGCAGAATACGTCAATGGTTATGTATTGATGGCAGCGGCGGATGGCTATCTGTATGTGGCAAAGCACGACGGTTTTGACAACTGCGTCAAGATCGGCAAATATCGCGGCACCGGCGGTACCGGCGCCACCGTCAACATTTCCGATATGGCCTACAGCTATAAGGAGAACAAGCTGTATGCGCTGGTGATGGATTCCTCCACAAGCACGGTGTACAGCGTCAACACGGCAACGGCCGAGCTGACCAAGGAATTTACCGTCAATGTGCATTCGCCCAAAAACAACGCGGCAACCTATCAGCGCATTCTGACGCTGGCAATCGATGATGACGGCAATTTCTATGCGGCCAACTACGGTGGGCAGGCGTATACGTTCCTGTATAAATGGAGCCTGGACGATGTGGTCAATGGTGCGGTGAAGGCGCTGGAGCCTGTCAGTACGACAACCAGCCTCAAGCCGGCACAGTCGTTCTTCAGCGGTTCGTTTGCATGGGATCATGAAAACGACCAGCTGTATTATCTGAATGTGCAGTCTTCGGCGCAAAAGGGCGGCAGCGCGCAGAACTATCTGCTGCGCATCGATACCGCAACCGGCGCGGCAGCGGTGACCAATACCGCTTACCTGCCGGACAAGGGCGTGAAAACTGGCATGGGCAAGGTAGGAAACGCCTACACTGGTTTCTATATTCCCACCTCCATCCGCACCGAAATGCCCGGTGCTGAAACGGCGGTCTCCATTACACTGGATAAGGAGAAAGCCTCCGTAATGGCAGGCTCTGTCATCCGGCTGTATGCAACGACCGAGCCGTGGAACCTGAGTGATGCTACCGTTAACTGGACCAGCGGAAACGAAGCGGTTGCCACCGTGAAAAACGGCGTTGTTACCGGTGTTGCACCCGGTGTGACCACCATTACGGCAACCACCGCAGCAGAGCCGCACCTGACGGCATCGTGCGAGGTGACGGTGCGTGCTTCCGGCAGCGTAACGATGCAGGGCCTGATCACGGCGGCCGATGGCAGCGCCAGCTGGGCGGCATTCACCACGGATGCCCCCGAGGCGTGGACAGTGCAGGGCGCGGCCGCGGCAGAGTATTATGCCGGTGCGCTGCACAATGACAAGTTGTATGTGCACAATGCGGCCGGTACCGTGTATGCGGTCGATCCGTCCGGGTTTGAGGCAACGGCGGTTCTGAATGACCTGCCAGCCGAACAGCTGTGGTCGGATGCGGCCAGCGCTCCGGCTTGGCTTGGCAAATTTGGTGACCTAATCGCAATCTGCAACAATGGCCTGTCGCTGGAAGTGTTCAATTTCGAACAGGAGGACGGCGATCAGAACCAGTTCGATATGCCCGGCTATTTCCGCGAGGATCGTATGGCGGCTATTGCCTATGTCGGCAGCGGCTACTATAATGACACCAACCCGACGCACTACTATTATGTGCTGACGGAAAGCGGTGATATGTGGAGCTTTGGCTACACTTATGTGCAGTCTACGGGCAATTATCGTATGCTGGTGGGCAAACTGGGCAGTACCGGTATCAAGCTGACCGGGGTTTCCGGTATGACCGGCGACTATCGCGCCTCCATGCTGTTTGATTTCGACAGCCGTTTCCTGTATGTTGTCAGCAGCAGCACCCAGGCGGGCTGTGCCACACTGTATGCAATCGATCCCGATTCTCTGACGGCGGCCAATCTGGGCAGCTTTGGCATGGGTGTAAACCCGGTTGTGGCGCTGTATCAGAATACGGCTGACACAACGGATGCAGCCCCCTCTCTGGTAGCCTGCCTGAATGCGGCCGAGGCAGTCGAACCGACCGCCCAGACCACACAGCAGCCTGCGGTACCGGAAGAACCGACGACGGAAGAACCGCTCGAACCCGAGCAGCCTGCAGAAGTACCTGAGGAAGAGATCCCTGAGGCACCCGAAGAGTCGACGCCGGAAGCTCCGGCGCCTGAAACCCCGGTGGATGAGCTTCCGACGCAGGAAACCCCTGCCGAGGAAAAGCCGGAAGAACCGATCGGCGGCGAAGATCCGGCGGCTGGTACACTGAACAGTGTTGTGCTGCTGACTACACCGGACGGCCAGCAGGTGAAAGATGTGGTCACGGTGGATACCAAAGCCAGAACGGTCACTGTGCGCGTGCCGGTCGAAGCGTCCACCAACGGCAAGTATGATATCTGCTATGATGCGGATATTCTGACGCTGAATTCCGTACAGGGTACACAGTATTACAGCTGGCGCGACGAAAACGCGACCGTGCATTTTGTATGGGCAGAGAAAGCTGCACTCAGCCGGGATGCCGCCGTGCTGACCTTTACTTATGAGGCGGCAGAAACGGACCGTACAACGAATGTGCTGCACACCACGCTGGAGGACAGCGACACGCTGACGGCAGAGGGCGAGACTGCACTGACCGTACAGCTGCCCGGCGAACCTAAGCAGCCGGTCACACCTTCCGAGCCGACTACGCCGTCGCAGCCGACGACCCCGACGGATTCGGGCAGCACCGGCAGCACGGTCGCTGCCACGCCGGATACGGGTGATGCGTTCCCGCTGACGTTCTATCTGGTGTTGGGCATGCTGTCTGCGGCAATGGCGGCAGCAGCAATGTATCTGTCCGGCAGAAGAAAGCGGAGCTGATTGTCCGCACTCGGTGACGGAGTGCAGAAAGCAGAAAGCAGAAAAATAACGCCTCGGTGCAGCCGCACCGGGGCGTTCCTTTTTGCGCAAAAGCAGAGAAAAGCTTTATAGACCGTCCGCTTTTCGACCGACGGCGGAGGCTGCCGGTCATCCATGGTCAGAAGGAAAATGTAAATCGCTGACAGCCGGGCTGCAGCGCATAGGTCTCGCCGTTCCAGCACAGGCTGGCCGAAACGCCCTGCGGCAGCGTGACGGCAAACTGAATGCGGTCGTCCAATCGGGCCCATTCGACGGCAAGCTCGCCGTGCGGCGTGCGCAGCGCGCCGCGGGCAAACGCCAGCGCGGGCAGGCGCGCGGGGGCGATCAGCACACGGTCAAATCCGGCGCTGTCCGGCAGCTGGCGAATGCCCAGCACATACTGGTGCAGATAACGCACCGCAGCCCCGAACATCGGGTGGCTGTGCGAGCGTTCGCCTGTCCAGTATTCCCACAGCGTGGTCGCGCCCTGCCGCATCCAGTTGGCATAGCCATAGCGGCCGCGGCTGGCCATCAGGGCAAGGGCCAGCTCACCCTGCCCGCGTTCAAACAGAACACGGGTCAGAATATCCGTCCCGAAAATGCCAGTGTCATAGCAGCCCAGCGCCCGGTATTTCTGCACCAGATTTTTCAGTGTGCGCTCATCTCCCAGCCCAAGGTCAAGAGCAAAGGCATCCGCCCCTTGAATGCCGCCGCAGAAGCTGCCGGTGGCCGCATCCCAATAGTGGCGGCAAAGCGCCTGCAGCCGGGCATCCAGCCGGGCCTGCAGGGCGGCGCGGTCCTCCGGCGGGCAAAGCTCCAGCGCGCGGCGCAGCGATTTTGCGTAAAAATATGTGTTGACGTACGGCTCCGGCAGCTGGGTCTTTTCGGCCGTGCACCAGTCGCCCAGGCACCAATTGCCCGGCTCCTCGCTGGTGACCAGCCCCTCCTCGCTGTGCGCATCCAGATAGTCGAACCAGTGCAGCATCTGCGGGTACATCCACTGCGCGGGGCCCTTGTCGCCGTAGATCCGCCAGAAAACGTACGGCACCTCGACAATGGCGCAGCCCCAGCCGCCGGGGCCGCCGCCGCTGGAGACAAAGGGCGCGGTGTATGGCACATGCCCCGTCAAACGGTCCTGACTGTCGGAAATATCCTCCATCCACTTGCGGTAGAACGCTTCGCCGTCCAGCAGCTGCATGGCGGTTTCGGCTGTCAGCTGACCGTCACCGGTATAGCCGCGCCGTTCAATGTGCGGGCAGTCGGAGGGAATGCCGCCGTGCAGGTTGGCCAGCTGGGTGCGCAGATAGGCCTCAAACAGCCAGTTCAGCACCGGATCCGAGCAGTCAAACCGCCCGGTAACGGCCACATCAGCGTGAATTTCCTCAAAGGCGGTCAGGCGGGCGTCGCCGGTCACCTCCAGATAGCGCGCGGCAAACCAGGTGGTGCGGGCGGTGACGGTGCGGGGGGTACCGTCGTTGCGCACGCTCAGCCGCTGCCCGTACAGCGCCTGGACGGAGGTTTCGTCCAGCTGCCCGTCGGGGGTGCGCTCCTCGGCAAACCGCACCGTGACCTCGGCCCCGGCGGCGCATTCCAGCAGCGGCCGCCCGGCAATGTTTTCGCCAAGGTCATATACGGCGGTCTGCCCGCGGCGGAAAATGCACACCGGCGTCAGCGTGCGGATCACCCGGTCGGCCGGGCAGTGTGTCAGATCATAGCGGGTATCCGGCAGTGGCGAGGGCAGCATGGGCTGCCAGCCGTCCGCCGCGCAGTCGGCGGCCAGCCAGTCGGCCGGAAAACGGGTATAATCCTGATCCTCGCCAATGGTGAACTCGGCGCGGGTCACCTCGCTTTCATGCCAGCGCAGCGCCGGGCCGGAGAGCACCTCGCGCACGCTGCCATCTTCGCCGGTAAGCTGCAGGCGGAAGCACAGCCGCACCGGGCCGAACGGCGTGATGTGCCCATAGTGATAATAGCCGGGGGCCAGCCGCACGGCCAGCACGTTGCGGCCGTCGGCCAACAGCCCGTCTACATTGTACTGCAGGCACAGAATGCGGCTGCCCATCACCTCGGCAAAGGGGCGGTCATTCACCAGCATGGGGCGTGTGTGATAGTTGGTGTCAGGCGGAACGAACAGATCGTCGCCGATGCGGCGGCCGTTGAGGAACGCCTCAAAAAAGCCCAGACCGCAGATGGTCAGCACCGCCTGCTTTATCGGGGCGGCCGTGTCGGCGGTAAATTCGCACCGGCACAGCGGGGTCAGACAGTCGGCCTGCGGCGACATCCACTGCGCCTTGCCGAACAGATCTTCAAACGTCATATCCTTTTCCTCCTTTTCCCCGGGAGACCCGGTGAACTCTCCCTTATTATATCGGTGCATCCGGCGTTTGGCAAGCACTGCGGCAAAAAAGGCGGATGCAATTGCGGTGAAAGGATGTCCGCACCGGGCAAACAAAGAAAAAACGGGGTGGGCGCCTCCCGACGGTGCGGCACGCGAAGCCGAAACGGCCTACCCCCCTGCCGCCGTCGAAAACAACGCGAAAAAAGCGGAAAACCTCTTGCACTTGCGCCGGTTTTTGTTTACAATAAAGACAAACAGACGGGGAGAGCCCCGGCGGCCGCCCGGCCGTTTTCAAGCGAAAGGAACGAGTGAATCATGGCAGGTTATGTTCTCAGCTGCTGCTCCACGGCCGATCTTTCCCATGCGCATATGCAGGCGCGCGACATTCATTACGTTTGCTTCCATTACATGCTGGACGGCGTTTCCTACCCCGACGACCTGGGGCAGACCATGCCGTTTGACCAGTTTTACGCCGCCATGGCGGCCGGGGCCGATACCAAAACGGCACAGGTCAGCATAGGCGAATTTACCGAGTATTTTACCCCGTTTCTGGAACAGGGGCTGGATGTGCTGCACGTTTCGCTTTCCTCGGGCCTGTCGGGGTCTTCCAACTCGGCGCGCATGGCCGCAGAGGAGCTGATGGAAAAGTATCCCGGCCGCCGCATTCTGGTGGTGGATTCGCTGGGCGCTTCCTCCGGCTATGGCCTGCTGATGGATAAGCTGGCCGACCTGCGCGACGAGGGGCTGAGCCTGGATGAGCTGGCCGCATGGGCCGAAAAGAACAAGCTGCGGGTACACCACTGGTTCTTCTCGACCGATCTGACCTTTTACATCAAGGGCGGGCGCGTTTCCAAGGCGTCCGGCTGGTTCGGCACGGTACTTAAAATTTGCCCGCTGCTGAATATGGATAATCTTGGCCGTCTGATCCCGCGCTACAAGGTGCGCGGCAAGCAGGCCGTCATCAAGATGATCGTCGATAAAATGCAGGAGCACGCCGAGGGCGGGCTGGAATACAGCGGCAAGTGCTTTATTTCCGAATCGGCCTGCATGGAGGATGCCCGCGCCGTGGCGCAGCTGGTGGAGGAGCGCTTCCCCAAGCTGAACGGCAAGGTGCAGATC
>CAKTAM010000015.1 GCA_934527255.1 uncultured Oscillospiraceae bacterium | reverse complement strand
GCGCAGCCCAGCAGATGCCGCCGCACGGCAGCGGCGGTCTCGGGGCTGGCCTGCCCGTCGGTGTACAGGGCGGCGAGGTCGCGCACTACGGCGCAGCAAAGCGTCTGCTCAGGCATACAAGCACTCCTTTTTCTCTGTTTATCCATTGTCTTATCCATTGTCAAAAAGCAAAGCGGAAAACCGACGGTGTGCCGTCGGCCGATGTGCCAAAACGGGCGGCGGCATTGCGCGGCCCGCTGCCGCAGGGCGCGCCCGACGGCACAGGTGGGGGTTACCGGCCCGCTGCTGCGGGCGGCCCGGGGCGATATTCAGCCGTACAGCTCCCGCAGCTGCCTGGCCAGCTTTTCCCGGGCGCGGAAATACAGCACCTTGGCCGACCCCTCGCTGATGTGCAGCGCAGCGGCCACCTGCGCAAAGGGCAGCCCGGCGTACAGCCGCAGCATCACCACATCCCGATAGCGCGGCGGCAGGGTGCGCACCAGCTCGCGCACGGCGCGGCAGACGGCGGCGCGCTCGGCCTGCTCGGGCACGCCGGGGGCGGGGTCGGCCTGTGCGGCCAGCCAGGCGTCGGCCACGGCGTCGGGGCAGACGGCATCGGCCTGCAGGCGGCAGCGGCGCAGGTGCCGGTAAAAAACATGCCGGGCAATGCCCGCCAGCCAGGTGAACAGCTGACACTGCCCGCGAAAGCTGCCATAGCTGCGGAACGCCTGAAAAAACGTCTCCTGCGTCAGCTCCTCCGTTAAGTGCCAGTCGCCGGTCAGCCGGTGCAGAAAGGCAAACAGCCGACTGTAATTTTCGCGGTAGATGGCCTCAAACTCCTGTTGGTCGGCATTGGTCACGGCGGCTGCGCCTCCTTTCCCCTCGGCGCATCTGCGCCCGGCTTGCTGCCTTTTATTATACCGGATGCCGCCGGGGAAAGCAAAAGTTTTTTTCGGCCGGGCTGTAACCTTCTGCCGCGCCGCGGCACTAACCAAAGGAACCGCCGCAAAAAAGATGCCCGGGCAGCATCCGCCGCCGGGGCACGAAAAGCGCTTTGGCAGCTATGCACGCCGCCGGCTGTCCGCGGCCCATCGGCAGGTTGTTCGGCAGCCCGTTTTGGGGGCGTCGGGCGGCCTTGCATACAAATCAAAAAGAAACGCCGGGCCTGCTGCCCGGCCCAGGGAGGAAGACCGTATGTCCGTTTATCTGATCGCCGATTCCGCCAGCGACCTCACGCAGGCCGAGGCCCAGCGACTGGGGGTGTGCCTGCTGCCGCTGACCGTCCGCTTTGGTCAGACGGAATATCAGGATGGCGTTACGCTTTCCGGCAGCAAATTTTATACCATGCTGGCCGAATGCGAGACCCTGCCCACCACCAGCCAGGTGACGCCCTGGCAGTACACACAGGCGCTGGCACGCATGGCCCCGCAGGATGAGGCGGTCATTCTGACCATTTCGTCCCGGCTGTCCGGCACCATGCAAAGCGCGCTGGCCGCCGCAGCCGGGTACGGCGGCCGGGTGCGGGTGGTGGATACCCTCAGCGTCACGCTGGGCGAGCGCGTGCTGGTGGAATACGCCGTGCGTCTGCGCGACGCCGGGTATACGGCCGCCGCACTGGAGCGGGAGCTGCTGGCCCGCCGTGAGCAGGTGTGCGTGCTGGGCGTGGTGGATACGCTGGATTATCTGCGCCGCGGCGGGCGCATTTCACGCACGGCGGCGCTGGCAGGCGGCCTGCTGAACGTCAAGCCGGTGCTGACGGTGCAAAACGGCGAGATCGTCATGCTGGGCAAGGCGCGCGGCCTGCACGCCAGCAACAACCTGCTCAACCAGACGGCGGCCGCGCGCGGCGGCATCCATTTCGGCATGCCGTGCGCCGCGGGCTATTCCGGGCTGGAGGATACGGCCCTGCAGGAGTATCTGCGGCAAAGCGCCGGGCTGTGGCAGGGGCACATTGACCATGTGCCCACCTGTCGGCTGGGCAGCACCATCGGTACGCATGTCGGCCCCGGGGCGGTGGCCGTGGCGTTCTTCTGCCCGGCGCAGGGGCCTGCGCCCCAAACGCCGTAACGCAAAGCGCCTGTCCGGCGCAGCCTGCGGGGGTGTTGGCCTTGCCTGCCCGGCCGTTTTCCGCCTGCCGAAGAAGAAAGCCCACCTTCTATGGAGAGCCCCCGTTTCTTTGCTTTCCCCGGCCGCTTTTCAGGGGGCGGCCGGGTGTTTTTTCCTATAGCCCGCCGTGCTGCGGGGGCCGACTGTCGGCTTCGCCTGTCCCTGCTCATGCGTCGGGTGGGTATTACAGGGCGGCGCCGTGCCCCGCCGGGACAAAAATTTTCCGGTTGACAAATTTTGCAGAAGTGCTATACTGTTTTCTGTAAACCGAACGGTGCGGCCGGGTCTCCGGCGCAGAAAGCAGCATTTTCATCATGAAAAAGTTCTACTTTTATGCCGAATACGTGTATTTTACCGCTTATTACTTTTTTAAGGGGTATTCTTTGTTACACTGTGTTCGCGCAAAGCAGACGGTCGGTTGCTGAAAACGAATGGGCAGAGCCGCAGTGTAACGCACACTGCGGCTCTTTCTTTTTTCGGCGGCCCCGTCGACAGGCCCCCAAAAGAGAACGCCGCGGCAGGCGTCCGCAGCCCCGCCCCGACAAGACAAAAGGAGAAAACATATCATGATTATTGTTCTGAAGCCGAATCCCGACCCGCAGCAGCTGGATTCTCTGCGCCATTGGCTGGAGGATCAGCACCTGACCGTACACGAATCTCTGGGCGTCAACAACACCGTTCTGGGGCTGGTGGGCGACACCACGGCGGTGGATATGGAAATGCTCAACGCCATGAGCATCGTGCAGGATGTGCGCCGCATTCAGGAGCCGTACAAGTGCGCCAACCGCAAAATGCACCGGCAGGATACCGTCATCCGCGTGGGCGACGCCGTGATCGGCGGCGGCAGCTTCTGCATTATGGCAGGCCCCTGCTCCATCGAAAGCCAGGAGCAGATCACCACCATCGCCAAGGCGGTAAAGGCCGCCGGGGCCAGCCTGCTGCGCGGCGGCGCGTTCAAGCCGCGCACCTCGCCCTACGCCTTTCAGGGCCTGCGCGAGGAGGGACTGAAAATGCTCATCCGCGCCGGGCACGAGGCCGGGCTGCCGGTCGTCACCGAGATCATGGATATTTCTCAGCTGCCCTATTTTGACGAGGTGGATGTCATTCAGGTGGGCGCGCGCAATATGCAGAACTTCGAGCTGCTCAAGGCGCTGGGCAAGCTGCACAAGCCCATCCTGCTCAAGCGCGGCTTCTCCGCCACCCTTACCGAGCTGCTGATGAGCGCCGAGTACATCATGGCGGGCGGCAACGAGCAGGTCATCCTGTGTGAGCGCGGCATCCGCACCTTTGCCACGGATACCCGCAACACGCTGGATCTTTCGGCAGTGCCGCTGCTGCGCACCATGACCCACCTGCCCATCATCGTTGACCCCAGCCACGGCACCGGCATCCGCAGCCTGGTCAAGCCGATGGCGCTGGCCACCGCCATCATCGGGGCGGACGGCCTGATGGTCGAGGTGCACAACCATCCCGAAAAGGCCTGGTGCGACGGGCAGCAGTCCATCACGCCGGAGACCTTTGCCGATGTGGCCGCCGCCTGCCGTCAGGTGCTGCCCTACCGCTGCCGTGAGGAGATGAACGGATGAAGATTGCCGTTGTTGGGCTGGGGCTGATCGGCGGCTCGCTGGCCCGCACCATCCGCGCGCGCACCGCGCACACCCTGTACGGCGTCGATCTGGACGCCGCCGTTCTGGCGGACGCCGTGGCAAGCGGCGTGCTGGATGCGCCCCTGACGGCGGAAAACCTGCCCGAATGCGATCTGGTCGCCGTGGCGCTGTTTCCGTCGGCGGCGGTGCAGTGGCTGGCAGAGCACGCCGCCGCCCTTTCGCCCCGATGCGCGGTGTTCGACTGCGCCGGGGTCAAGGCGGCGGTGTGCGGCGCGGCCTTCGCGCTGGCCGGGCAGTACGGCTTTTCCTTTTTCGGCGGGCACCCCATGGCGGGCACCGAGCGCAGCGGCTGGGCCGCGTCGCGCGACGGCCTGTTTGACGGGGCCTCCATGCTGCTGGTGCCCCCGCCCGAAACGGCCGTGCCCGCCGCGCGCTGTGCGGCCGACTGGGCCATGCTGCAGGCGTTTTTCCTCTCGCTGGGCTTCGGGCGGGTGGTGCGCACCACCGTGCAGGAGCATGACCGCACCATCGCCTACACCAGCCAGCTGGCCCATGTGGTCTCCAGCGCCTATATCAAAAGCCCCACGGCGCAGAACTATGTGGGCTTTTCGGCCGGAAGCTTCAAGGATATGACCCGCGTGGCGTTCCTCAACGAGACCATGTGGACGGAGCTGTTTCTGGATAACCGCGAGCCGCTGGGCGAGGAGATCGACTACCTCATCGACCGCCTGAACGAGTACCGCCGCGCACTGGCGGACGGCGACGCCGAGACCCTGAGCCGCCTGCTGGGCGAGGGCAGACAGCTGAAGCTGCTCAGCGAGCAGCGCGGGCAGGCCGCCGCGCCAAAGAGCTGCGGCTAAGGCAGCCGTTTTGCGGCGCAAAGGCCGCCGCCGTCTCCCCGCCGCCGGGCCTTGCAGGGGGAGGCTTTGCAAGTACGACCGGGCCGCCCGCCGGGCCGCCCTTTAACCATGCAGAAAGAGAGGCTTTTGCTATGCTGAAAACCGAAAACACCGAGGTGCTGGGCTGGGAGGCGGCCATTCGCGGAATGCGCAACCCCCTCAATTCGTGGGCAAAGTGCGACTCGCAGTTTCCCGCCGAGGGCGACCCGGTGCTGGGCGAAAACGACCTTGGCCTGATGCGCCGCCTGCGCTCGGCCGGGACGGCCGACCACCGCAAATACCTGCGCATGATCACGGTGTATGTGGACATCACCGCCCCGCTGTACTGGTGGAAGGAGTTTGACACCTACAAGGTGGGCACGGTGGCCAACAGCTGCTCGACCATGCACAAAATACAGGATCACGCCTTTACCGCAGAGGATTTCAGCCTTGAGCATCTGACGGCCAGCGGCCCGCAGGACGGCGAAGCCTGCGATTTTGCCGCCCTGATGCAGAGCACCATCGACGGCCTGAACACGGCGCGCGACCTGTTTTTGCAGACGAAGGAAAAAAAATGGTGGTGGCAGATGATCCAGCTGCTGCCCACCAGCTTTAACCAGCGGCGCACGGTGCTGCTGAACTATGAGGTGCTGGCCAACATCTACCGTTCGCGCAGAAACCACAAGCTGGATGAGTGGCACACCCTGTGCGACTGGATCACGGCGCTGCCCTACAGCGAGCTGATCACCGGCGCGCCCGCTGCCGCCAACGAAAACGCCTGAAATTTTGTCGGCCGCAGTGCTTCCGGCGGCCATGCTGCGGCTATGCCGCAGCCATAAAGGAGATTTGCCCATGAACACCGTCCGGGTACACGCCTCGCGCGATTATTCCATTTTCATCGGCAGCGGGCTGCTGGCGCAGGTCGGCAGCCTGACGGCCGCCGTCAAAACGCCCTGCCGCGTGATGCTGGTGGCCGATTCCAACGTGGCCCCGCTGTATGCCGACCGTGCGGCCGCCGCCTTTGCGCAGGCGGGCTTTTCGGTCGAGCGGTTCGTCTTTGCCGCTGGCGAGGCCAGCAAAAATATGCAGACGCTGCAGCGGCTGCTGGAGGCCCTTGGCACGGCGGGCTTTACCCGCAGCGACCTGCTGGCCGCGCTGGGCGGCGGCGTCACCGGTGATCTGACCGGCTTTGCCGCCGCCGTGTATCAGCGCGGGGTCGATTATGTGCAGCTGCCCACCTCCCTTCTTGCCGCGGTAGATTCCTCCGTCGGCGGCAAGACGGCGGTGGATCTGGCCTGCGGCAAAAACATGGCGGGTTGCTTCTGGCAGCCGCGGCTGGTGGTGTGCGACACCGACGTTTTCGCCACGCTGCCGCGGGCAGAGTTTGCCAACGGCATGGGCGAGGTGATCAAGTACGGCGTTATTCTGGATCAGGCGCTGTTTGAGCAGCTGGAGACCGCGGATGTTCACGCCGGGCTGGAGGCCGTCATCGCCCGCTGCTGCCAGCTGAAGGCGCAGGTGGTGGAGGCCGACGAGCGCGACACCGGCCGCCGGGCGCTGCTCAACTATGGGCACACCATCGGCCACGCCGTCGAGCTGTGCTCACACTTTGCGGTGCCGCACGGCTGCGGGGTGGCCATCGGTATGGTGGCCATGGCCCGCGCCGCCGCCCGGCACGGGGCGGCCCCGGCCGGGCTGGATGCCCGCATTGCGGCGCTGTGCCGCCGGTTTGGCCTGCCAACCGGCACGCAGCTGCCTGCCGCACAGCTGGCCGCGGCCGCCCACGCCGACAAAAAGCGCGGCGGCAGCGGCATTACCGTGGTGGTGCCCAGCGCGCTGGGCGCGGCCGAATGCCGTCGCCTGACGCTGGAGGAGCTGGATGAATGGATCGCCGACGGCGTGCCCGGAACGGCGGAGCCTTGTTGAAAAACGGCCGCTTGCGGCAGAGCAGGAGAAGCTTTCCATGGATGTGACCCTATCCCCCCGCGGGCAAGGCCCGGCGCTGTCTGCGGTGACGGCGCCGTCCTCCAAATCGTTCGTGCACCGGCAGCTGATCGCCGCCGCCCTTTCCGAGGCGCCGACGGAGGTATTCTTCCGGGGCTTTTCACAGGATATTGCCGCCAGCGCGGCCTGTATTCAGGCGCTGGGCGGCGGGTGCAGTCTGCTGCCGCCGGGGGCGGACGGCTTTGGCTGTCTGCGGGTGCGGCCGGTGCGCCGCGGCGCGCTGCCGCAGACCCCGCTGCTGGATGCCGGAGAGAGCGGCTCGACCGCGCGCTTTTTTCTGCCGGTGGCGGCGGCGCTGTACGCGGCCGACGGGGCCGCGGACGGCTTTTCGCTGACGGGGCACGGGCGGCTGCCGCAGCGTCCCATGGGCGATCTGTGCCGGGCGCTGCGCGCACACGGCTGCCGCGTTTCGGCCGATGCCCTGCCGCTGCAGGCGGTGGGGCCGCTGTGCGGCGGCGAATGGCTGCTGCCGGGCAACGTCAGCTCACAGTATATTACCGGGCTGCTGCTGGCGCTGCCGCTGCTGACGCAGGACAGCACGCTGCGGCTGACCACACCGCCGGTCTCGGCGGCTTATCTGACCATCACGCTGGAGGTGCTGGCGCAGTTCGGCGTGCGGGTGCAACCAACGGAAAACGGCTGGCAGATCCCCGGCGGGCAGCAATATGTTTCGCCGGGCCGCCTGACGGCGGAGGGCGATTGGTCCAACGCGGCGTTCTGGCTGGCGGCGGATGCCATCGTCCGCGCGCAGGGCGGGCCGGGCGTGACGGTGCAGGGCCTGCGGCCGGACAGTGTGCAGGGCGACCGTGCCGTGACACAGGCGATCGCGGCCATCACGGCCCCGGGCGACACGGTGTTGGATATTGACCCCATCCCCGACCTGATGCCGGTGCTGGCGGTGCTGGCGGCCGGGCAGCGCAAAAAAACCGTGTTTGCCAACGCCGCCCGCCTGCGCTTGAAGGAAAGCGACCGTCTGGCCGCCACCTGCGCGGCGCTGCGGGCGCTGGGCGGGCAGGCCGACGCCGGGGCGGCCTCGCTGACCGTCACCGGTACCGGCGCGCTGGTCGGCGGCACGGTGGATGGCGCGGGCGACCACCGCATTGTCATGGCGGCGGCAGTGGCGTCGCTGCTGTGCCGCGCGCCGGTGACCGTCTGCGGGGCGCAGGCGGTCGAAAAATCCTACCCGGATTTCTGGGATGACTGGAACGCCTGGCAGCGGGGCGAGCGCGCGGTAAAGCGCTGACGGATGAAAAACGCCGACAGCGCCGGGCCGTGTGCGGAAAGACGGCTTCGGCGCACTGCTGCGGCGCTGTACTGCCGGGGCGCCGCGGCAGCGAAGGGGCCGGGCGTGCCGCTTATGGCAAGGCGCAGCCGTGTCGAGCCGCAAAAGGGAACCGTTCGGCCACGGGGCCAAAGGCAGACGAAAGACAGGAGTGTAGGCAATGTCCTTTTCCTACGGTAAAAACTTGAAAATACAGGTGTTCGGCCAGTCGCATGCGGCGGCCATCGGCGTGGTGCTGGACGGCCTGCCCGCGGGCGAGCCCGTCGAGCTGGAGCCGATCCGTCAGCTGATGGCCCGCCGGGCCCCGGGTCACGGCGCACCGGGCCTTTCCACCGCCCGGCGCGAGGCGGACGAGCCGGAGATCCTCTGCGGGCTGGTGGAGGGCCGCACGGTGGGCGCGCCGCTGGCCGCCGTCATCCGCAATACCGATGTGCGCAGCGCCGATTATGCCAACCTGCGCGGCGCGGCTGCCGACAAAGGCGCGGCGGAGCCTGCCGTGCCCCTGCAGGCAAAGGCAACCCCTCCGGCCGCCGCTGCGGAAAACGCCGCGCCGGGTTCGGCCCCGGTCGGCCCGGCAGGGGCAGCCGCCATGCCGGATGCCGCGTTGGGCGGCCTGCGCGTTCCCCGGCCCGGCCACAGCGACTGGCCTGCATTTGTGCGCTATGGCGGCGCGGCGGATGTGCGCGGCGGCGGCGCATTTTCGGGCCGCATGACTGCGCCGCTGTGCTTTGCGGGCGGGGTGGCCCTGCAGCTGCTGGCCCGCCGCGGGGTGCAGGTGTATGCACACATCGCCTCCATCGGCGGCATTGCCGATGCCGTGCCCGACCCCTGCGCGCCGGATGCGGCCGCGCTGGCCGCCGTGCGCGGCAAAGCGTTTCCCACCCTCAGCGACGAGGCCGGGGCCGCCATGCAGGCGGCCATTCGCCGGGCCGCCGCCGTGGGCGACTCGGTGGGCGGCAGCATCCGCTGCATCGTCACCGGGCTTCCGGCCGGGGTTGGGGCGCATATGTTCGACGGGGTAGAAAACCGTCTCTCCGCAGCGGCTTTCGGCATACCCGGTGTGCGCGGCATCGAGTTCGGCAGCGGCTTTTTAGGCTGCGAGGGCCTCGGCAGCGAGCAGAATGACCCCTACTGCTGGCAGAATGGCTGCGTGCGCACCGTCAAAAACGACGCCGGGGGCGTGCTGGGCGGGGCGACGACGGGCATGCCGCTGGTGTTCCGGCTGGCGCTCAAGCCAACGCCCTCCATCGGGCAGCCGCAGCACAGTGTGGATCTCGCCGCCCGGACCGACACGGAGCTGACCGTGCGCGGGCGGCATGACCCCTGCATCGTGCACCGGGCGGTGCCGGTGGCCGAGGCCGTGACGGCGCTGGCCCTGCTGGACCTGCTGCTGGATCCGCCCGCGGTGTGGTGAACCGCCCCCCTGGATCCAAGCGTCGGCGCGGCGCAGGCGGCGCTTTTGGGCGGCAGCCGCCCGGGCGTCCGTCGGCCGTTTTCTCAGCCCTTTTGGCGGTCGGCCCTCTACGGCGGCTGCGGTGTCGGCCACGGCCGCACGCTCTTCCCTTTTGCGCATTTCCTTTATTGAAAAATTGACGGAAATTGAAAATTGACGGAGATTGAAAATCGACGAACAGGCCGTGCCAGACGCGGCAGGAAAGGATCAGACCTCATGGATATTCAGCAGCTTCGTACACAGATCGATTCCATTGACGAGCAGATCAAAACACTGTTTGAGCAGCGCATGGCGGTGGCCGGGCAGATCGCCGAGTACAAGCGCGCCCGCCATCTTCCGGTGCTGGACCGCACGCGGGAGCGTGACCATCTGGCCCAGCTGACCGCCGGGCAGCAGCCGCCCATGGATAATTTTACCCGTATGCTGTTTACCACGCTGTTTGATATGAGCCGATCCTATCAGTCGGTGCAGCTGGCCCAAAGCGAGGAACTGGGCGCGCGCATCGCGCAGGCGCTGGAGGCCTCGCCCCGCAAGCTGCCGAAAAACGCAACGGTCGCCTGTCAGGGCACCGAAGGCGCCTACTCGCAGATCGCCTGCGACAAGCTGTTCGGCGGGGCTTCCATCCTCTTTATGGATACGTTCGAGGGCGTGGCGCGCGCCGTCAACAGCGGCCTGTGCGAATACGGCATTCTGCCCATCGAAAACAACATTTACGGCTCGGTCAACGAGGTGTATGACCTCATGCAGAAGCACAGCTTCTACATCGTGCGTTCCATCCGCCTGCGCATCAACCACAGTCTGGTGGCCCGGCCCGGCGTAAAGGATGCCGACATCCGTGAAATTTTCTCGCACGAGCAGGCGCTGGGCCAGTGCAGCGAGTTTCTCAAGCGCTACCCCAACGCCAAGGTCACCGTGTGCGAAAACACGGCGGTGGCTGCCCGCCGCGTGGCCGAAAGCGACCGCGCCGATGTGGCCGCCATCTGCTCGGCCGAGTGCAGCGGTCTGTATGGGCTGCAGCAGCTGCACCGCGACATCCAGAACAGCGACAACAACTATACCCGCTTCATCTGCATTGCCAAAAACCTGCAGATCTTTGAGGGCTGCACCAAAATCAGCCTGATGTTCCGCACGGCGCACCGCCCCGGTGCGCTGTACGAGGTGCTGTCGCACTTTGCCACGCTGGGCCTGAACGTCAGCAAGCTGGAGAGCCGCCCCATCTCCGGCCACGATTTCGAGTTTCTGTTCTATATTGATATTGACGCCGACTGCCGCGATGCGCAGACCGTCAGCCTGCTGTGCGACCTGACCCGCTGCACCGAGCAGCTGACCTTCCTGGGGGCGTACACCGAGGAATGAGCACGCACGGCCTGTTGGGGCGAAGCCTGGGGCACAGCTTTTCGCCCGAAATTCACGCGCAGCTGTGGGGCTGCACCGATTATGCCCTGCTTGCCATGCAGCCGGAGGAGGCCCGCCGGTTTCTGGCCGGGCGGCAGTATGACTGGCTGAACGTTACCATTCCGTACAAGCAGCTGGCGCTGCAGCTGTGCGATGTGGTGGATGAGCGCGCCGCCGCTATCGGCGCGGTGAATACCGTGGTCAACCGCGGCGGAGTGCTGACGGGCTATAACACCGACTATTGCGGCATGCAGCTGGCCATGGAAAGCGCCGGTATTCCGCTGGCCGGAAAAAAGGTGCTGGTGCTGGGCAGTGGCGGCACCAGCCATACCGCCTGCGCCGTGGCGCGCGGCGCGGGGGCGGCCTCGGTGACGGTCATCTCGCGCCGGGGGCCGGACAATTACGAAAACCTTGCCCGCCACGCGGATGCGCAGGTGCTGATCAACACCACGCCGGTGGGCATGTTTCCCAACGGCGACGGCCAGCCGGTGGAGCTTTCGGCTTTTGCGTCGCTGTGCGGCGTGATGGATGCCGTGTATAACCCGCTGGAGACCCGGCTGGTGCAGGCGGCGCGCGCGCGCGGCATTCCTGCAACCGGCGGCTTGCCCATGCTGGTCGAGCAGGGGCGCGCGGCGGCGGAATATTTCAGCGGGCAGCCCATCAGCCGCGCGGCAGCGGCACAGTGTCTGGCCCGGCTGCGCCGCGGGCAAAGCAACGTGGTGCTCATCGGCATGCCCGGCTGCGGTAAAACCACCGTCGGCCGCCTGACAGCCCGGCGGCTTGGGCGGCCGTTTGTCGATCTGGACGCCCTTATCGAGCAGAACGCCGGGCGTACCATTCCGCAGATCTTTGCGCAGGAGGGCGAGCAGGCCTTCCGCGCGCTGGAAACTGCCGCCGTCCGGCAGGTGGGTGCGCAGCACGGGCTGGTGATCGCCTGCGGCGGCGGTACGCCCCTGCGCGCCGAAAACCGCCTTGCACTGGCGGGCAACGGCCGCATATATTATCTGGAGGCCGACTGTGCGCGGCTTTCCGGCGAGGGCCGCCCGCTGAGCAGCAGCCCAGCAGCGATCCGCCGCCTGTACGACGAGCGCCACGCCTTGTATGAGCGGCTGGCGCACTGCCGCATTGCGGCGGATGCCACCCCTGAGGCGGAGGCCGACGCCATCGCGGCCGAGTTTACCGGCAGCTGGGCTTGAAGCGCGGCTTCCCTGCCTGCCTGAAGTTATCCGCGGCGGCTGGCCGGGCACCGGCACATAAGCGTTTCATCCAGGCGGTGCGGCGGCTTTTGGCGGTATTTGCCGCCCGGCCGCGCGTCGCCCTGCGCCCGCAGTGGGAAAAACGCCCGCAGCCGCAGGGCCGCAGAAACGGCTGCCAGCCCTGCCGACAGAAGAACAGCGGCGCGCCGCGCCGGAAAGGAAGAATGCCTGATGAAAATACTGGTATTGAACGGCCCAAACCTCAACCTGCTGGGCGTGCGTGAGCCCGGCATTTACGGCACCGGCAGCTATGCGGATCTGCTGGCCATGCTGCAAAGCTACGCGCAGGAAAACGGCGTGCAGCTGGACTGCCGCCAGACTAACCACGAGGGCACGCTGATCGATTGGATCCAGGAGGCCTACGGCGTATGCGACGGCATCGTCATCAATCCCGGGGCCTACACCCATACCAGCATTGCCCTGCTGGATGCCGTGAAGGCGGTGCAGATCCCCACGGTGGAGGTGCATATTTCCGATGTGGCCTCCCGCGAGGCGTTCCGGCAGGTCTCCTATATCCGGGCGGCCTGCGTGGCGACCATTACCGGCCGCGGGCTGCAGGGCTATCTGGATGCCGTTCGCCTGCTGCAGCAGCGCGCCGCCGAGACACGCTGAAACATTCATTTTATTCACGCGAATATTCACCCGTGCGCTGCCAGAGCGCGCGGGTGAATTTTTTGCTTTCGGGCAAAATAACAGCGGCAAGCTGGTGAAGAAGGGTCGAAAAACGGCTGCACTTCAAAAAATCACAGCAAAACAGCCTTTGCAAACCGACCGTTTGCTCCAAAATCTGTGCAAACCGCCAAAGTGAATGAAAATGCACAAAAACAGGTTGACATTGAATATTTATGCTGATATACTGGTGTCAATGAGAGGGGCGCCGGAGAGAACAGCTCACCGGCCGCCGGGCGGCGGAGACGCCGCCCGGTAAAGGGATAGAAAGGGAGAAACCACTATGAAAGCAAAAAAATGGGCCGCACTGGCACTGACGGTATGCTTGAGCCTGCTGACGCTGGCAGGCTGCGGCCAAAAAGCAAGCGACGACACCCTGACCGTGGCCACCAGCCCGGATTTCGCACCCATGGAATTTGTGGATACCAGCAAGGAGGGGCAGGATCAGTACATCGGCTTCGACATCAGCCTTGCCAAGTACATTGCCGAAAAAATGGGTAAAACGCTGGTCATCCAGCCCATGAGCTTTGATGCCTGCCAGACGGCCGTTGGCATGGGCAGCGTCGATCTGGCCATCTCCGGCTTCTCGTGGAGAGAGGATCGCGCAGAGATGTATAACCTCTCCGATTATTACTATGCCGGCGACAACGAAACCGAGCAGGTGGTCATCACCCTCAAGGAGAACGAGGGCAAGTTTACCAGCGCGGCCGATCTGGCCGGGGTCAAGGTGGCGGCCCAGACGGCCTCCCTGCAGGAGTCGCTGTGCCAGGAGCAGCTGCCCGACAGCGAGCTGGTAGTCATCGGCGACCTGAGCACCGCGCTGATGCAGCTGAAAAACGGCGACTTCACCTGTCTGGCCGTTGCCAAGGGGCAGGCGGAGGTCTTTATCGCCAACGACCCGGAGGTGGCCATGAGCGGCTTCTCCTTTGAGGTCGACCCCAAATATGTGGGCAACGTGGTGCTGATGAAAAAGGGCGCGGACGACCTGACGGCGCAGGTGAACGCCATTCTGGCCGAGGCATACGAAAACGGCCTGTACGCCCAGTGGTATGAGGAAGCGCAGATCCAGGCCGGAAGCAAGTCGGCCAGCGAGATCAGCTATGACGACGACGGCAACGCTGCAGGCTGATCGGCCGCAAAAAAACGACGGTAAAAAACATACTGCATGGCTTCCGGCGTCCCGTTCTGGGGCTGCCGGCGGCTGTGCGCACAGGAAAAGGGTAACGGACAGATGAATTTTGGACAGATGGGCAAGAACATCCTGATGCTGCTGCAAAAATACTGGAAGGTGTTTTTGCTGGAGGGCGTTTCCAATACGCTGCTGCTGACGGCCATCGCCGTGTTTTTCGGCGTGATCTTAGGGTCGCTGGTGGCCATGTGCAAAATGTCCCGGGTAGGCGTGCTGCGCGTGCTGGCGGGCATTTATGTCGAGATCATCCGCGGCACGCCCATTCTGCTGCAGCTGTACGTGTTCTATTTTGTGCTGCCGCAGATGCTGCCGTTTCTGAACCTCACCCCGTTCATGTGGGTGGCCATCGCGCTGTGCATCAACTCCTCGGCGTATGTTTCCGAGGTCATCCGCTCCGGCATTCAGGCGGTGGATAAGGGCCAGACCGAGGCGGCCCGCAGCCTGGGGCTGAACGCCCGGCAGACCATGCTGCGCATCGTGCTGCCGCAGGCGGTGCGCAATATTTTGCCGGCGCTGGGCAACGAGTTCATCATGATGCTCAAGGAGACCTCGCTGGCCTCCACCTTTTTCATCGGCGACCTGATGACCGCCTACCTCAAGGTCAAGGGCGCCACCTATCTGGCTTTCGAGGCGCTGCTGATCGTCGGAGCCATTTATTTCTGCCTGACCTTCCCGCTGAGTAAGGTCGTGGCCGCACTGGAAAGGAAACTGGCACATGGCACAAACTGAACTGATCAAAACCGTCGATCTGCACAAAAGCTTCGGCAAGCTGCATGTGCTGCAGGGCGTCAGCGAAACCATCCGCGCGGGCGAGGCGGTCTCCATCATCGGGCCGTCGGGCGGGGGAAAAAGCACCTTTCTGCGCTGCCTCAACCTGCTGGAAAAGCCGGAAAAGGGCCAGATTTTTTTTGAAGGGGCCGAGATCACCGGCAAAAAGGTCGACATTGACCGTCACCGGCAGAAGATGGGCATGGTGTTTCAGCATTTCAATGTGTTTCCGCACCTGACCGTGCGCAAAAACATCACGCTGGCCCCCATGCTGGTCAAGGGAAAGACCGAGGCCGAGGCCAACGAAATGGCCGCCGAGCTGCTGGCCCGCGTGGGGCTCAGCGACAAAATAGACGATATGCCGGGCAAGCTTTCCGGCGGGCAGAAGCAGCGGCTGGCCATTGTGCGCGCCCTGGCCATGGAGCCGGACGTCATGCTGTTTGACGAGCCGACCAGCGCCCTTGACCCCGAAATGGTGGGCGAGGTGCTGGAGGTCATCAAGGGGCTGGTGAAAAGCGGCATGACCAGCGTCATCGTCACCCACGAGATGGGCTTTGCGCGCGAGGTCTCCGACCGGGTGCTGTTTATGGCGGACGGTAATATTGTGGAAAGCGGCGCGCCGGAGGAGCTGTTCGGGCATCCGTCGCAGCCCCGTCTGCAGGAGTTTCTGGCCAAGGTGCTGTAAAAAAGGCCGCATGGCCGCAGGAGGAAAGCAGGTATGACAAAACAGGAGCTGTACGCGCTGCTGGAGCAAAAGCGGCAGGTGTTTTTTGACGCGGCCGATGCCATCTGGGATGCGCCGGAGCTTTCTTTGGATGAGCATGCCGCCGCCGCCCGGTATGAGGCGCTGCTGGCGCAGCTGGGCTTTGCGGTGCAGCACGGCATTGCCGGGCTGGACACGGCGTTTTCCGGCAGCTATGGCAGCGGAAAGCCGGTCATCGGAATTCTGGGCGAATACGACGCGCTGGCCGGGCTCAGCCAGCAGGCGGACGCGCTGCAGCCCTGCCCGGTGCAGGCGGGTGCGCCCGGCCACGGCTGCGGGCACAACCTGTTGGGCATGGGCAGCCTGGCGGCCGCATGGGCCGTCAAGGAATATCTGGCCGCGCAGGGCCCGGGCAGCGGCACCGTTATTTTTTACGGCTGTCCCGGCGAGGAGGGCGGCGCGGGCAAGGCGTTTATGGCGCGCGACGGCCTGTTTTACGGGCTGGATGCCGCCCTGTGCTGGCATCCCGGTACCACCAATGAGGTGTCGACCGGCACCAACCACACCACCATACAGGTGGAATACCGCTTCCACGGGGTGGCGGCCCACGCGGCGGGCAACCCGCATCAGGGGCGCAGCGCGCTGGATGCCGTTACCCTGATGAACACCGGCGTGCAGTTCCTGCGCGAGCATCTGCCGCGCACCGATTGTCTGCACTATGCCGTTACCGACACCGGCGGCATCTCCCCCAATGTGGTGCAGGCCACGGCGGCGGTGCTGTATATGATGCGTTCGGACACGGTACCCCACACCAGAACACTGGTCGCCCGGGTGGACGATATTGCCCGCGGCGCGGCGCTGATGACGGGCACCACCTTTACCCGCCGCTTTATTGACGGCACGGCCGATCTGCTGCCAAACGCCGTGCTGGAGCAGGCGCTGTACCGCAACCTGTGCGACGCCCCTGCCCCGGTCTACACGGCGGATGAGCAGGCGTTTGCCGCCGCGCTCAACGCGACCTGCCCGCCGTCCGAGCAGCTGCCCGGCCTTGCGGCGAAGGTGGATCCGGCCCTGCGCGAGCAGATCCGCCAGGCCAGCGGCAACGGCACCGCCGCGCTCAACGCCTTTGTGATGCCGTATGTGCATTCCGATCTGCAGCAGCCCGGCTCGACCGATGTGGGCGACGTCAGCTGGCAGACCCCCACCGCGCAGATCACGACCGTCACCTGGCCGTCACTCACACCCGGCCACAGCTGGCAGGTGGTCAGCGCGGGCAAAAGCGGCATTGCCCACAAGGGAATGCTGTACGCCGCGCAGGTGCTGGCCGCCACGGCGGTCGATCTGCTCACCCAGCCGCAGCTGCTGGCCGATGCCCGCGCCGAGTACGCCGCCGCCTCTGCCGCGGGGTATGTTTGCCCCATCGAGCCGGATGCCGTGCCGGTGCCGGTCTCGCAGCTGTAAACGCAGCCCGCCCCCAAGGGTGCGGCCTGCCGCCTGTAAAAAGTGCGGCGGCCGCAGCTTGGGGGCGTTGGCTTTTCGGGCAGGGCGGAGTTTGCCCCAAACAGGAAAAGCGCCTCTGGTGGGGAACCCCTCCGAAAAAAGGCCGCCGGGTGTTTTGCGCACGGGCGGCGAAAAGCCGGCATACCATACAGACAGGGAAAGGAGCCTTGCTCCCGCCCCTGTCTTTTTTGTGTGAGATGAACGGCTTGGGGCAGGCATCCGCCGTACAAAGCGCGCCGTGCGGCCAATGCGGCGCAAGGGGCGTTCGGCTGCGGCTTTGAGGTTGCCCATCGGCGTGGGCCTGCGGCCTGTTAAAGGAGGAAACGACCATGAAAAAACACGGCAGCCATCCGGCGGCGGTCACGCTGCTGGGCATTTTGTTGGGGGCGGTGCTGGGCCTGCTGCTGCCGCTGCCGGGTGCGGCGCAGGCCAAAACGGCTTCGGCAGCCGAAACGGCGGCTGTCGGTGCTGCCGCTGCATCCGCAGGGCAGACGGTGCTCCAGGCGGCCCTGCAGCAGACGGCGGCGGAGGGTGTGCCCGGGGTGGATGTCAGCGTCTGGCAGGGCGAGATCGATTTTGAACAGCTGCGGGCTTCGGGCATACAAGTAGTGTATATCCGCGCGGCAGAGGGCGATACCGAGGATGCCGCTTTTGCGCAGAATGCCGAGGCTGCCGCTGCCGCCGGGCTGAAAACGGGCTGCTATTGCTATGTTACCGCCCGCACCGTGCAGCAGGCCGCCGCGCAGGCGGAGGCCTTTTGGGCCATGATCGCCGACCGGCCGATGCAGTGCCGACCGGCGATGGATTTTGAAAGCTTCGGCAACCTGCCGCGCGCCGAGATCAACGCAGTGGCAAAGGCGTTTTTGCAGCGGCTGGAGGAGCTGTGCGGCGAAGTGCCGCTGCTGTATACGGATGAATATCGCGCCCGCACCCTGTGGAGCGCCGAGCTGGCCGACTGGCCGCTGTGGGTGGCGGATTACGCCGCCCGTGACAGCGGCGACCTGCCCGCCGACCTTGGCCCGTGGAAGAGCTGCGCCGGGTTTCAGTACGCGGACAGCGGCCGTATCGACGGCATTTCCACCCGGGTGGACTGCGACGTTTTTTACCCGTCGGCCTTTCTGGGCAGCAAAACGGAGGAGGGGCGCGCCCCGGCGGCCGCCGTTTACACCGTGCGCCGGGGCGACACGCTGTGGGCCATTGCCCACCGTTTTGGCTGCAGCGTGCAGGCGCTGGCAGCCTGCAATCATCTGAGAGATCCCAATCTCATTTTTCCGGGGCAGGTGCTGCGGCTGCCCGCCTGCGCCCGTACGGGCTGAGCAGCAGACAGCACGCAATGGCTGCCGTCGGGCGGCCTTTGCGCAGGAAAAGATAATGGTGATGCCCGGCGGCAGAGAGGCAAACGGCGTGGGTCGGCCGCCCGGTGCGCCGCTGTTTGCTTTACACACCGTCCCTCTGCACCGTCCCGTTTTGCAGCAAAAAACGCCGCCGTCTCCCCTCTGTTGGGGTGCACGGCGGCGCTGTGTGTACGGTGTTGGAAAAACAGGCGGCAGCCTGCCATGCGGCTTCAGCCGTTGGAGGCGGTCTCCCACGGCAGCAGCACCGGCTGCCGTTTGTCATAGACGGTCTCCCCCGCAAAGCCCATGTCGGCCAGCGCGGCCGCCGTCTGGGCAAAGCCGACCGCCACATTGGCGCTGCAGTGCGCGTCGCTGCCAAGGCTGATGCGTCGGCCGCCCAGCGCATAATACCGCCGCACAATTGCCTCCTGCGGCATGCGTTGGCCCCAGTCGCCCGCCAGCCCGGAGGTGTTGATCTCCAGTGTTTTTCCCCGGCGGATGACGGTGCGCAGAATATCGTCGATCAGGGTCGGAAAGCGCAGAATATCCGCCCCGCGGTGATATTTGCCGTTGATGTAGCGCAGCGGGCAATCCAGGTGGGCCAGAATATCATAGTCGGCGACGGCGGCGTTTTCCGCCATGGCGGAAAGATACTGCTGCAAAAACAGCTGCAGGGCGTCGGCGGTATAGTGAGCGGCGTCAAAGGGCTCGACGGCATAATAATGCACCGCCCCGCCGCGCCAGAAGCCATGGATCGACGCAAGGATTACATCAAAATCGGCCTGCTCATGCAGCGCCCGGGCCGCGTCGCGCGCCCAGCATTCCTCGCCGATCTCCACCCCGGCCAGCACCGTCAGCCCGCCTGCGGCCCGGCGGTCGTTTTCGGCAGCCTGCCGGGCGCTGCGGGCAATGGTGCGCAGCGCCTCCGGCGTAATATAGGGGCTGTCGCCGTGATCGGTCACGGCAACCCCTGCCAGCCCGACGGCCTGTGCCTGTTGGCACAGCTGCGCAATGGTCTGCTTGCCGTCGTGCGAGCAATCGGTGTGGGTGTGCATATCAAACAGGGCGTTCATACTGCTTCCTTTCCCTTTCGGCATAAAAAGCTGCCCGCCGCCGGTGCACGGCGGCGGACAGAAAGATCATTCGTAATCGACCGGGGTCGAGGCAGGCTTTTCCAGCTCCTCCGGATGCGCCAGCAGGTATTTTACCAGCTTGACGGTGCGGGAATAATAGTAGCCGTCCGCAATGCGCTCATCCAGCGTGATGCCCAGCGGCAGCACCATATGCAGGTCGCCGTTGCCCTCGTCGTCATATTCCATGCGCTGGTGCTTTTTGCCCACCACCACAAAGCAGCTGTTGGTGCCCCAGTTGGCCAGATGGTGATAGCCGCACTCCAGCCCGATGGAGCCAAGGTTGCTCAGCAGAATGGAGGAATGATAGGGGTCGGTGCCGATGATGGAATCCGGCAGCCAGCCGTGCCGGTCAAGAAACAGAAACAGCTTCATGATCAGCCGCAGAATGGGCTGCGGCAGCCTGACCAGAGCATCCATCGCGCCGCTGGAGGTATCCTTGACGTCGGTGCGGCGGGTCTCGTGGATGGTGCGCATGATCTCGTCATGGAAGCTGTCCAGCGTGGTCTCCGGCCGATAGTACAGGTAAGCCAGCCCCTCCTCCGATTTATCCTCAAACTTCTTTTTGACTACAAACGAAATGGAGACGTCGTGCCGCTCAAACACCTTGTGGTTGACCACAAAATAATTCATTTTGGGGCGCAGCAGAAACGCTTTGCCGATGGCTGCGCTGACAATGTGAAAATAGGTATATTTATCCTCGGTACGCCCGGCGTTCTTCCTGGCCAGATAGGCCTCCAGCGGCCGCAGATCGGCCTGAATGCTGATGAACGCCTCGTTGTCGGCGCGGTTGGGCATGATGTGGGGGGTAATGGCGTTCATGGCGGGCAGGGTACGCACCCACGCGCCGTCACGACGGTCGCCGCGGCGCTTTTTGATCTTTTCTTGTGCCATACAAACCTCCTGTGGCGTGAAATTGTTACAAGTTTATGAATAACAGTATACCGCGTTTCTCGCCGGATTTCCAGCCTTTTTTCGCCTTTTTCGCACGCTTGCCGCCAATTGTCCAAAAAAAGAGGCGTTTTTGGGGCAAAAAGCATTTGCGCGGCTTGTCAAAGCGCGCCGGGTCGATTATAATAGGCGCGTATGTTTTCCCCGCCGCCCGCCGCAGGGCGGCTAAGCCACCGCAGCGGCAGAAGACGAAGCCTTGCCGCCGCGCGATCAGCTCTGCTGCTGCAGCCTGCAGCGGCGGCTTTGGCCGCCGGTGCGGCCGCTGCGGGATACTGCCCTGCCGCCGCGTTTGCCGCAGGGCCGCATTTGTCGGGCATATCGCCCTGCCGCCGCGCCGGGGTTGGCCCCGCTGTTTACCATTCCCCAAAGGAGAGATTCGCCCATGAAGCGCCTGACCTATCGTCATACCTTCCGCGCCGCCTGCACCGGCTATATCGTGCAGGCAGAGGTCAACAACCTGACCCCGCTGCTGTTCATTGCTTTTCAGAATGATTTTGGCCTTTCCCGCCTGCAGATCACCTCGCTCATCACGCTCAATTTTCTGGTGCAACTGCTGGTGGATCTGGCCTCTGCCAATGTGGTCGACCGCATGGGCTACCGCGCGGCCGCCGTGCTGTCGCATATTCTGGCGGCCGTCGGGCTGGTCGGCATGGGGGTGCTGCCCTATGCGCTGCCCAATGCCTATGCCGGGCTGCTGGCCGCCGTGGTGCTGTGCGCGCTGGGCGGCGGCATGCTGGAGGTCATCATCAGCCCCATTGTAGAGGCGCTGCCCAGCGAAAGCAAGTCCAGCTCCATGAGCCTGCTGCATTCGTTTTACTGCTGGGGCTGTGTGCTGGTGATCGTGCTTTCCACCGGGTATTTTGCAGCGTTCGGCGTGCAGCACTGGCGCTGGCTGCCGCTGCTGTGGGCGCTGCTGCCGCTGGGCAATCTGATATTTTTCCTGATGGTGCCGCTGCGCAGCCTTCTGGAGGAGGAGCAGGCCCCGGTTTTGCTGCGCAGCCTGCTGAAGACAGGCGGCTTTTGGGTGATGCTGTGCCTGATGTTGTGCGCAGGCGCCAGCGAGCAGGCCATGAGCCAGTGGGCCTCGCTGTTTGCCGAAACCGGGCTGGGGGTTTCCAAAACGCTGGGCGATCTGCTGGGCCCCTGCCTGTTTGCCGTGCTGATGGGCGGCGGCCGGGCCTATTTCGGCGCAAAGGATCGCGGCATTCCCATGGAAAAGCTCATCACCGCCAGCGGGCTGCTGTGCATTGCCAGCTATCTGCTGACGGTGTTCAGCCCGTGGCCGCTGGTCTCACTGCTGGGGTGCGGGCTGTGCGGGCTGTCGGTCGCCATCTTCTGGCCGGGGGTGTTCAGCCTGTGCTCGGCGGCGTTTCCGCGCGGGGGCACGGCTATGTTTGCCATTCTGGCGCTGGCGGGCGATCTGGGCTGTTCGTTTGGGCCGGGGGTCGTGGGCTGGGTGTCCACGGCGGCGGGCGGCGCACTCAAGCCCGGGCTGCTGGCGGCCGTTGTTTTTCCGCTGACGCTGGTGGCGGTGCTTTCGCTGTGGTGTGCCCGGCGTCCGCAGCGGGCGGCATAACACGGCTTTTCCAAAAAGCAAAACCGGCCCTTGCCGCAGTGGCTGCGGCAAGGCCGGTTGTATCATTTACAGTGCAAAAATGCTCCCGGCCGCCGCTGTGCGGCCGGGAGCATTCTTATAGCAAGATAAAAAGACTGCCGTTGCTTATGGGCAAAAGGGCGGCGGCGTTCTCCGCTGTTTTGGCGAAAAAACGCCGCGCGCCTTTTGGGCCCCATAACCTTACTTTTCGTACTGCAGGACAACGCCGGTCAGGCCAAACGGTACCGTGGTATAATCGGCGTGATAACGCGGGCTGACGCCGTCCTTCCAGGTGCCGCGCATGGTGAAGCTCTCCGGCCCCACACCGCTGGGGTCGCAGCCCAGATGGTGCGGCCCGAACAGGTTGCGCATGCTGGAGGTGACGGTCAGCTCGATGTAGTTCTCCTGTCCCTTTTCCAGTGTGATGGGCACCACGTTATCCAGCACGCTGGGGGTGGCATCAATGCCGTTCACCCGCACGCCGCACACCATGTACCGGCCGTCCAGCACCAGCTGCGCATGGGCCTTTTCGGCAAGGATGCGCGCGCCGAACGTTTTGGAGCCGCAGAAATACTTATAGCCGCTGCCGGGAATGTCGCGCAGGTCGGCCAGACCGTCGTCGGCGACAATGGCGCGGTTTTCATCCACCTTGAAGCTGCCGATCAGGTATACCGGCTCGACCTCGGTGTTGAAGGCCAGGCAGTTGCGCAGGCTTTCGGTGGCGTCGGGGTCAAACAGGGCGTACGGCACCTGCGGATCCTCCCACCAGTGCACCTTATACACCAGCTCGTTGCCGCCCTCCTGCAGCAGGTCGGCAATGTTGGTCTCCTGGAACAGAACGTCAAAGTCGCTCTTCAGCATCTCCAGACGGTGGCCGTTGAGCTCGAAGTATTCCTGGTGGTTGCACTCGGCCAGCAGCTTCATGCGGCCGCACAGATCCTTCACCTCAAAGCTGTATTTGACCCACAGGTCGCCGTCGTAGTTCTGGCGCACCAGACGGTCAAACACCTCGTACACATTGTGCGGCTCGTCAAAATGCTCGCCGTCGGTGCTGATGCTGACCATATCCAGCGGCAGAGAGTTATCCGCGCCGCTTTCAAAGACAAATTCGCCGGTGATGTCGATCTCGCCCTCCGCATATGCACGGCCGTGCGCGGCGGGCGCGTAATCCTTCAGGAAAAGCATGGATTTGCCCGCGGGCAGTCGATAGCTGCGCTCGGCCTTTTCCGTGGTCAGCGCGTTCAGATCCAGCCGGGCAAAGCTGCCCTCCGGCAGGGTAAAGGAGGCGTCCTCGGCAGTCTCGTTGACCAGGAACAGCAGCTTGTAATTTTCGCCCTCGCGGTAGGCAAAGGGTACGCGGCCGTCCAGCTGCAAGGGCAGTGCCTCGGCGGCCAGCACATCGGCGTAATGGTCGGCCAGCTTTTCGGTGATAAAGCCGTAATCGTCCGGCACGCCGCCGGTGTAGGCGGGCAGCGCATCAAAGGCGTACACATGGCCGCCCGCCGCCACAAACTGCTGCAGCAGCGCCTTGGTCGAAGCCGACAGGCTGCGGCAGTACGGCAGAATGACGCTGTTATAGCGGCACTGGCCCACGACGAACTTGCCGTTTTCCACCTTGCCGTGACGCGACAGAATGCTTTCGTCGGCCAGATGGTAGGTGATGGCATGGTCGGTCAGCGCATTGTACAGCTCGACCATCTTCTCGTCCAGATCCCGTACATGGCTTTCGTCGTCGCGGATATAATCCAGATAGACGCTGGCGACCGGGTTGATGACCACGGTATTGACCACCTCGCGGCTGTTGGCGATCAGATAGCCCAGACGGTCAAAGTACTGGTTGAACAGGCGGTATTCCTTCAGCCAGGTCATGTGGTGGCTGAACGACGGCGGATAGTCCACCTTGCCCTGCCCCTCCAGACTGTAGCTGCACAGGTGCTGGCACATCAGGTTGACGCCGCGCACATACTGCGCGTCGCCGATCAGGCGCAGCTCGCGCGGGGTGGCGTCCCAACCGCTGCAGCCGAACGTCTCGGTCAGCACATGCTTTTTGCCCAGCTGCTGGGCAACGCTGCCCACCTGCTTGCCGGCCAGCTGTGCCGCCGGGGCCCGGCCCAAATGGTCAATGCCGGGGAAGGTCTCGTATTCATAGGTGGGGCTGACGGCCGCGCCGCCCCACATCTGCATCTGCAGGTTGCTTTCCTCTACGCTGTGGCCGGTGAACACGCAGTTGTGCGCCGTGCACCAGTCAAACAGGCGCTTATAATAATTGGTAACATATAGCTCGTTGAGCAGGGTGAAATAACGGGTGCGGAACTGGTACCCGGCCTCGCTGAGAATAAACAGGTACACCAGCCCGTCGCGGATGTCGCCGCCGAAGCGCTCGGCCCAGATGGGGGCGGCAACGCGGGTGTAGGGGGTGGCCCAGCGGTAATACTGCGGCTCGTCGGTGAAGAAGCCCAGCAGCTCGTGGCCGAACCGGTCGCCGAAGCGGCGGAAGTACTCCTCATAGGTGGCGTCGATGAACTGCGTCACCACCTCCGGGTTGAGAATGTCGGTGTTGGCCGGGCTGCTTTTCAGATAAACGCAGTGATACTCGCTGACATCGGCAGCCGGGCCGTCCAGACGGCGGGCCACACCGTCGGCGACGGCGTAAACGCCGAAGGCATCGGGGTCAAAGCTGTCCTTCACGGCGTACTGCAGGTACTGCGCCAGGTTGTCGGGGTTCGTCAGCAGCTTGCCGCCGACAAAGCCGCTGGGCCAGCCGTTTTCATCATACACCAGCGCGTGCATCCCCAGCTTTTTGGCCTCGTCCAGGCACAGCTCGATGCAGTGGAACCAGCGCTCGCTGAGGTATTCCACCCGCAGGCCGGTGCGGGCGTGCATGGTAAAGCCCTGAATACCGGCGTCCTTCATGGTATGGATCTGGGCGATCAGCTCGTCGTCATCCAGATCGTTGTTCCAGCTCCAGAACGGCAGCGAGGTATATTCCCGCATATCCTGTTCTTTCAGTTCACGGATGATGTCTTTCACAGGTGATTTCCTTTCCTTTTCGGTTTTTCAAAGCAGGGAGCGTCCGGTGCGCCGTCCACGCCGCCGGGCGGGCGATCCGCTGTGCCCATTGTAGCACAGTTTTCCGGCTTTGCCCAGCCCCCGGGGAAAAAAGATTTGCAGCTTTGTGCAAAAGCGTCCGCGCCGTCAACGGTGGGTCGGGAAAACCGTCTGCGGGCGGGCATTCGGCCCGGTTGGCCCCGTCAGTGGGAATGGCCGGACGCTCCCTGCCTGCGTTGCCCATGCTATGCGGCGCTTGCCCGTTTTGTCCGGCACGGCGGGCGCTTTTGCCAGAACCTTTGCAGCGGTAAAGCGGCCTTTGCTGCCGCGGCCCTTGTTGCCGCCAGCCGACAGCATTCGCCGGGTCGATTGCGCCCGGCACAAAGACAATAGATATATTTTTATAAATAAATGGAAACCCGCCCCGGCAAAAGCCGAGGCGGGCCACCGAAAAGAGAAAAAGAAAAAAGAGAAAAAGAGAAAAAATGAAGAAATAGGAAAAAACAGGAAAGGCTTCAGCCGGTGACAACGCCCTTTTGCAGAATGACGTTGGCGTACAGTGCTTTTTCGCCGGTGGCGATAATGGCGTAAGCCTTTTTGGCCTCCTCATAGAAGGCGAAGCGCTCGATCGAGCCAATGGCTGCGTCGCCGCGGTCATCGTGGCTGCGGATGATGTCGCGGTAGGTATCCCAGATGGGGGTCTCCACCGGGTCGTCGGGCATGACCTGCATCAGGTTGACAGGGTGCTCGACATAGGTGTCCAGCGGAAATACCTGCAGAATGGCCTCCAGCAGCTCGGCGGTGCCGTGGCCGTCACAGCGCAGAACAATGGCGTTCTTGCCCATACTCTCGCACGGGAAGTTGCCGTCGGCCAGCACAATACGGTCACTGTGGCCCATTTCGCACAGAACCTTGAGCATTTCGGGCGAAAGCAGCGGGGAAATTCCTTTCAGCATGACTGTCGTCCTCCTTGACAGTGGGAAAAGCGGGGCGGCCCGCACCGGACAGGCGAAACGCCGCCCCGCAGCACACAGGCAGATTATTTGTACATCGGACCGTAGGCGGCGCAGGCGCGATAGTCCTGGCCCTCCTTATCCATGCCGAAGGCGTTCCACGCCGCGGGACGGAAGATATCCTTTTTGGGCACGTTGTGCAGCGACACGGGAATACGCAGCATGCTGCACAGGGTGATGAGGTCGGCGCCGATATGACCATAGCTGATCGCGCCGTGGTTGGCGCCCCAGTTGTTCATCACATCGTAAGCGGTGGCAAAGGGGCTGCCCTCTTTGCCGTCGCAGCGCGGCACAAACCAGGTGCACGGCCAGGTGGGGTCGGTGCGCTGCATCAGCGTTTTGGTCACGTCATCCGGCAGGTTGACCGTCCAGCCCTCGGCGATCTGCAGCACGGGGCCAAGGCCCTTGACCAGGTTCAGGCGGATCATGGTGGCGGGCATTTCGGCACGGGTGGTGAAGCTGCTGGAGAAGCCGCCGCCGCGGAAATAGCCGTTGTCGGCTGCGCACCAGACGGTGGCGTCGGTCATCTTCTGAATATCCTCTTCGGTGACGTTCCACCACTGCTTCATCACGCCGTTGCCGTTTTCGTCGGTGCACTCACCGCAGGCGTCCAGGCAGCACGCGCCGGAGTTGATGAGGTGGATAAAGCCGCCGTTCTCCTTGGCAATGCCGGTCAGCTCATAGCCGGAAGCCTCCTTGCAGGCCTCGGGCGACCAATAGGTGCGCACATCGGCAAACATCTGTGCGCGGCCGGTCAGCAGCTTCATAAACAGCATGCCCAGACCGTTGAGGGTGTCGTTCTCGGTGGCCAGAATGTAGGGCTCACGCGCGCCGTTCCAGTCAAAGCTCGAGTTCAGCAGCGCTTCGGAATAGTCGCCGTTGGGGTAGAAATCCGTCCACTGGCGCTGCCCCTGGAAGCCGGCGGCCAGTGCGTTGTGGCCGACCATTTCCTCCTCGCGCCCGACGGGCAGGTTCTTGTTGCCGTTCATCAGATCCTTGATGATGCAGCACATCTTGACGGTGAACTCCCACTGCTCCTCTTTTTTGGCGTCGGAGAACTTGACGAAATCGGGGTTCTTGTCCCAGCCCTCCTTGCAGTGCTCACGGGTCCACGCCATCGCCTTCTGATACTCGGCCTCGTCGTAGATGCCCTCGGTCATGCGGCGGATGATCTCGACCTCGTCGACGCTTTCTACGCGCATGCCCAGGTATTCTTCAATAAACTGCGAATCAATGATGGAGCCGCCGATGCCCATGCAGATCGAACCGATCTGCAGATAGCTTTTGCCGCGCATGGTGGCGACGGCGACGGCGGCGCGGCCGAAGCGCAGCAGCTTTTCGGTCACGTCGGCGGGAATTTCGGTGGCGTCGGCACTCTGCACGTCATGGCCGTAAATGCCGAAAGCGGGCAGGCCCTTCTGGGCGTGGGTGGCCAGCACGCTGGCCAGATAGACCGCGCCGGGACGCTCGGTGCCGTTGAAGCCCCATACG
>CAKTAM010000014.1 GCA_934527255.1 uncultured Oscillospiraceae bacterium | reverse complement strand
GCATTCCGCTCTGTGCCGGACGGCCGGTTTTCTTTTGTACCCGGCGGGCCTTATTCGCTGCGCAGGGCAACGACCGGATCCTTTTTGGCAGCCAGACGGCTGGGGATCAGCCCGGCGATCACCGTCAGCAGCATACTGATCGCCACCAGCACGGCGGCCGCGCCCACCGGCAGTGCTGCGCCCAGGCTGGAAATACCCGTCAAATGGCGGATGAGGGCATTCACCGGCAGCGTGATCAGCAGCGTCAGCCCAATGCCCAGCAGACCGGAGGTCAGCCCCACGATCAGGGTCTCAGCATTGAACACCCGCGAAACATCCTGCCGCGAGGCGCCGATCGCCCGCAGAATGCCGATCTCCTTGGTGCGCTCCAGCACCGAAATGTAGGTGATGATACCGATCATGATGGAGGAGACCACCAACGAAATGGCCACAAAGGCAATGAGTACATAGGAAATGGCATTGATGATGGTCGTAATGGAGCTCATCAGCAGCGCCACATAGTCGGTGTACGAGATCTCGTCCGCCTCCTGCGTTACGCCCTCGTTATAGCGGGCGATGCAGTCGGCAATGGCGTCCTTGTCGGCAAAGGTGGCGGCATACAGCTGAATGGAGGCCGGGCTGCTCTCATCTGCCCAGCCCAGCAGCTTACAGTTTTCCTCAAAGGTCGAGGAGGACGTGGTGGGCGGCATATAGTTATCATACATCCATGCCCACTGCGCATCGGTAAATTCGGCCGCATCAAACGCGGCGGCCAGCTGGTCGGCGCTGAGGGCCGAAAGCTGTGCCGTTACGCCGTCCGCATACTGGCTGCGGACGCTTTCTTCCATCAGCTGCCGCACATAGTCAAACAGCTCGTCGTCGCTCATCTGGGCAATATAGCTGTCCAGCGTGGCCGGGTCGACCTCCATCTCGGCGGCATATGCTTCTTTCAGCTGCCCCTCGATGTCGGCACGGGTCAGGCCGTTCATCGCCTGCTCCACCGCCGCCGTCACATATTCCTGCGAGGGTATCGACTGTACGGCCGTATACATTTCGGCCTTTTCCTGCACACTCAGCTGTGGCAGCCGCTCGCGGAAGGTCTGCGCCTTTTCGGCGTCGGTAGGCTCGGCGTCCGCGTCGGAGGCAAACGGCAGGCCGGTCAGCACATCCGTGGTCGGGTCGGCCAGCTGGGCACGCACGATCTTCGCCTCAGCGGTCTGCTGCATCACGCTCTGCGTCAGCGCCGTGGTATAGCCGATGGCCCCGCCCATCATGGAGGCGGTCGCATCCGCATTGGGCCGCAGAATGCCCACAATGCGCAGGGTGCGGCCCACCTCGTCCGAATCGTACAGATAGCGCAGCCCGGTATCCGTCTCGGTCAGATCGCGATAGGCCCCGTTCTGCACATCCTTCTGGTAGCATTCCGACGGCAGCAGCAGCTGAAACGTTTTGCCGCACAGCTCCTCATAGGTGAACGACTGCGCCTCCACCTCGCCGATAGGCTCCTGCCGCAGGCTGGCCTGCACCACCTCGGAAAGCTCCTCGCCCGATTTCAGGCCCAGCGCATACAGCACCATATCCGACAGCTCGTTGTTTTCGTTGACAAACAGCACCACTTCATTTTCGTTTGTCGGCCAGTGGCCGTACAGCACGTCGTACTGCTCCTTCAGCAGGCTGCTGACCAGCTCGCCGTCCTCGCCGGGCAGCATCTGCTCCCACAGCTGCATATTGGCAAAGCTGGCGTACTGGCTAGCATAGGCGTTGCCGTTCATCATATCGCCGTACACCGTTTCCATCAGGGCCATCAGGTCGCTGCGGATGATCTTGCCGTCCGGGTCCTCGGTGTAAATTTTCAGGTTCAGATCATAGGTGTACTGCACGGCGCTCAGATGGCTGCGCAACTCTTCATCCGTATCCAGAAATGCCTTGAACGCCTTGAGGTTGTTGGTCTGGGTGCTGGTCGTGCTCATGGCGTCCAGCATATCATACATGACGGTAGAGGAGTATACCCGGTCGTCCTGCCGCCCCTCGTCGGCGTCGCCCCCGTGCGCGCCCATCAGCGAGGACAGCACGCTGGACATGTCCACCGTCTGCGCCTCGATGCTGACAGGGTAGCTGGAGAGGGTATCCTCCTGCACGCGGTCGATGTAGGTCTGAATGCCGTTGGACAGCGCCAAAATCAGCGCGATGCCGATAATGCCGATGCTGCCCGCAAACGCCGTCAGCAGCGTGCGCGTCTTTTTGGTCAGCAGGTTGTTCAGGCTGAGCGACAGCGCCGTAAACACCGACATGGAGGTTTTTGCGCGGCGGCCGCCTTTTGGCCTGGCGGCAGGCTGCGGCGCGGCGGGCGCGCTGTACGGGTCGCTGTCGTCAATAACGCGGCCATCCAACAGCCGGATGATACGGGTCGAATAGCGGTCAGCCAGCTCGGGATTGTGCGTGACCATGATTACCAGCCGGTCGCGGGCGATCTCCTTCAGCAGCTCCATGATCTGTACGCTGGTTTCGGTATCCAGCGCGCCGGTGGGCTCATCCGCCAGCAGAATGCTGGGCTCGTTGACCAGTGCGCGGGCAATGGCCACCCGCTGCATCTGCCCGCCCGACATCTGGTTGGGGCGCTTGTGCAGCTGCGAGCCAAGGCCCACCTTTTCCAGCGCGGCAATGGCCCGGCGGCGGCGTTCGCCCCGGCCCACGCCGCTGAGGGTCAGCGCCAGCTCCACATTGGCCAGCACGCTCTGATGCGGTATCAGGTTATAGCTTTGAAACACAAACCCGATGGAATGGTTGCGGTAGGCATCCCAGTCGCGGTCGCGGAACTGCCGGGTCGACCGTCCATTGATGACCAGGTCGCCGCTGGTGTACTGATCCAGCCCGCCGATGATGTTCAGCAGTGTGGTTTTTCCGCAGCCGGACGGCCCCAGAATGCTGACAAACTCGCTTTCGCGAAACTGCAGGCTGACGCCTTTCAGCGCCTGCACCCGTTCGTCTCCGGCGGCATACTCCTTTGTGATCTGATCCAGCTTCAGCAAATCATACTCTCCTTTCCCATGCGGCGGCCCTTCGGCCAGACCGCTCCTGCCGCACCCCTTGGCTGGCGCTTTGCCTGCTGCCTATCGCTTTCGTGTCTTATCGGCACAGCGCCAACACTGCTGCGGCGTTCCTCTCTGGCTTTATTATAGCGTAAAATGTGAAGCCCGTATAAACAAACCGAAAAAATTCACCTGACCGCCGGGTACATAGCTGCCGCCTTATCGTTTTTTACGAAAAAGCGCCCCTGCCGGGCTCCTCCCGGAAGGGGCGCGCAAAGCTTACTTGTCGATGTTTCGGATGTACCGGCAGGCCGGGTAAGCGGAGCAGCCGTAAAACGTTTTTCCGGCCCGCGCGCCCTTTCTGGCGGTTCGCTGCACCAACCGGCCGCCGCACCATGGGCAGGTCGGCGGCAGCGCGGCCGACGCGGCAGCAGGCTCCGCCGCCTGCGGTGCAGCCGCTGTCTCCACAACTGCCGCGGCTTCCTGCTGCTTTGGGAATATCTCCTCGGTCGGCCGTTCCGGCGACTGCTCCGGCAGCGTTCCGGCAGGCGTTCCGGCCGCCATCCCTGCGCCTTCTGCCGTGTTCTGTACGCTTTCTGCCGTGTCGGCCGCCGAGGCAGCCGTGGTTTGCGGCGGTGCCTGTACCGCTTCCGCTGTCGGCTGTACGGCCGTAGCTGACAGCTTTTCGTCGGCAGGCAGTTCCGGGGCCTCTGCAGCAGGCTGTGCGGCCGTCGGCTGCGGCTGCGCCGGTTTGTCGGCGGTCGGCAGCGGTTCGGCCGGTGGGGCCGTCTGTATCTGTTCCGGCGCTGCCGCCTGCGCGGGGGCGGCCTGCGGCCTCCCGTCAAGCGGCTGTACACCGGGCGCTTGTGTATTCTGCGGCTTTGCAGCCGCCTGTACCGCATTTTCCGTCCGGGTATTCTGCCGGGGCGCTTCCTGCTTTTTTGCTGCCGATGCTGTGGCCGGGCCTGCCGCAAGGCCTTGCGTCGACGACGACTGTTGCGGCTGCGCAGAGGCGTTCGCCTGCAGCAAAACGGTTTTCCATGCGGCAGCCTGTGCGGGGCGGGCGGCTTTTTTCTGCTGAACGTCGCGGATATGCTGCCGTCTGGTCTCCTCGCTGACCTGCGTCAGCGGCTGCAGACAATTGTACAGCTGCTCGATCTGCGCCTGTGTAAGCATCTCTCCATTTTGGGCCGCATTTTGGGCAAGGGCCGGTAAAAGCTCCTTTCGCCGAACGACAAAGTGCTGCCCGCTGGTCAGCCGGATATCCTTCAGCTCGCACTCGTCGCCAAAAACAATGGCCGAATACAGCGGCACCTCCAGCGCCGTCCCTGTTTCCAGATGCCGGGTCAGATATTCTTCCAACCATTTCAAATGTCCCTGATTTTGCCAGATGGGATTATAAAAAGAGTTTTTCTGTGCGCGGCCGCGTCTGGTCGGCAGCGACTGCACCCAATTGCGCTGCGTTTCGGTACCGAAGATCCATCCGCTGTAGTTTTTGGATTCCAGCACATACAGCCCCGATTCGTGCAGTAAGATCACATCAGCCTCGCTGGTGCGGCCGTCTGCTGTTGGCAAATAACAGTTAAGTAGAACTTTTTTGTACCCCGGTAGATTTTGCAGCTGCCTCCAGAGAGCGAGTTCCCCGGTTCTTCCTTTTTCTTTATATGTACCCGGATTGGATGCTTGCGGCGTAAACGAAGAGAATGTCTGCATTTTTTTATGACAAGTGCGCCGCCAAAATTCATTCTCCCTGCGACGACGCTTTTCTTTCTCTATCCGCTTCTGTTCGCTATAGATTGCCAATGCAATTATAATCAGCAATACAATAAGCCATGCGTCAAGCCATACGTCCATCCGTCATCCCTCCTCGCGGAAGTTACTGCTTTCAGTATAACAAAAAGCTTTTTTCAAGGCAAGCCGTTTTACCGCTTTCTGCCTGCGGCAGGCACGGTCATTCCTGCCGCTGTGCATCCTTTTTGCAGCGCGTCTGCACAGCCGCCCGGCGGCCTTTTTTCCGCACCCGCCCTGAACCGCCCCCACCAGGCACCCAATAAAAAGGGCCTTGCTGTCAACAGCCTTCCGCTACTCCTCTGGATTGTAATAAGGCCCGCTGCCAAAACGGCAGCGGGCCTCCGTATGCGAACGTTCGGTTTGTCTGCACCTGCAATCAGGCGTTTTTCTGCTGCACGGCGGCGCGCGTCACCTCGGCAATATGCCCGGCGCACAGGCCAAACTGCTGCAGCAGCGCGGCAGCCGGGCCGGAATGCCCGTACTCGTCGTTGACGCCGATACGGCGCACCGGCACCGGGCAATGCTCAGCGCACACCGCGCACACCGCCTCGCCCAGGCCGCCGATGATGCTGTGCTCCTCGGCCGTGATGAGCAGGCCGGTTTCGCGGGCGGCCTGCAGCACCAGCTCTTCATCCAGCGGCTTGATGGTGTGGATGTTAATCACCCGTGCATCAATGCCCTCTGCCGCCAGCGTTTCGGCCGCCGTCAGGGCCTCGGCCACCAGCAGCCCGTTTGCCAGAATGGTCACATCGCGCCCGGCACGCAGCGTGATGCCCTTGCCCAGCTCAAAGTGATAGTCGGGCCGGTCGTTGATGACCGGCACCGCCAGCCGCCCAAAGCGCAGGTACACCGGCCCGTTGACGGCAAAGGCGGCGCGCACGGCGGCGCGCGCTTCCACCGCATCGCTGGGGCAGACCACCGTCATGCCCGGAATGCTGCGCATCAGGGCAAAATCCTCACAGCACTGGTGAGAAGCGCCGTCCTCACCGACGGAAATACCGCCGTGCGTCGCGCCGATTTTGACATTGCACTGGGGGTAGCCCAGCGTGTTGCGCACCTGTTCAAAGGCGCGGCCCGCCGCAAACATGGCAAAGCTGCTGGCAAAGGGCACCAACCCCATGGTGGAAAGCCCCGCCGCCACACCGATCATATTGGCCTCGGCAATGCCGCAGTCAAAATGCCGGTCGGGAAACTCTTTTTTGAAGGTGACGGTTTTTGTGGCCTCGGCCAGGTCGGCATCCAGCACCACCAGCTCGGGGTGCTCTTTTCCCAGCTCGGCCAGGGCGCTGCCGTAAGCGTCCCGCGTCGCCACTTTTTTCATCTCTGCCATATCAGTCCGCCTCCCATTTTTTCAGCGCCGCCGTCAGCTCGGCCATGCCCTGTGCATACTGCTCGTCGTTGGGGGCCTTGCCGTGCCACCCGACCTGATCCTCCATAAAGCTGACGCCCTTGCCCTTGACCGTATGCATCAGAATGCAGGCCGGCTTGCCCTTTGTAGCGCGCGCTTTGGCAAAGGCTGCCTCCAGCTCGGGGAAGCTGTTGCCGTCAATGCACACCACCTCAAAGCCGAACGCCCGCATTTTTTCATCAATGGGGTAGGGGCTCATCACATCGGCGATGCGCCCGTCGATCTGCAGGCCGTTGTTGTCAATGATGACGCACAGGTTATCCAGCTTGTAATGCGCGGCAAACAGAAAAGCCTCCCACACCTGGCCCTCCTGAATTTCACCGTCGCCCAGCAGCGTATAAACGCGGTTGGGCATGCCGCGGTGCTTTGCCCCCAGCGCCATACCGCAAGCCGTGGAAACACCCTGCCCCAGGCTGCCGGTCGACATATCCACACCCGGGGTCATGCAGCGGTTGGGGTGCCCCTGCAGGCGGCTGCCAATGGCGCGCAGGGTCTTCAGCTCCTCCACCGGGAAAAAGCCCCGCAGCGCCAGCGCGGCGTACAGGCCGGGCGCGCAGTGCCCCTTGGAAAGCACAAAGCGATCCCGCTCCTCCCAATCGGGGCGGGCTGGGTCGACCTTCATCTCGCGGAAATACAGCCAGGTCAGCACATCGGCCGCCGAAAGGCTTCCGCCGGGATGGCCGCTTTTGGCGGCGTGCGTCCCCTCCAGAATGCCCATGCGAACGCGGCACGCCAGCTGCCGAAGCTGTTTTTCTTGCTCGTTTGTCATGCAGAATATCCTCTCTTTCACAAAGTGAACGTCCTTTTACTACCGCGCGGCGGCATGGCCGGGCGGCACACTGGCATTTCTTCTTTATTGTACACCATCCGTCGGCAAAAGAGCAACTGCTTTCTGCCGCCGGGCAAAACTTTTCTTCTGGCCGCTGCCGGGCCGCCGCCGCGGGTGTGCCGCGCCCGCCTGCTGCGCTGCCTGCGCCGGGCCGTTTTTCTTCTCCGCAGGGCCGCCCCGTTGGCCCTGCGCGCTTTTTTGCCGGTTTTCTATGCGCCGCCTTGACAGCGGCCGCAAAACGGGGTATGCTAAAGGTGTTCGTTTTCCCTCTGCACGGTGCAGAGGGAAAGCCGCACATCCATCCAATCAAATATGCCGAAGAAGCAGAGTAGGAACAGGCGCGTCAAGTGCCGGCGGAACAGGGAGTTGTCCGCCGGACGAAAAGGCCCCGGCGGGGCCTTGCGGTGCCCGTTCCGCATCCCGCTGCTGCTGACGGATCAGAGGGCAACACTTCTTTTCCCAGGCGGCCAGGAGCTGCAGGTGCGCATCCGGCCGCACGGAAAGGAGTTTTTTTCATGTTCGAATTTTCTTCCCCCGCCGCCCCGCAGGAGGAGGCTGCTTCCGCCGCCCGCCCCATTGCGGAAGATCCCGCCGCAAAGCCCAACCGGCTGCGGGCTGCCCTGCGCGAGGTGCGCACCCTGCGCAGCCTGTGCGGCAGCGGCATGCTCACCGCCCTGAACATTGCCCTGAACCAGTTCAAGATCATTCTGACGCCCACACTGCAGATCTCGGCGGCCTTTCTGGCGACGGCCGTCGGCGGCTGGGCCTATGGGCCGGTGCTGACGGCGCTGGCCTGCGGCATTGCCGATATTCTGAAATTTCTGCTGCGGCCGGACGGCCCTTTTAATTTCTGGTGGACGGCCATTGCCTTTGTGCCGGGGCTGCTGTACGGTCTGGTGCTGTACCGCCGCCCGGTCACCCTGCGGCGCACGGCGCTGGCCAAGGCGCTGGTCACGCTGATCGTCAACCTGGGGCTGAACCCGCTGTGCATGGCGCTGCTGTACGGCAGCGGCAGCTATTGGTACTATCTTTCGTCCCGCGTGGTCAAAAACCTGCTGCTGTACCCGCTGGAGACCGCGCTTCTGTACGCCCTGCTGCGCGCCGTGGAGAAAGCGCTGCCCCGCCGAAGTTGACGCCGACGTGTTCCGCCTGCCGCCGCCCCGCATTTATCGGCCGGGCGGCGGCTCTTTTTGCAAAGTTTCACACTTTCGCCCTTTTCTGCTTTCCGCACGGGCCTCTTTTATGGTATACTGAACAGGTATTCCCCTGCGGCGGAAGGCCCCTTGCGGCTTTTTGCCGCGCCGGTCCGCCCCCGCGGCGGGCAAACTCTCTGCGTTGGAGGTCCTTCCCCTGTGAAAAAGCCATCTGGCGGCCGCGCTGCGGCCGTATCGCGCCGCAGCGCGCTGCCATGCCTGCGCCGGGCGGGCTGCCTTCTGCTGGCCGTTTTTCTGCTGCTGGCACTGCCGCTTTGCGCCGCACCGGTGCGCGCGGCCCAGCTGACGGATATCAGCCAGGTCGTCTCGGATGCCTGGCTGGTCATGGATGCCCAGACCGGCCAGCTGCTGGCCGCCCGCAACCCGGATAAAACCAAATACCCCGCCAGCATCACCAAAATTCTCACGCTGGCGCTGACGCTGCAGTACGGCGACCTAGACGACCGCATCACCGTTTCGCAGGAGGCGGCGCAGGTCGACGCCGGCTCGACCCACATCGCCCTGCAGCCCGGCGAGGTCATCACGGTGCGCGACGCCGCCATGGCCACCCTGCTGGCCAGCGCCAACGATGCCGCCAACTGTCTGGCCGAATACATCAGCGGCAGCAACGCCGCCTTTGCCGACCTGATGAACCAGACGGTGCAGAGCATCGGCTGCACCGGCACCCACTTCACCAACCCCAGCGGCCTGCCGGACGACGACCACTATACCACCGCGCGCGACATGGCGCGCATCACCGCGTGGGCGCTGCAGGTGGAGGGCTTCCGCGAGCTGTTCGCCGCCGATTTCTACACCATGCCCGCCACCAACCTGCAGCCCGAGACCCGCAGCTGGGGCACCCAGAACGCCATGTATGTGACCTCGGCGTTTCAGTACGAGGGCGCGTGGGGAGGCAAGCTGGGCTGGACGGAGGAGGCCCATCACACCATGGTCACGGTGCTGCAGCGCGAGGGGCGCGACCTGGTGCTGGTCACCATGGACAGCACGCAGAAATATCAGAAATACTGGGATGCCATCTGCATTCTGGATACCTGCTTTGACCAGCTGGAGCCGCTGGCGCTGACGGCCGAGCAGATCGGCACGGCTTCGGCCCCGGTGTACAGCGGTGAAACGCTGCTGGGCACCGCCGCCTTTGCGCCGGAGGGGCTTTGCCTTTGGGTGCCGAAGGGAACCGACGCGCAGGCCCTTCAGCCGGACTGGCAGGCCCCCGCGCGGCTGGAGGTCGGCGATGACAGCGCCGCTGCGCTGACCGTTACCCTGCCCGAGGCCGCCGCCTGCCTGCCCGAGCGCACCGTTTCGCTGACGGTGCCGCAAAACGGGCTGGAGGAGGTGCAGGCGGCGTGGCGCAGTCTGCAGGCAGAGGAGGACGGCGCAGCCGCCTGGCAGACCGTCCGCACACAGGCCGCAGCCGCCCGCCGCTGGCGCATCTGGCGCGGCGTACTGCTGGGCCTGCTGGCACTGGTGGGGCTGGCGTTCGGGGTGCGCTGGTACAATCTGGCACGGCGCAACCTGCGCCGCTACGGCAGGCTTTTCCGGCCGCGCCGTCCCGCCTTCGGCCGCAGCGCCCCGCCCCGCCGCTGATGCCGCTTCTTTTGCCCGGACATGCGATTTTGGCGCACACCTGCCGCCGCACAGATTTTTTCTGTGCGGCGGTTTGCTTTTTGCGCCTTTGCGGCGCGTGCGGGCGCCTTTTCGGTTGCAGCCCGCCGCCGGATATGCTATGATAGTTCTGAAAAGGCCGCCCGGCCAACGCGCCCGCCCCAACGGCGGCGCATCGGCCGCCGCTGCCCCAACAACGAAAAGTGAGGTTTCCATCATGCCCCAAAACCTGCGGAAATTGTGCCGCCGCGGCAGGCGCTCCGTCGTGCTTTCTCTCCTGATCGGCCTGCCCGTTCTGCTTATAGCTTTGCTGGCCGTGCTTGGCTCGCTGCTTGATGCGCCCGATGCGCCCACCTGCCAGCCGGATGTGGATTACCCCGCCGACAGTTATCTTGCCATCCGGCCGGAATATGCCAGCAATCTTCTGGAAAGTCAAAACGGCCGTGATTATTATCTGCTGTTCTGGTGGGATGACAACGGCGACCTGTGCGCCCGCATCGTCTGCGGCGGCACGCAGCTGGATGCCGCGCTTACCGACCTGCAATATTATACCTACGGCCTGGATGAGCAGCCGCCGCAGCAGCTTGTGGTGCGCGGCATGACCGCCCCGCTGCCCGACGGCATACAGGAGGCCGCCATTCGGGAATATAACCGTCTGGTGGAGGATGGGGACGCTTCGCCCGAAAGCTTCACCGCACTGTTCGGCAGCTACTGTCTGGATGTCACCCGCGCGCCGATCGATGTTCCGTATGTGGTCGGCGTCGGGGCGCTTGCCCTGCTGGCGCTGGTGTGGATGCTGGCTGCCGGGGCGGCGCGGCGGCGCATCCGCCGCCAGAACGATCGCACGCTGGCCCACACGCCGCCCGCCGTGCTGCAGGCGGCCGACCGCCAGCTGCCGGAGGCGCACAGCTTCCCCGCCTGCGGCGTCTTTATCAGCGACGATTTTCTGTACAGCAGCCGCAGCGGGCTGATCCTGCTGCCGCGGCGGGAGATCGACGGTGCCTGCCTGTGCCGCGGCGGCGAGCCGGGCGCGCACGGAAAGGCCGCCCGCCCCAACACCGCTTCGCTGGCCCTGCATTTTACCGATGGCAGCGAGCGTCAGCTGCCATGGCTGCACGCCACGCCGCTGGTGCTGCAGCAGCTGGAGGAGATCGCCGACCTTGTGCCGGATGCCTGCGCCGCCGCGCGCTGCACCGAGCATGCCGCCCCCATCCGTGGGCCGGAGTATTGACCGGCTGCGCCCCTGTCCGCAAGGCGGCCTAAAAAAACGGAGGGCCGCACGGCCTGTCGGCTGCACCCGGTTTTTCCTGTGCGCGCTGCACCGCAGCGATGCATTCTTTGCCTGCGCTGCGCCGAAGGCTTGCCCCCGGCAGGCCCTTTGCCTGTAAAAGGCAGGTGCTGCCTTTTCGCGGGCGGCTCACCGGCTTTGCCCCATGCGGGCGGCGGGCCGCAGGACAGGAAAACACATACGGAATCGCAAATAGGACGGTATGCCACATGGAAAACTGGAAAAGCGGCGAGCTTGGAAATTTCATCACGCTTAAAAGAGGATTTGACCTCCCGCAGCAAAAGCGGGAAACCGGCCGGGTACCTGTTTTTTCGTCCTCCGGTATTACCGGCGTACATTCGCAGGCAATAGTAAAAGCGCCCGGCGTCATTACCGGGCGCTATGGCACAATTGGAGAAGTGTTTTTCTCTGCAGAGGATTTCTGGCCGCTGAACACAACACTGTTTGTGGAAGATTTTCACGGGAATGACGAAAAATTCATCTACTACTTTTTGAAGACCGTTCCCTGGTCAAAATTCACCGCTGCGAGTGCTGTGCCCGGAATCAATCGAAACACCGTTCACAAAGAAACCGTCCGCCTGCCAGAGCTCCAAACGCAAAAGAAAATTGCCGCCGCTTTGTCTCTGCTGGATGAAAAAATCAGGACGAACGCCAAAATAAACGATAATTTAGAGCAGCAAGCTCAAGCCTATTTTCAAGAGCTATTCATTGATAATGCCGATCCAGAATGGACTACCGAAACTATCAGCGACCTTGGTACTGTTGTTGGAGGCAGTACGCCTTCAAAAGCGAAACCCGAGTATTACACGGAGTCCGGTATAGCGTGGATAACCCCGAAAGATTTATCTATCAACAAGTCGAAGTTCGTTTCTCATGGTGAGAATGACATAACTGAACTTGGTTTGAAGAACAGCAGCGCAGCAATTATGCCAGAAGGAACAGTGTTGTTCTCATCTCGTGCGCCAATAGGTTATATTGCTATCGCCGCTGGTGAAGTAACAACAAATCAAGGCTTCAAATCGGTTGTGCCTAAGCCGGAAATCGGAACACCGTTTGTTTACTTCTTTTTGAAAAACACTCTCCCGGCTATTGAGGGCATGGCATCCGGGTCAACGTTCAAAGAAGTATCCGGCAGCACTATGAAAAATGTCCCGGCGGTTATTCCCGATGCTGAAACTCTTGCCAAATTCAGCGACTTTTGCGCTCCCATCTTTGCACAGCAACGTCTTTTGGAAGAGCAGAATCAATCGCTTGCGAAATTGAGAGATCGTTTGCTGCCGAAGCTCATGTCCGGCGCGATTGATGTCTCCGCCGTTCGGCTCTAAGCCGCTGAATGACCGTTTTTTCCACGCCGCTCTTTTTCGGCGGCGCTCAATAGCTGACGATAATGCCGCCGTCGTTGGCATAAATGGTGCTGATGCCGCTGCCGCGGCACAGAATGGCGCGGCCGAACCCGCATTCCTTCATCAGCGAATCGCGCACGGCGGCGGCGCGCTCGAGGCAGTTGACATAGGTGATGACCAGCGTGCGGTCGGAAAGCGGCTTTCCGCCTGCGCGCTCGCGAATGATCTGCACCATTTTGTTCAGCGCCTGCTGCACCGAAAGCGCCTTGGCCGCCGCCTCAATATAGCCGGTCTGCGTTCCCCGCATGACCATTTTCAGCCGCAGCGCCCCCACCGCCAGGCTCTGCAGGCGGGAAAGGCGGCCGTTTTTGCGAAACACATCCAGCGTTTCCAGCACAAAGTAGGTCGACATGGTGCCGATGTACTCCTCCGTGCGGCGCACGACCTCTTCAAACGGCAGGCTCTGCCCGCCCGCCAGCTCGCGCAGCTTCAGGCAGATGAGCACCTGCCCGGCCGCCGCCGAACGCGAATTGAACACATGGATGCGCCGCTCCGGATGCTCGTGCACATAGCTCTGCGCCGCCACAACCGCCGAATTATACGACCCGGAAAGCTCGCCCGACAGTGTTACCACATAAATATCGCCGTCGGCGGCTTCAAACGCTTCCTCCCACGCGCCCGGCGACGGGCAGGCGGACTTTGGCGCGCTCGACGTGGCGGCCATGGTCTGCACCAGCGCCTGACAGTCAAGCTTTTCGTCATCCACATACAGACAGTCATCCAGATGGATGGTAAGCGGCACCCGACGGATAAAGCTCAGATCCTCCTGGTCGGTATAATCGCTGCAGCTGTCGCTGATTACCTGATACTGCGCCATGATATTGTTTCCTTTCTGGCGGCCGCTTTGGGCCGTAATATGACGTTCTGGCCCGACCGGCGCAAAAAAATGCGCTGCAGGGTGGAAAAAACGCCGCATTCATGCTATGATAAAGAGAGCGAAAACGCCGTGTAAGCAGCAAACCGCCGCTTTTTACCAGTGGCGCGCTTTCTGCCAAACGTGCGGTTGATTTATTATAACATATTCTATGGCAGGTGGCCAGCGAAAACTGTGGGGAAAATGCCCGTGAATTGTAAACTTTCCGTGTTGGAGTCCTCCGGCTCCGCCCGCTGCAGCGGACGGCGTATCGGCGGCGCGCTGTGCGCGCTGGTGCTTCTCAACTATGCCGCGCAGCTGCTGGGGGCCGTGTGGTACCGCTTTCTTGCGCCGCAGGCCACGACCGTCCCGGCAGCGGTGACCTGGCTTCTCTCCTTTTTGCCCCTGTACGGCGTGGCCTTTCCCGTTTACTGCACCCTGCTGCAGCGCATTCCGCGCGTACGGCCGCCGCATCGGCGGGTGGGCGCGGCCTGGCTGGCCGGTACCGCCTGCATTGCCGTCGCCCTGCTGTATGCGGGCGCGCTGGCCGGAAACGGCGTCAATGCGCTGATCGGCCTGCTGCGCGGCCGCCCGGCCGACAACGGGCTGGATTCGCTGCTTTCCTCTGTGCCGCTGTGGCAGATCATCGTGTTTCCCTGCCTGCTTGCCCCCATCGGTGAGGAGCTGATCTTCAACCTGCTGCTGGAGCGTGCCCTGCCTTTCGGCGAAAAACAGGCCATTCTGTTCTGTGCGCTGGCTTTTGGCGCGTTTCACGGAAACCTCTACCAGTTCTTTTATGCGTTTCTGGTACGTCTGGTGCTGGCCAACCTGTACCTGCGCAGCGGGCGGCTGGCCTGGTGCATGGCGCTGCACGCACTGCTAAACCTGCTTGGCAGCCTGCCCGGCGTGCTGGTGCTGCCGCTGGGCGAAAAGGCGATCGCCGCTTACGGCGCGGCGCTGCTTCTGGTCATCATCACCGGCATAGTGCTGCTGGTGCGCCGGTGGGATAAAAAGCCCCGCCCGGCGGCATCGCAGCCGCAGACAAAAACAGCCTGGCTGTTCGCCAGCCCCGGCACGCTAGCCGCCTTTGGACTTTGCCTTGTCATGACCGTTCTTGCCCTGCAGTGACCCGCTGCGCAGCATTTTCTCTGCGGCCCGGCGCCCTTTTTGCAGGGCCGCCCGTGTCCGCAGCCGATATTTGACAGAAAAAGGAGCCTTTGACCATGAGACCCAACCGGCAAACCGCAGGCGGCAAGGCCGCCGTTTCCACCCGCCGCCGCGTTGCGCTGCAGCTGGCTGGGTGGGCCGTGCTGTGCGCAGCGGCCGTTTTTCTGGTGTATTACTGGCGGGTGTTTTACAGCTTTGACCGCTTTTCCCCGCTGGGGCTGACGGCACTGGCCATCGGCCTTGTCAGCGTGCTGTACGCCGCCTTCTGGGCCGTGCTGCATTTCATTCCCACCGCCGCGGGGCGAGCCGCCGCGCTGTTGGCGGCGGCGGGGCTGTGCTTCTGCTTTGCCAACCCGCCCATGCAGGCCCCGGATGAAAGCGAGCATTTTCTGCGCGCCTACGCCATCAGCCTTGGCCGCTTTGATTTTGATGCCGAGCGCGGCTACCCGGATGATGTCGATCTGCTGATGGCCTGCTTTCCCGGGGCCTATACCAACGGCAACGACGGCAAGCCCATCAAGCAATATTACCACCTGGCCGATGCCGACGACCCCGACAGCGCCAAGCTTCCCGACGGGGAGGTTCGCTCCGTCGCCGATTGCTTTGCCGCTTACCGCAGCGGGCTGGCCGCCCTGCGGCAGGGGCAGTCGCCCACGGCCCCCGTCCGCACCGAGCCGATCGTCGTTATGCTGCTGCCCTATCTGCCGCAGGCGCTGGGCATCACGCTGGCCCGTCTGGCGGGCTTTTCGGCGCTGGGCTGCCTGTATGCCGGGCGGCTGGCCAATCTGGCCGTTTACGTTTTGCTGATCTGGCTGGCCCTGCGCGGGCTGCGCCGCTGGCAGGGGGTGTTTCTTGCCGTCGCGTTTCTGCCGCTGTCGCTGTATATGGCCGCCTCGCTCAGCTATGACGCGCTGCTGCTGGGGCTGTACGCGCTGGCCGCCGCGCTGCTGCTGCGGGAAAGCTTTACCTCCCGCCATCTGTGGGCCTTTGCGGGCTGCATTCTGCTGATGAACGCCGCCAAGCCGTGGATCAACCTGCTGTGGATCTTCGGCCTGCTGTTTATAGAAAAAAAGCGCTGGCAGGCGCGGCTGCGCCCCTGGCAGGCCGTGCTGATCACACTGGCCGCCGCGCTGGCGTTCAGCGCGCTGCTGACATGGTACGGCCGCACCTTCCGCCATAATTATGGCGAGCTGGGCCGTATGCTGGGCTCCACCGTGGCGCCGCTGCAGCAGCTGCAGTTTGTGCTGCGCAACCCGCTGCGCACACTGGCCGTGCTGTGGGGCACGCTGAGCGAGAACGTCTTCTTCCTGCCCGGGCTGGGAACTTTCGGCGCGCTGGATACCCCGGTGCCCGCCGTGGCCTACCTCAGCGCGGCGCTGCTGGTGTGCGGCGCCTTTGCCGAGGCGCGCCGCCGCCCGCTGTGCGCCCGTCTCAATATCGGGCTTGTCTGCTTTGCCGCAGCGTACGGCGCAGGGGTCATGATGGCCATGTACATCACCTATACGCCGGTGGGCATGGTGCGCGTCATCGGCCTGCAGGCCCGCTATTTTCTGCCGGTGCTGACGGCCGGGCTGCTGCTGGCGGCGCAGGGGTTGGGCCTGCTGCAGCGCCGGGCCGGGCTGACGGCCGTGCACCATCCGCAGGCCTCCCCCCTTGCCGCCGATGCGCTGCCCGCCCTGCTGCCCGCCGGGTTTCTGGCCGCCGTGCTCGGCGCGCTGCTGCTGTTTGAAACCTACTTTATCGGGCCGGTCAGCTGGGTGCTCAGCGAGTTTCTGCTGTAAGCGCCGCCCGTCCGCTGCCGCGGGCAGGCTGACCGCGCCGGAAAAGCGCCCGTCCCCGGCGTTTTTTGGACTGCCGCGCTCTTTCTGTTTTTTCCTACGCGAGGTACTTTTTTATGCCGCACGTCTATGTCTTTTTTCTGGCCACCGCCTTCAAGACAGGCCGGGCCATCCGCCTGCTGACCAGGCGGCCTTATAACCATGTGGCCTTTTCCTTCACGCCGGAGGGCGATGCCCTGTATTCGTTTGCACGCTACCGCTATCACGAGCCGCTGCTGGGCGGCTTTGTGTGGGAGGCCACCGACCGCTACGAGCCGCAGGCCGACCGCGTGGGCCTGCGCGTGTGCCGGGTAGCGGTCTCGCAGCAGCTGTATGACCGGCTGCAGCAGCGCATCCGGCACTATTGCCTCATGCAGCCGCACACCAGCTACAGCTTTGCCGATCTTCTGGTCTACCCGTTCCGCCGCCACATCCGGCTGGCATATACGCACACCTGCATCAGCTTTCTCAGCGAGCTGCTGGAGCTGCCGCAGATCCACACCATCGGGCAGCTGGAGAACCTGCTGCGTGAACAGATCATTTACACCGGCACGCTGGGCGATTATGTCACCCGCTTTTCGCATGGGCCCATTGATTTTTTCGAGCGCCGCAGCCGCCGGGTGGTATACTGGCAATCCGGCAAGGCGCTTTGCCGTCAGGCCGGGCAGCTGGTGCTGCACGGCCTGCACCGACTGTAACCCCCGCCGCACCGCGTGCCGGAGAGGTCTTTTCCGGCAGACGGCCGCCTGTGCCGCCTGCCTTGCCCATTTGCCGGGCGCGGCGCCTTGCGCCTTGCCCGACGCCGCATTTGTAAAAAGGAGGAGTGTAACCCATGTTTGTTGTCGACACCCACTGCGACAGCATCTGCACGCTGGACAGCGGCGCAGAGTGCCTTGTCAACCCGTATAACATGGCCGCGCAGCACCTGCAGTTTGCCGCCATGTTCACCGAGCGCCCCGGCGTATCGCCGGAGGAGGCGTGGGCACAGATGTGCCATATGCGCCAGCAGCTGAAGGAGCAGGCCGTGCGCTTTGCCGACCGGCTGGCGCTTTGCCGCACCGTGGCCGAGGCCTGCGCCGCCGTGGCCGCCGGAAAAAAAGCCATCTTTCTTTCAGTGGAGGGCTCCTGCGCGCTGGACGGCCGCCCCGAACGGCTGGAGGCGCTGGCACAGGAGGGCCTGCGCTGCCTGTCACTGACCTGGAACCAGAATAACCGCTACGGCTGCGCCAACCCCTACAACGGCACGGCGGAGGATACCGGCCTTTCGGCCGAAGGGCGCGAGCTGGTGCGCGAGTGCTGCCGCCGGAACATTCTGGTGGATGTTTCGCACGCCTCCGATGCCACAACGCTGGATATTCTGCGCACCAGCACCCTGCCGGTGCTGGCTACGCACTCCAACTTCCGCACCGTCTGCAACCATCCGCGCAACCTAACGGATGAGCAGGCGCTGGCCATCCGCGACAGCGGCGGCATCATCGGCCTCAACCTGTGCCTGTCGTTCATCGGCTCGGAAAGCATCGACGCGCTGTTCCGCCACCTGGATTACGGCCTGCAGCTGGTGGGCGAGGACGCCATCGCCTTCGGCTTTGATACCGACGGGCTGGATCGCTACCCCGACGAGCTGACGCTGCAGCGCAGCCTGCACGAACAGGTCATTGCCATGATGGCCGAGCGCGGCTATTCCGACGCATTGATCCGCAAGGTCGCAGGCGGCAATACCCTGCGCATGCTCGAGTGGGTCTGCCCTTGACAAGCCGGACCGGCACTGCTACAATAAAACCAGCCGTACCGGCATTCGGACGCTGTTTTTTCAAAAGCCGCCGCGGTTTTCCCGGCGGCTTTTGCGCATACAAGGAAGAGAGGGCACCCCATGTATCTGTACAATTCTGTCACCCACAAAAAAGAACCGTTTGTCACCCATACGCCCGGCCATGTGGAAATGTACACCTGCGGCCCGACCGTTTATCATTTTGCCCACATCGGCAATCTGCGCTCCTACATCATGGAGGATGTGCTGGAAAAATTTCTGCGCTATTCCGGCTATGATGTCAACCGTGTGATGAACATCACCGACGTGGGTCATCTGGCCTCCGACGCCGACACCGGCGAGGATAAAATGCTCAAGGGCGCGCGGCGTGAGCACAAAACCGTGCTGGAGATCGCCCGCTATTATACCGACGCCTTTTTTGAGGATTGCCGCAAGCTGAACATCAAGCGGCCGGATGTGGTGCAGCCCGCCACCGGCTGCATTCCGGAATACATTGCGCTGGTATCCGCCCTGCTGGAAAAGGGCTATGCCTATCAGGCGGGCGGCAACGTGTATTTTGACACCTCTCGCCTGGCACACTATTATGTGTTCAACGCCCACGAGGAGGAGGATCTGGCCGTCGGCGTACGCGAGGGCGTCGAGGAGGATCCCAACAAGCGCAGCAAAAACGATTTTGTGCTGTGGTTCACCAAATCGAAATTTGAAGATCAGGCCCTGAAGTGGGAGTCGCCCTGGGGCGTCGGCTATCCCGGCTGGCACATCGAGTGCTCGGCCATCTCGCTGAAATACAACGGCGAATATCTTGACCTGCACTGCGGCGGCATCGACAACGCTTTCCCCCACCACACCAACGAGATCGCCCAGTCGGAGGCTTATCTTGGGCATCCGTGGTGCCCTCAGTGGTTCCATGTGCACCATCTGAACACGAGCACCGGCAAAATGTCCAAGTCCAAGGGCGAATTTCTGACGGTGTCGCTGCTGGAGGAAAAGGGCTATGACCCGCTGGCCTACCGTTTCTTCTGCCTGCAGTCGCACTACCGCAAGGGGCTGGTGTTCAGCTGGGAAAACCTGGACAACGCCGCCGGGGCCTACCAGAAGCTGCTGCGCCGCATTGCCGCACTGCACCCGAATGACGGCCCGGTGGACGATGCCGTTGTGGCCGCCATGCGCGAAAAATTTCTGCAGCAGGTGGGCAACGACCTGAACACCTCCATGGGCGTCACCGCCCTGTACGATGCGCTGAAGGCCAACGCCAACGACGCCACCCGACTGGCAGTGCTTGGCAGCTTTGACAAGGTGCTTTCGCTTTCGCTGCTGGAAAAGGCCGCCGAGCTGCGCACCCGTGAGGCCGCCGCGCCCCAGACGGTTGGCGGCGTGATCGCCGCCGATGCGCCCGAAGAGGCTGTGGCGCTGGCAAACGCCCGCACACAGGCCCGTCAGGCCAAAGACTGGGCGCAGGCCGACGCCCTGCGGGACAAGCTGACCGCCATGGGCTGGCTGGTAGAGGATACCGCCCAGGGGCCCAAGCTGGTAAAGAAAGACTGACCCCGCCTTTTGGCGCGGGGCCGCGGGGCGTTCGCTGCCTGCGGCGGGAGCCAACGCCTCCCGGCCCGACGGCGAACGCCCCTTTTTATCCGCCTGCATCTGCCGGACGGCCGACCGTCCGGCCTCAAAAAAAGAGGAGCATCATGACCAGACACAACGAGCACCGTTCCAAAGCCGCTTCTTCCAAAAAGCGCCGCGCCGCTGCGCCGCAGACCGGCCGCGCACGCAAGCACGCCCGCACGCAGGCCGAAGCACCCGCGCGCCGGGGCCGCCCCTTTTCGCCGGACGGGCGCCGCACGCCGCACGCCGGCGGCATTGCCTGCCGCATGACGCGGGTCAGCGGCACATACGGGTTTGCCCAGCCGCTGGAGGCCACCGGCCGCGAGGAGGATGTTTTCATTCCCGGGCGCTATCTGCACGGTGCGCTGCCGGGCGATGAGGTACTGGTCGCGCTGGCGGCACACCCCCGCCGCGAGGGCAGCCGGGAGGGAGAGATCACGCGCATCACCGGCGGCGAGGGGCTTGTTACCGGCGTGCTGGAAAACCGCGGCGCACAGTGGTATCTGCGGCCGGATTTCTGCCCCGAGCTTTCGCTGTTTGTGCAGCGCAGCGGGCTGGAGCCTGCCATGGACGGCCAGAAAGCGGCCGCAGCCGTACAAAAACGCGGCGGCGATTACGACGAGCACCGTTTTCTGCTGCAGGGCTGCTTCGGCACCGCCGACGCTGCCGCCGCCTGCGCCCGTGCCATTTTGTATGAAAACCACGTCGCCGTCGAATTTCCCGAAAAGGTGCGGCAGGCCGCCGCACTGCTGCAAAAGCACGCCGGGGCGCTCTCCGTGCAAAGCACGCAGGCCGCACAGGCGCATTTTTCCCCGCAGGAGCTGGAGAGCCGCACCGACCTGCGCAGCCTGCCCATCTTCACGCTGGATTCCGCCTCCACCAAGGATATGGACGACGCCATTCACCTTTGCCGGGAGGGCGAGGGCTGGCAGCTGGGCGTGCACATTGCCGATGTCAGCCACTATGTGCGCCCGTATTCCGCGCTGGATAAAGAGGCCATGGCGCGCGGCACCAGCGTTTATTACGCCGATCAGGTGGCCCCCATGCTGCCCGGCGCGCTTTCCAACGATCTGTGCAGCCTGAACCCGGAGGTGGATCGGCTGGCGTTCAGCTGCCTCATGCAGCTGGACCGTGCCGCCAACGTCACCGGCTTCCGCTTTGTCAAAACCGTCATTCGCTCCCGCGTGAAGGGCGTTTACAGCGAGGTCAACCGGCTGCTGGACGGCAGCGGCGACCCCGCGCTTTGCCAGAAATACGGCGCCGTGGCCGCGCAGCTGCCCGACCTGCTGCAGGTGTACCGCCTGCTGGAGGAAAAGCGCCGCCAACGCGGCAGCATGAACCTGGAAAGCGGCGAAAGCCAGCTGGTGCTGGATGAAGCCGGGCGCTGCATCGACGTGCGCAGGCGTCAGCGCGGGCTGGCCGAATGCATCATTGAAGAGCTGATGATCCTTGCCAACGGCTGCGCGGCGCAGCTGGCGCGCGAGCTGCAGCTGCCGTTTGTGTACCGCGTGCACACCGCGCCCGAACCGGAGCGCGTGGAAAATCTGCGCACGGTGCTGGGCGCGCTGGGGGTCTCCTATGCCTTTGCAGGGGCCATTCCCACCCAGCAGGAGCTTTCCGCCCTGCTGGACGCCACCCGCGGCGGCCGTCTGGAGGCTGCCGTGCACACCGCCGTGCTGCGCACCATGGCCAAGGCGGATTACCGCCCGCAGCCGCTGGGCCATTACGGGCTTTCACTGGCCGATTACGCCCATTTCACCAGTCCCATCCGCCGCTACCCCGATCTTGCCATTCACCGCATTCTCACCGCCTATTGCGAGGGCGCCGCCCCGCAGGACTGCCGCCGCCGCTGGGCCGAATTTGCCGCGCGCGCCTCGCAGACCTCCAGCGAGCGTGAGCTGGTCGCCATGACGGTCGAGCGCAGCTGCGAGGATTGCTATAAGGCGGAATATATGCGCCAGCATCTGGGCGAGACCACCGAGGGCGTCATCACCTCCGTGACCTCGTTCGGCGTTTATGTCATGCTGGATAACACCGTCGAGGGGCTGGTGCGTGCCGAGGCGCTGTGCGCCGGTGCGCCGGAGGTGATCGATGGCGTCGCCCTGAACGACCCACTGACCGGCCGCCGCTGGGCAGTCGGCGACCGCCTTGCCGTCACCGTGGCCGCCGCCAATGTGCCGCTGGGGCAAATCGACTTTCTGCCTGCCGCGGCCGGGGCCGCTGCCCCCGTCGCCCCGAAGGCTGACCGCCATCCCCGGCACGCCGCTGTACCGCAGGCCAGGCCCGCCAAACGCGGCCGCGCCAAAAAAGCCGCCGAACCGGCACAGCCGACGCCCGCGCACAGCGAGGCCGAACGCACCGAAACAAAGCCCGCCAAGCGCGGCCGAACCAAAAAAGCCGCCGAACCGGTACAGCCGACGCCCACCCACGGCGAGGCCGAACGCACTGAAGCAAAGCCCGCCAAACGCGGCCGCGCCAAAAAAGCCGCCGAACCGGCACAGTTGACGCCCGCGCACAGCGAGGCCGAACGCACCGAAGCAAAGCCTGCCAAGCGCAGCCGCACCAAAAAGACCGCCGAACCGGCACAGTTGACGCCCGCGCACGGCGAGGCCGAACGCACCGAAGCAAAGCCTGCCAAGCGCAGCCGCACCAAAAAGATCGCCGAACCGGCACAGCCGACGCCCGCGCACAGCGAGGCCGAACGCACCGAAGCAAAGCCCGCCAAGCGTGGCCGCACCCAAAAAGCCGCCGAACCGGCACAGCCGACGCCCACCCACGGCGAGGCCGAACGCACTGAAGCAAAGCCCGCCAAGCGCAGCCGCGCCAAAAAGGCCGCCGAACCGGCACAGCCGACGCCCGCGCACAGCGAGGCCGAACGCACCGAAACAAAGCCTGCCAGGCGCGGCCGCCGCTCTTGACAAAGCGCGCCGTCCGGGCTATAATAAGCCCGGACATAAAAACAGGGGCGCTGAAGGGCATCTTCGGCTGAGATCAAAGCAAACCGCAGCTTTGTGTCACCTTGAACCTGATCCGGGTAATGCCGGCGTAGGAAGTTTAAGGCAGAAAACGTTTTTCAAGGAAAAACGCCCCCTGTACGGTTTTGTGCAGGGGCGTTTTGTTTTTTATGTTCGGCACGATTTTCAAACAGGGGCTGCCCGGGCTTGCCGCCGGAGGCCCCGCCGCAGAAAGGTTGTAGCACCATGAACAAGCCTTATTCCAAAACGCGCACACTGGTCGAGTGCGCCCTGATGATCGCCCTTGCCACCGTGCTGGGCTTCATTCCCCTGTACGAGCTGCCGCACGGCGGTTCCATCACGCTGCTCAGCATGCTGCCCATTCTGGCCGTCAGCTTCCGTCACGGCCCGAAGTGGGGCGTTCTGACTGCCTTTGTGCACAGCATCATCCAGCTGCTGCTGGGGCTGAAAAACCTCAGCTATTGCCAGAGCTTCGGCGCCATTGTCGGCTGCATCCTGCTGGATTATATTCTGGCCTTCACCCTGCTGGGCCTGGCCGGAAGCGTGGGCAAGCCGTTCAAAAACCGTTATGTCAGCGTGGGCGTCGGCTCGCTGGTCGTCTGCCTGGGCCGTTACCTGTGCAGCTTCCTGTCGGGCTATCTGGTCTGGAAGGATTATGAGTATGCCTTCTCGTGGATGACCGAGTTCGGCTGGGGTCAGCGCATTGCCTCCATGGGCGAAAACGCGCTGTGCTGGCTGTACAGCGCCGTGTACAACGCCACTTACATGCTGCCGGAAACCGTTCTCACCGTCATTTTTGCCGTCATCCTGCTGCCGCGCCTGCTGGATGGCAAAAAAGAAAAGGCCGCATAAGGCCCTGCCTTATCGCCCCGACGGCTGCGAAGCTTTTTCGCAGCCGTTCTTCTTTTGGGCTTTGTCCGGCGATCCGGTCGGCAAACGGCGCGGCAGTAAAAAGCCCATCGACAGCGCCAAGCTGCTTTGGCAGCCCACCCGGCTCCGCCCCGTCCGGTACCCTGCAGGCGGGCCTTGTTCGCACCATCGGCAGCTTTCAGCGGCTCCTTTGCCAGCCGCCCGGCCACCAAAGAGGCGGAGATCACATTTTCCTTGCGGCGTGGACAAACACGCCCACACCACCATCGTTAAAAATCTGTCATTGTGCACGAGAGGCGTGTGCGCTTTTTGGCCGTTTTCACGAATTTTCTTCTTTTGCGCATTTCCGCTTGCAAGGGCTTTCCTGTTTTCGCTATAATAAAGGCAGGAGAGATCACACTTTTTACAGGAGGATACCACTATGCGTTTTGAAGGAAAATGCGTGGTCGTCACCGGGGCCAGCTCCGGCATGGGCCACACCATCGCGCTGGATTTTGCCAAAGAGGGCGCTACGGTCATTGCCGTTGCGCGCCGTAAGGAACGCCTGGAAGAGCTGGCGGCTGCCGCTGCCGGGCTGCCGGGCAAAATTCTGCCCTACACCGGCGACATTTCGTCGCAGGAGGTCAACGAGGGCATGATCGAGTATGCCGTCAAAGAGTGCGGCAAGCTGGATATTCTGGTCAACAACGCCGGTATCATGGATGAGTTCAAGCCCATCGGCGAAGTGACGGACGAGCAGTGGGATCGCGTGCTTTCCGTCAACCTGACCGGCCCCATGTACGCCATGCGCAAGGCCGTCAACGTCATGCTGGGGCAGGCCACCGGCGGCAACATCGTCAACGTGGCCTCCATCGGCGGCGTGCGCGGCTGCCGTGCCGGCGCGGCCTACACCGCCTCCAAGCACGCCCTGGTCGGCCTGAGCAAGAATACCGCCTTTATGTATGTGGATAAGGGCATTCGCTGCAATGTTATCTGCCCCGGCGGCGTGGAGACCGAGGTCATGAACGGCCAGACCGATCTCAGCCAGGCCGGTATCGCCCGTGTCATGGCCGGTCTGGATACCTCCATTCCCTCCGGCAAGACCCCGGACATCTCCGCTGCCGTGCTGTTTGCCGCCAGCGACGATGCCCGCTTCCTGAACGGCGCTGCCATCGTGGTGGACGGCGGCGTTTCCTGCAACTAAGCCTTTCTTCTTTGGCAAACATCTTTTCGTGTCGGCCGCCGTATGAACACACTTCATGCGGCGGCCCTTCTTTTTACATTCGGTCTGTGAATGCTGCGGCACGGCGCATGCCCCAGCAAAAAAACGCTCTGTTTGAGGAAGCCGAGGCCCTGCAGCCAGAGCTGCGGGAGGTGCTTGATCAAATGCAGGCCGCTCTTGCCTGAAATACCTTGCCGAAAGCCTATTGTCGGCAGGCGCCGCCGTCAGGCAGCCCGGCCCGCACAGCACCATTCGTTTTCAAAGACAAAAAAGAAGGGCGCAAAGCCCTTCTTCCATCCGCAGCTGCAGAAAAAATTCTGCAGTCTTTTTGTTCGCCGCCCGGTCAGCCGTGCAGCACAAACCGCTCCACCGCCTGTGCCACGCCATCCTCGTCGTTGGTCGCAGTGACAAATGCGGCCCGTTCCTTTACCTGCGCAAGCGCGTTGCCCATGGCCACGGGAAAGCCCACGGCCTCCAGCATGGAAAGATCGTTCACCTGGTCGCCGCAGGCCATCATCTCGGTCGGGGCAATGCCCAGCGCTGCGCCCAGACGGCACAGGGCATCCCCCTTGCCGCGCCCGGCGGCGTTGACCTCCAGATTGACGCTGGAGGCGCTGGTCAGCAGAATATCCGGCTGGGCCGCCAGCTGTTCGTGCAGCGCGGCGCGCGCGTCAGCGCTGGCAAACATCAGGTTCAGCTTGACGACCTGCGCCGCGTTTTCCCGCGCCCACCGGGCCAGCTCCTCCACCGGCTGCCGGGCAAGGTACACAAAATCACGACTGCGGATAAACTCCCGTATCAGTGGGATCTCGCCGCTTTCGGTATAGGCGTGACGGCCGGTATAGCATTCGCCCCAACCGCCCGCCTGCCGCGTCTGGTGCAGCACACGCTGCACCGTCTGCACGGGCAGAGGGCTGCATACCAGTTGCTGCCCGGTGCGCAGGTCATAGGCTGCCCCGCCGCCGGAGGTCACCACATAGCGCACACCGGGCAGCGTCAGCACTTCCTCGGGAATGCTGTCCAGCGCGCGGCCGCTGCACGGTGTCACCGTCACCCCTGCAGCGGCAGCCGCCGCCAACGCCCGCCGGTTTCGCGCGGAAACCTGCTTTTGCGTGTTGAGAAGCGTCCCATCCAGGTCCAGCGCCAGCAGGCGAACAGGGGCAGGTGGAAGCGAAAATTGTTTTGCCATGGAAAAACTCCTTTGGATCACGAGACATCATCTGACCCGTTTTGCCCAATACCATCACTTTGATTAGTATAATTTTTCTTTTTTCAATTGTCAACCGCCAGTCCGACAACCGGGGTAGACACAGAGCAGCAAAAGAGCCATGCCCCGTCAAGCGAAGCATGGCCCCCCTATTTACGTTTTTTCTTTGGCAGCCTCCGATTGCGGTGCCTTCTTTTCGTCACAGCCAGGGCACTGACAGCTGCAGCTGCAGTAGCACCCGCCGCAGCCACAGCTACCGTGTCGGCGTGCACGGTGCAGTGCCAGCACCACCAGCACGGCCACTGCCAGTAAAATCAAAATATCGGCAAGCCCCATGGTCGCTTTCTCCCCGTTTCAAAACCGCTTACACAAACAGCAGCCATACCGTATGCACCAGCCACGCCATGCTCCACGCAACAGCACACTGCATAACCACCACGCCGATGGTCAGAGTTCGCGAGCGCAGCTCTTTTTTCAGGGTCGCCACTGCCGCAATACAGGGGGTATACAACAACGTAAACACCAGAAACGCGACGGCGGACGACGTTGTAAACAGCGACGGCAACACACCTGCCAGCTCATTGATTCCGCAGCCGGTCAGGACGCCAAGTGTGCTGACAACGGCCTCTTTGGCCGAAAAGCCCGCCAGCAATGCTGTCACAATGCGCCAGTCAGCAAAGCCGAGCGGCCGGAACACCGGGGCAATCAAGCGTCCCAGCATCGCCAGAAGGCTGTTTTCACTATCTGTGACGGGGTTCAGCCGGATATCAAACGCACCCAGGAACCAGATAATCAGCGTTGCCACAAAAATGATGCTGAAAGCACGCTGCAGAAAATCCTTTGCCTTATCCCATAAAAGCAGCGCCACATTTCGCGGACTGGGCAGGCGATAGTTGGGCAGCTCCATTACAAACGGCACCGGCTTACCGCGAAAAGCCGTGCGGTTCAGCACCAGTGCACTCAGAATACCCGTCAACATTCCGAACAGGTACAGGCCCATCATGACAAACGCCTGTCCACGCGGAAAAAAGGCCGCACTGAACACCGCATAAATGGGAATTTTGGCCGAACAGCTCATATACGGCGTCAACAAAATGGTCATCTTCCGATCGCGCTCGCTGGAAAGGGTGCGCGTTGCCATAATGGCCGGCACCGAGCAGCCAAAGCCAATGATCATCGGCACAAAGCTGCGGCCGGAAAGTCCGATACGCCGCAGCAATTTATCCATAACAAATGCCACACGCGCCATATAACCGGTGTCTTCCAAAATGGAGAGGAAGAAAAACAGCACCACAATAATAGGCAAAAAGGAAAGCACGCTGCCCACACCGGCAAATACCCCGTCAATGACCATGCTGTGCACCACCGGATTGATCTGTGCCGCAGTCAGGGCACGGTCTGCCGCATTGGTCAGCGCTTCGATTCCCAATGCCAGCAGATCAGAAAGAGAGCTTCCGATTACGCCAAAGGTCAGCCAGAAAACCAACATCATAACGCCAAAGAAGATGGGCAGCGCCAGATACTTGTTGGTCAGCACAGCGTCAATCTTCACACTGCGGGCATGCTCTTTGCTCTCCGCACAGCGCACCACATTCTGTGAGCAGACTTTTTCGATAAAGTCGTACCGCATGCTGGCCAATGCGGCATTGCGGTCTAATCCGCTCTCTTCCTCCATCTGCACAATGGTGTGCTCCAGTGTCTCCCGTTCATTCTGATCCAGCTCCAAACGCTCGAAAAAGCTCTCATCGCCCTCAATCAGCTTGGTAGCCGCAAACCGCGCCGAAATGCCGCAGCGCTCCGCATGGTCTTCAACCAGATGCGACACAGCATGAATGCAGCGGTGTACCGGGCCCTGCGGGCAAAAATCCAGTACTGCCGGACGACTGTCCGTCTTTACTGTCTGAACGGCAGTGTTGACAAGCTCGGCAATACCTTCGTTTTTGGCTGCCGAAATGGGAATGACCGGTACTCCCAGTGCCTGCGACATTCCGCGCACATCCACGGTGCCGCCGCCCGCACGCAGCTCATCCATCATGTTCAGCGCCACCACCATTGGGATGTGCAGCTCCAACAGCTGCAGGGTCAGGTACAGGTTGCGCTCCGGATTGGTGGCATCCACAATATTGATAATCCCGTCCGGCTTCTGATCCAGTACAAAATTTCTTGTGACGATCTCTTCGGTGGAAAATGGACGGATAGAATAAATGCCGGGCAGGTCAACCACCGACACATTTTTTCGTCCGCGCACCTCGCCGATCTTCTGATCAACCGTCACACCGGGGAAATTACCCACATGCTGATTAGAGCCCGTCAGGGCATTGAACAGCGTTGTTTTTCCACAGTTCTGGTTGCCCACAAGTGCAAAAATCATACGGCGGCCTCCCTCAATGTGATGTTGGCGGCATCTTCCTGGCGCAGCGTCAGCTCATATCCGCGCACCTGTATCTGAATGGGGTCACCCATGGGGGCCACCTTGCACACCTTCACTTGTGTGCCCGGCACCAATCCCATGTCCAGAAGCCGCAGCCGCAGGGCTCCCTCGCCGCCGACAGCCGCAATCACCCCGCTGTCATTGATTTTCAATTTGTCCAACGTCATCGGCATTTCCTCCACTTGCAGCATTTTTTAACTGCTTAACACATTTTCTCCGCCAATATGTTAGCATTAACAAACTTTTGTGT
>CAKTAM010000013.1 GCA_934527255.1 uncultured Oscillospiraceae bacterium | reverse complement strand
GTGTGGGCTTGATTTATTTCCGCTTGAAGAAAGGTCGGCTTATAGTTTTTTGCAAATCCCTAAGTCCAACCCTCTAACAGGGCGCTTTTTTGCTTTTTCGGCAAAATGCCGCACGATTTGGGGCGTTTGAAGATTGCAGAGAAAACGGCTTTGTGCTATAATCAAATAGAATATGGAAAGAATAGAAACGGAGACCGCCATGGAGCTGCAAACCGATTATAACGCCCTGCCCCTTTCTGCGGAAATGAAGCAGGCGATTGAAAAAATGGGCTTTACCGAGATGACGGAGGTACAGGCCCGGGTCATTCCGCTGATGCTGGAGGGCCGGGATGTGACCGCAAAGGCCCCGACCGGCACCGGAAAGACCTGCGCGTTCGGCATTCCGCTGATCGAAAAGCTTTCGCAGGAGGGAACCGAGCCGCAGGCGCTGGTGCTTTGCCCCACCCGCGAGCTGTGCATCCAGATCTGTGAAGAGCTGAAAAATCTGTGCGCCTTTAAGCCGTGGGTACGCATCGGCTGCATTTACGGCGGGCAGAGCATCGGTAAGCAGATCGATTTTCTCAAGGACGGCTGCCACATTGCCGTGGCCACGCCGGGGCGTTTTCTTGACCATGTGAACCGCCGCACGCTTTCGGTGAAAAGCATCACCCGCGTGGTGCTGGATGAAGCCGACGAAATGCTGAACATGGGCTTTTACAAGGATGTGCGCCGCATTCTGGACATGCTGAAAAACAAAAAGCAGGTGCTGATGTTCAGCGCCACCATCAGCCGCGAGGTGATGGACATCGGCTGGATGTATCAGCGTGACCCGGAGGAGATCACCGTGCTGCCCGTGGAGGACAGCCAGCCCAAGATCACGCAATATTCGCTGCGTACGACCGGCCGCAACAAGGTGACGGATATCAGCCAGATCATGATCGCGGAGGGCTACAGCCGCGCCATTGTCTTCTGCAACACCAAGTACACCACCTCCATGGTGTGCGATGCGCTGTGTGCCCGGCATTTTCTGGCCGACTGCATCCACGGCGATATGTCACAGAAGGAGCGCAACCAGGTGATGGGCGATTTCCGCGCGGACAAGTTCGCCATTCTGGTGGCCACCGATGTAGCCGCCCGCGGCATTGACATCAGCGACATTGAAGTGGTTTTCAACTACGACATTCCCGATTCCAACGATTACTATCTGCACCGCATCGGCCGCACCGGCCGCGCCCGCCGCGAGGGCATCAGCTATCTGCTGGTCACACCGGAGGATGAGGCCCGCGTACGCAATCTGGTGCGTTGTGTGCGTGCCCCGCTGAACCCCATGAAGTTCGGGCCGGACGGCCATCTGGTGCCGGATACCGAAACGCAGTATTCCGGCGGCCTGCAGCTGCTGGATTTCATCTCGTAACGCCAAAAGACGGCGGCCGCCTGACGGCTGCCGAAACAGATAAAGGAGAACACAACGATGACTGTAACCAAAAAGACCATTATCGGTGACATTCTGGATAACGCGCCCGATACGGCACAGTATTTCTTTGAGATCGGCATGCACTGCCTGGGCTGCCCGCATTCGCGCGGCGAAAGCATCGAGGAAGCCTGCATGGTGCACGGCACGGATCCGGACGAGCTGGTCGCGAAGCTGAACGCCCACATCAACGGCTGATGCCGCTGCAGTTGGACCCCCGTCTGCAGGCAGTCGCCGCACTGGTGACGCCCGGCAGCCGGGTGGCCGACGTGGGCTGCGACCATGGCAGACTTTCGGTGTACCTGGCCCAAAGCGGCCGGGCCAGCCGGGTGATCGCCAGCGACCTGCGCAGCAAGCCGCTGGCAAAGGCGCGGGCTTTGGTGGAAAAAACAGGCTGTGGGCCGCTGGTGGAATGCCGGTTGGCCGACGGCCTTTTGGGCGTTCAGCCGGGCGAGGTGGATGCCGTGGTGCTGGCAGGCATCAGCGGTATTACCATCTGCGACATTCTGCAGGCGGCCCCATGGGTGCGCAGCGGCGCGGTGCAGCTGGTGATGGTGCCGGCCAACAAGCCGGAGATCCTGCGCCGCTGGCTGGCCGAAAACGGCTTTGCCATCGAGGCCGAGCAGGCGGCCATTGCTGCGGGCCGACCCTATGCGGTGCTGTCGGCACGCTGGCAGGGAACGCCCTTTGCCCCGACGGAGCTTTGGTGCAGCCTGGGGCTGCTGGCCGATGCACCGGGCGAGGCGGCGCTGGCCTGGCGCCGAAAAGAGCTGCACCGGCTGGAACGCCGCCTGAACGGCCTGCAGACGGGCGGCGGCGACTGCCCGCAGCACAGGCAGGCATTGGAACAGCTGATCGCGGAGGTACGGGAACGGTGCAGGGAACAATAAGCGTGCAGCAGGCGCTGCGGCAGCTGGAAGAGCTGGCGCCGCCGTCGCTGGCGGAAAAATGGGATAACGTGGGGGCACTGGTGGAGTGCGAGACGCCGGTAAGCGGTATTCTGACAACGCTGGATATCACGGCGGAAAGCGTGGAGGAGGCGGCCCGGCGGCAGTGCCAGCTGATCGTGTCGCATCATCCGGTCATTTTCGAGCCGCTGCGCCGTATCCATTATAATAGTATTATATATAAAATGATCCGCGCCGGCATTTCCGGCATTTGCATGCATACCAACCTTGACTGTGCCGTGGGCGGCACGGGGGATACGCTGGCGGCGCTGCTGCAGCTGCAGCAGGTGCGGTCGTTCTGTGTAGACGGCGACCCGCAGCTGGGGCGCATTGGCACGCTGGCGCAGCCATGCACCGTGCAGCAGCTGGCGCAGACCTGCCGCCGGACGCTGCAGACGCCGGTGCGCTATGTGGAAAGCGGCCGTCCGGTGCAGCGGGTGGCGATCGTGACCGGTGCGGGCGCGTATTGGGCCGATGCTCTGGCGGCGGGTGCGGATGCGCTTGTCACCGGAGAGGTCGGTTATCACAAGGCGCTGGATGCGGCGGCGCACGGGCTGGGGCTGGTGGAGGCCGGACATTACGGCACGGAGGCCCCCATTGCGGCGGTGCTGGCCGAGCGGCTGCAGGCGGCGTTTCCGGATATCCGGGTGTACGCCAGCCAGCAGATGCACGACGTTTTCCGCACGTTGTAAGGCTGCATGCCCCACGCAGACGGAAAAAGCAAAAGAACACCAACCACAGGCGCGGCGTACCGAGCACCGCAAACCGATAGAGAGGAGCTTGCAGATGGCATTGGATGCGGCCGTACTGGCCTTGCTGGCAAAGGAGCTGAAGCAGGAGCTGACCGACGCCAAGGTCGACAAGATCACCCAGCCGACCCGGGATGAGGCGGTGCTGACCATGCGCACCCGCACGGCGACCCGCAAGCTGTTTGTGTCGGCCCGCAGCGGCTCGGCCCGGGTGGGCATTACGGCGGAAAGCTTTGAAAACCCCGAGGTGCCGCCCAGCTTCTGCATGCTGCTGCGCAAGCACCTGCAGGGCGGGCGGCTGCTGGATGTGCGCACGGTGCCCGGCGAGCGCATCCTGTTTCTGGAGTTTCAGTGCACCAACGAAATGGGTGACCTGGTGCGCAGAACGCTGGCGGCCGAGCTGATGGGCCGCTATTCCAATCTGGTGCTGATCCGGGAAGAAAACAAGATCATCGACGCGCTGAAGCGGGTCGACTTTGAGGACAGCGCCATCCGGCAGCTGCTGCCGGGGCTGACCTATACCCTGCCGGCCCAGCCGCCGGAGCGACTGCCTTTTCTGGCAGCCGGCGGCGCGGCGCTGGTGCAGGCGGCCCGCCGCCAGCCGCGCCCGTTGGGCGAGGCGCTGATGAAGTGCAGCAGCGGCGTGGGGCCGGTGCTTTGCCGCGAGGCTATCTGGCGAACCTTTGGCGCGCAGGAGCCTATGGCCGACGCCGTGACGGAGGAGCAGGCGGCGGCACTGGCGCAGACGCTGGAGGAAATGCTGCGGCAGTACCGCGAGGCACCGCAGCCGACGCTGGTCTTTTCGCCGGAGGGCAAGCCGGTGGAATTCAGTTTTCTGCCCTTGACGCAGTACCTGCCGCGCTGCACGCTGCGCGCATACGACAGCTTCAGCCTGCTGCTGGATGATTATTACAGCACGCGCGATGCGGCCGAGCGTCTGCGGCAGAAAAGCCACGAGCTGACAAAGCAGGTGCATAATCTGTACGAGCGTGCCGTGCGCAAGCAGGCTGCCCGGCGCGAGGAGCTGGCGCAAAGCGAGAAAAGCGAGCATCTGCGCCTGTGGGGCGAGCTGCTGTCCGCCAACCTCTGGCAGGTGCCGAACGGCGAACGGCAGGTGACGCTGAACAACTATTACACCGGCGAGGATATCGTCATTCCGCTGGATCCGCGCTGGAGCCCCTCGCAGAATGCGCAGCGCTATTTTAAAGAATATAAAAAGAAGCAGACGGCGGCACGGATGCTGGGCCGCCTGCTGGAGAGCAGCGCACTGGAGATCGACTATCTGGCCACGGTGCTGGATGAGATCGGCCGGGCGGAGGGCGAGCGCGCCCTGAACGACATCCGGCTGGAGCTGAAGGGCCAGGGCTATCTGAAATATTTCAAGCTGCGCGAGAAAAAGCAGAAGCCGACGGATTTTATCCGCTACCGCTCCAGCGACGGGTTTGAGATATTGGTGGGGCGCAACAACCTGCAGAACGACCGCCTTACACTGCATACCGCACGGGGCAGGGATCTCTGGTTCCACACCAAAAACGCGCCGGGCAGCCACACGGTGGTGCTGTCACAGGGGCAGCCGGTGCCTGACCGCACCAAAAACGAGGCGGCCATGATCGCCGTCTGGCATTCCAGCCAGCGGACCTCCGCCAAGGTGGCGGTGGACTACACCGAGGTCAGAAACATCCGCAAAACCGGCGACCTGCGCCCGGGCATGGTGCTGTACGAGCACTATGAGACCGCCTATATCACGCCGGAGGAGGCGGTGATCGCGCCGCTGCTGGAAAAGGCGTGAACGGTCCGGCCGGGCGTTGGGCGAAGTGCAGAATTTATCGAAAATTTTTTGGACAAAATGCGAAAAGCCCCTTGCAATGCAGGGGGCTTTGTGGTATCATTAGCAATGGCTGCAAGCGGCTTGCACAGGTCAAGCTCTGCGCAAGCCGGGGATATGCGTTGAAGCGGGAGGTTGCCGGGCCGGTGTTTTGCACGGGCGCGGGTGTTTCCGTGGAGTATGTCTGGTCAAGAACCGGGCGAAAGAATACTGGATAGCAAAGGGTTATGTTCGTCGTGTTACTCCGGCGAACCAATTTCCACGCAATTTGCTGATGGTTTCTCCGGGAGAACTGCTGGTGCGGTTCACCGGATTTTATGATGCAAAGGCGTGAAACACCCGGAACGGTGTACAGTATTTATCGTACCGCCCAACAAAATCTATCAAGGAGGCGATACCATGGCAGTCAAGGAAAAAATCAGAATTCGTCTGAAAAGCTACGATGCTCAGCTGATCGACACAGCGGCGGAGCGGATCGTGGAGACCGTCAAGCGCTCCGGCGCGCGTGTTTCCGGCCCGATCCCCCTGCCCACCGATCGTGAGGTCGTCACCATCCTGCGCGCCGTCCACAAGTACAAGGACAGCCGCGAGCAGTTTGAGATGCGCACCCACAAGCGCCTGATCGACGTTCTGAAACCTTCCAACAAAACTGTGGAGGCTCTGCAGGGCCTTCAGCTCCCTGCCGGCGTTGAGATCGAGATCAAGCTGTAAGCGTCAAGTTCGGCCTCTGCGGCATCTGCCGCAAGCGGAAAACTGACATTTGCACATTCCGAAGATCGCGAATCAACACCCCGACAGAGGGTCATGTTGACCGGTGCGCCGGTCAACCAATAACCTATTAGGAGGCATACACAATGCAAAAAGGTATCATTGCAAAAAAGGTCGGCATGACGCAGCTGTTCGATGAGAACGGCAAGGTCGTCCCCGTGACGATCGTCGAGGCCGGCCCCTGCACCGTGGTGCAGAAGAAGACCGTGGAGAGCGACGGCTATCAGGCCGTTCAGCTGGGCTTCGGTGAAGTCAGCACCAAGCACCTGACCAAGGCGGTCGCCGGGCACTTTGCCAAGGCGGATGTCGCCCCGAAGAAGACGCTGCGCGAGTTCCGCCTGGACGACATCTCCGGCATGAACATCGGCGACGTGCTGAAGGCTGACGTTTTTGCCGCGGGCGACGCTGTTGACGTCGTCGGCATCAGCAAAGGTAAAGGCTACGCCGGCTCCATCAAGCGCTGGAACAACCATCGCCTGCGCGAGAGCCACGGTACCGGCCCCGTTGCCCGTCATGCGGGCTCCATGGGCTCCTGCTCCACCCCCAGCCGCGTGTTCAAGGGCAAGCGGCTGCCCGGCCACCTGGGCGCCGAACGGGTCACTGTTCAGAACCTGAAGGTCGTCAAGGTCGACGCCGAGAACAATCTGATCGCTATCAAGGGCGCGATCCCCGGCCCCAAGGGCGGCGTGATCGTCATTGCCGACAGCGTGAAGGCATAAGGAGGAAAGCACAAATGAAATTTGACGTTTTAGACAAAAGCGGCAAGAAGGTTTCCAGCATTGAGCTTTCCGACGCCGTATTCGGTATCACCCCCAACGAGCGCGTGATGCACGCGGCCGTGGTCAATTTCCTGGCCAATCAGCGTCAGGGCACCCAGAGCACGAAGACCCGCAGCGAAGTTTCCGGCGGCGGCAGAAAGCCCTGGCGTCAGAAGGGCACCGGCCGTGCCCGTCAGGGTTCCACCCGCAGCCCGCAGTGGACGCATGGCGGCGTGGCGCTGGGCCCCAAGCCCCGTGATTACAGCTACACCCTGAACAAGAAGGTGAAGCGTCTGGCCATCAAGTCCGCTCTGTCCGACAAGGCCGCCAACGGCAACCTGATCGTTGTCGACAGCCTGACCATGGACGAGTACAAGACCAAAACGGTGGTCGGCCTGCTGAACGCCGTCGGCGCGCAGGGCAAGAGCCTGGTCGCAACGGCTGCTCTGGAGGAAAAGCTGGTCAAGAGTGCTGCGAACATCTCCGGTGTGAAAACCAGCATGGCTGCCAACGTCAACACCTACGACGTGCTGAACGCCGATAAGCTGGTGGTTGACCTGGAGGGCGCCAAGAAATTAGAGGAGGTCTTCGCGTAATGAAAGTTGCACCTCAGGAAATCGTGCTGGCTCCGGTCATTACCGAAGCCTCCATGGCCCGACTGGCCATGAAGAAGTACACCTTCAAGGTGGCGAATGACGCCACCAAGATCGACATTGCCGCCGCGGTGGAAGAGCTGTTCGGCGTCAAGGTCGCCAAGGTGAACACCATGCATGTGCGCGGCCGTATGCGCCGTCAGGGCATGCATCAGGGCGTGACCCCCGGCTACAAGAAGGCCATCGTCACCCTGAAAGCCGACAGCAAGGGCATCCCCTTCTTCGAGAGCATGGTGTAATGCGGAGGGCCCGGCGCGCCGCCTGTTTGAATGCGGCGCCTGTGACCGGGACTTCCAAGTATGGGCAATGAACCCGACAATTTCATTTCACAAAGGAGAAATACCGAAATGGCTATTAAAAAGTACAGCCCGACCACGCCCGGCCGCCGCGGTATGACCACGCAGGATTACTCTGGTCTGTCCAAGGTCGCCCCCGAGCGCAGTCTGCTGGAGCCGATGAAGAAATCGGCCGGCCGCAATGCTAACGGCCGCATCACCGTTCGCCATCACGGCGGCGGCAACCGCACCAAGTACCGTGTCATCGACTTCAAGCGCGACAAGGTGGATATGCCCGCCAAGGTCATGACGCTGGAGTACGACCCCAACCGCAGCGCGCTGATCAGCCTGGTGCAGTATGAGGACGGCGAAAAGCGTTATATCATTGCCGCGGACGGCATGAAGGTCGGCGACACCGTGATGAGCGGCGCCAACGCCGACATCAAGCCCGGCAACTGCCTGCCGTTTGCCAACATCCCCGTCGGTACCATCATCCACAACGTGGAAATGTACCCCGGCAAGGGCGCGCAGCTGGTGCGCAGCGCCGGCAACATGGCGCAGCTGATGGGCAAGGAAAACGGCTACGCGCTGGTGCGCCTGCCCTCCGGCGAAATGCGTCAGTTCCCGCTGAACTGCGTGGCTACCGTCGGTCAGGTCGGCAACCTGGATCATGAGAACGTGAACTACGGCAAGGCCGGCCGCAAGCGTCACATGGGCTGGCGTCCCACCGTTCGCGGCAGCGTCATGAACCCCTGCGATCACCCCCACGGCGGCGGCGAAGGCAAGTGCCCTGTCGGTCGTTCCGGGCCTGTCACTCCCTGGGGCAAGCCTGCTCTGGGTTACAAGACCCGCGACCACAAGAAGTCCAGCAACAAGTTCATCGTCAAGCGTCGTAACGGTTAAAGAAAGGAGAACAAACAAATGGGTAGAAGTGTTAAAAAGGGACCTTTTGTACAGCCTGTTCTTCTGAAGCGCGTGCGCGAGATGAACGCTGCCGGTGAGAAGCGTGTGCTCAAGACCTGGAGCCGTTCTTCCACCATTTTCCCTGATTTTGTTGGTCATACCTTTGCGGTGCATGACGGCCGCAAGCACGTTCCCGTCTATGTGACCGAGGATATGGTCGGCCACAAGCTGGGCGAGTTTGCCCCCACCCGCACCTTCCGCGGCCATGCCGGCGCGAAGACTACGAAGTAAGGAGGACGTTCAAATGGAAGCGAAAGCCTATCTGCGTTATGTGCGCATCGCTCCGCGTAAGGTTCAGATCGTCTGCGATATGATCCGGAACCAGCCGCTGGACAAAGCGCTGGCCATGATGCAATACACCCCGAAAGCAGCCTGCGAGCCTCTTTACAAGCTGGTAAAAAGCGCCGCAGCCAATGCTGAGCACAACTTCAGCATGGATAAGAACAACCTGTATGTCGCCGAGTGCTATGTCACCCCCGGCCCCACGCTCAAGCGCATCCGCGCCCGCGACAAGGGCCGTGCATACAGAATCCTGAAGAGAACCAGCCACATCACGGTCGTTCTCAAAGAGACGGAAGGCTAAGGAGGTAAACTATGGGTCAGAAAGTCAATCCCCACGGTTTGCGCGTAGGCGTCATCAAGGATTGGGACAGCCGCTGGTATGCTGGCAAGAAGACGTTCGGCGATACCCTGGTCGAGGATTACAACATCCGCAAGGTATTGAAGAAACAGCTGTATGCCTCCGGTGTGGCCAAGATCGAGATCGAGCGCACCGCTGACCGCGTGAAAATCAACATCTACTGCGCCAAGCCCGGTATGGTCATCGGCCGTCAGGGCGCGGAGAAGGAAAAGCTGCAGGAGCAGGTCAAGAAGATGATCGGCAAAGAGGTCATCGTCAACATCGTCGAGATCCGCAATCCCGACACCAACGCGCAGCTGGTCGCCGAGAACATTGCCGCTCAGCTGGAGCGCCGCACCTCGTTCCGCCGCGCGATGAAGATGAGCATCGGCCGTACCATGCGCATGGGCGCCAAGGGTATCAAGTGCTGCGTGTCCGGCCGTCTGGGCGGCGCGGATATTGCCCGCAGCGAAGAGTACCACGAGGGCACCATTCCCCTGCAGACCCTGCGTGCCGACATTGATTACGGCTTTGCCGAGGCCAACACCACGTATGGCCGCATCGGCGTCAAGACCTGGATCTATAAAGGCGAGGTTCTGAAGGGCCAGGCTCCCGCCGAGGAAGTGCGCCCCCCCAAGAGATTCGAAGGCGAGCGTCGCGGCCGCCGCAACGACAATGACCGCCGCGCTCCCCGCAGAGAAGGAGGCAACCAATAATGTTACTGCCTAAACGTGTAAAATACCGTCGCGTTCAGCGCGGTCGCATGACCGGTAAAGCCACCCGCGGCAATAAGGTCAATCAGGGTGATTACGGCATTATGGCCACCGAGCCCGCCTGGATCACCTCCAACCAGATCGAGGCGGCCCGTATCGCCATGACCCGTTACATCAAGCGTGGCGGTCAGGTCTGGATCAAGATCTTCCCCGATAAGCCTGTTACGCAGAAGCCCGCCGGCACCCGAATGGGTTCCGGTAAAGGCAGCCCGGAGTACTGGGTGGCCGTTGTCAAGCCCGGCCGCGTGATGTTCGAGATCGGCGGCGTGGCTCCGGAGCTGGCCCACGAGGCTCTGCGCCTGGCCATGGCCAAGCTGCCCTGCAAGTGCAAAATTGTTGACCGCGAAGAAGCTGAAAAGGAGGGTGCTGAGGAATGAAGGCAAGTGAAATCCGCGAAATGAACAGCGCTGAGCTGAACAAGAAGCTGGATGAGCTGAAGGCTGAGCTGTTCAACCTGCGTTTCCAGCACGCCATCAACCAGCTGGATAACCCGGGCCGCATCTCTCTGGTCAAGAAGGATATCGCCCGCGTCAAAACCGCCCTTCGCGCCATCGAGCTGAAGGCAGAATAAGGTAGAGAGGAGAGTAAACACATGGAACGCAATCTGAGAAAAACTCGCGTGGGCATTGTCACATCCGACAAGATGGACAAAACCATCGTTGTGGCTGTGTACGATAACGTGAAGCATCCTCTCTATAAGAAGATCATCAAGCGCACCGTCAAGTTCAAGGTTCATGATGAGAACAACGAGTGCGGCATCGGCGACCGTGTCGAGATCATGGAGACCCGCCCCCTGTCCAAGGATAAGCGGTGGCGTCTGCTGCGCATTGTCGAGAAGGCGAAGTAAGAGATCTTCAGGGGCGGTTCATCATCCGCCCAGAGCATAGCGGGCAAGCGCCCGCGCTGCTTTCACTAATATTAAGGAGGAACGCACTGTGGTACAGATGCAAACCTATCTCAAGGTGGCCGACAATACCGGCGCGAAGGAAATCATGTGCATCCGCGTGCTGGGCGGCACCCGCAGGAGATATGCTAGAGTGGGCGACGTGATCGTCGCCTCGGTGAAGAAGAGCACGCCCGGCGGCGTGGTCAAGAAGGGCGACGTGGTCAAGGCCGTGGTCGTCCGCAGCAAGAGCGCCCTGCGGCGCGAGGACGGCAGCTACATCCGCTTTGACGAGAACGCGGCCGTCATCATCCGTGACGATAAGAATCCGAGAGGCACCCGTATCTTTGGACCTGTTGCCCGCGAGCTGCGTGAGAACGGCTATCTGAAGATCCTGAGCCTGGCTCCGGAATCGCTGTAAGGAGGAAATGAATATGAATTCTCTGCATGTGAAAACCGGAGATACCGTTGTGATCATCAGCGGTCGGGATTGCGGCAAAGAGGGCAAGGTTCTGGCTGTCAGCCCCAAAGAGGGTAAGGTCATTGTCGAAGGCCGCAACATGGTAACCAAGCACGTCAAGCCTCGCCGTCAGGGCGAGCAGGGCGGCATTGTCAAGGCCGAGGGCGCTATTTACGCCTGCAAGGTCATGCTGCGCTGCCCCAAGTGCGGCAAGGGCGTCCGTGTCAGCCATGTGACGAAGGAAAACGGCAAGAAGGTCCGCGTTTGCAAGAAGTGCGGCGCCGAAATCTAAGAGGAGGAGGAAACTTATTATGGCAGCAAGACTGAAAGAACGTTACGCCAGCGAGGTTGCTCCTGCTCTGATGAAGAAGTTCCAGTACAAGAGCGTGATGCAGATCCCCAAGCTGGATAAGATCGTGATCAACGTAGGCTGCGGCGAAGCCCGCGACAACCCGAAGGTGCTGGAGGCCGTGGTAGGCGATCTGTCCAAGATCACCGGCCAGCGCCCCATCATCTGCAAGGCCAAGAAGAGCGTTGCAAACTTCAAGCTGCGTGAGGGCATGCCCATCGGCGTGAAGGTAACGCTGCGCGGCGACCGTATGTACGAGTTTATGGATCGTTTCTTCAACGTGGCTCTGCCCCGTGTCCGCGACTTCCGCGGCATCAACGGCGACGCTTTCGACGGCCGCGGCAACTACAGCTGCGGTGTGAAAGAGCAGATCATTTTCCCTGAGATCGAGTACGACAAGATCGACGCTGTTCGTGGCATGGACATCTGCTTTGTCACCACGGCACAGACCGATGAAGAGGGCAAGGAGCTGCTGAAGGCTCTGGGCGCCCCGTTTGCGAACTAAGGGAGGAAACAGTAGTGGCTAAATTAAGCATGAAGCTCAAGCAGCAGGCTGAGCCCAAGTACAGCACCCGCGCTTACACCCGCTGCAAGATCTGCGGCCGCCCCCACGCCTATCTGCGCAAGTACGGCATCTGCCGTATCTGCTTCCGCGAGCTGGCCTACAAGGGCCAGATCCCGGGCGTTAAGAAGGCCAGCTGGTAAACCGCACATTCTGATGTATCCGAACCCGCGGAAGGTTGCCCCTTGGGCAATACCCCGCGGTGTAACCTGACTTATTATTAAGGAGGTAACCAACCATGCAAATTACCGATCCCGTCGCTGATTTGCTGACCCGCATCCGCAACGCCGGTACGGCGCGGCATGCCACGGTCGACATTCCCGCATCCAACCTGAAGAAGGCCATCTGCGACATTCTGGTGGAAGAGGGCTATGTCAAAAGCGTTCAGTCCATTGCAGACGACAAGCAGGGCACCCTGCGTGTTACGCTGAAGTATGGCGAGAACAACAAGCCGGTCATCGCCGGTCTGCGCAGAGTCTCCAAGCCCGGCCTGCGTATTTATACCAACTGCGAAGAGATGCCCAAAGTGATGAAGGGCCTGGGCATCGCCATTATTTCCACTTCCAAAGGCGTTATGACCGATAAGGCCGCCCGTGCTGCACACGTCGGCGGCGAAGTCCTCGCCTTTGTCTGGTAATCAGGGGGGCTTAAGACTATGTCGAGAATCGGAAGAAAACCCGTGGTCATTCCTGCCGGCGTTGAGGTCACGATCGATGGCCAGAACGTCACGGTGAAAGGCCCCAAAGGCACCTTGCATTCCACCCTTCATCATCTCATCTCCGCCAAGGTGGAGGGCAATGAGGTGATCGTGACCCGTGCCAACGACGAGAACCTGGCCCGCAGCGTGCATGGCCTGTCCCGTACTCTGGTCAACAACATGGTGGTGGGCGTCTCCGAAGGCTTCAAGAAGGAGCTGGAGGTTCAGGGCGTCGGCTACCGTGTGCAGAAGCAGGGGAAGGATATGATCATGACCCTGGGCTACTCGCATCCCGTTGTTGTCAGCGATACCGATGACATCAAGATCGAAGTGCCCGATCCCAACCACATTGTCATCACCGGTATTGACAAGCAGAAAGTCGGCCAGTTTGCCGCCGAAGTCCGTGAGAAGCGTCCGCCCGAGCCGTATAAGGGCAAAGGCGTCCGTTATGCCGGCGAGCATGTCGCTCATAAAGAGGGCAAAGCCGGTAAGGGCTCGAAATAAGGAAAGGAGTAAGAACAGATGGTTAGTAAGATCGATAAAAACGCTGCTCGTCTGCGCCGTCACACCCGTGTTCGCGGCAAGATCAGCGGCACGGCGGAAATGCCCCGCCTGAACGTGTTCCGCTCCTCCAAACACATCTATGCCCAGATCATTGACGACGTGGCCGGTGTGACCCTGGTCAGCGCTTCCAGCATGGACAAGGGCTTTGAGGCCAACGGCGGCAACGCCGAGGGCGCCAAGGCTGTCGGTGCGGCGATCGCCAAAAAGGCTTTGGAGAAGAACATCACCACCGTCGTATTCGACCGCGGCGGCTACGTTTATCACGGCCGTGTGCAAGCTTTGGCCGAGGGCGCCCGTGAAGGCGGCCTGAAGCTGTAAGGAGGGAATACGATGCAAAGAAATTATGCTCCGGAAACCGATATGATCGAAAAGGTTGTGTATATCAACCGTGTTTCCAAAACCGTTAAGGGCGGCCGCGTGATGAAGTTCTCCGCTCTGGTCGTCGTCGGCGACGGCAAGGGCACCATCGGCTATGGCATGGGCAAGGCTGCCGAGGTTCCCGAGGCCATTCGCAAGGGCATTGAAAATGCCAAGAAGAACATGGTCAACGTGTCCCTGCGCGGCACCACCATCCCCCACGAGATCACCGGCGTGTTCGGCGCCGGCCGTGTGCTGATGCGTCCCGCTGCCCCCGGTACCGGCGTTCTGGCCGGCGGCCCGGTGCGTGCCGTTCTGGAAGCGGCCGGCATCAAGGACATTCGTGCCAAGTCTCTGCGTTCCAACAACCCCTGCAACGTCGTTGCCGCCACCTTTGAGGGCCTGCAGGCGCTGCGCACCGCCGACCAGGTCGCCTCTGTCCGCGGCAAGTCGGTCAAAGAGATTTTAGGTTAAGGAGGTAGCTACCCATGGCTGAAGAGACCAAGACCACTATGGCAGCCGAAAAGGAAACTGCCGCCAAGAAGCCTGCCAAGAAGGCTTCGACCAAAACCGCCGCAAACGTTACCATCACTTTGAAGAAGAGCCTGATCGCCTGCAAGAAAAAGCAGATCGCTACCGCTCTGTCTTTGGGCCTGAAGCGTCCCGGTGATGTGACCGTTCAGCCCGACAATGCCGCCACCAAAGGTAAGATCGCTGTGATCTCTCATATGGTGGAGGTCCACTAAGACAGGAGGTGCAATCGAATGAAACTCCATGAGTTACAGCCCGCAGAGGGCGCCTCGAAAGAGGTCAAGCGCAAAGGCCGCGGCCATGGCTCCGGCAACGGCAAGACCGCCGGCTACGGCCACAAAGGCCAGAAGGCCCGCTCCGGCGTGAAGAAGGCCGGGTTCGAGGGCGGCCAGATGCCGCAGCAGCGCCGCCTGCCCAAGCGTGGCTTCAACAACATTTTTGCTACCGTGTACGCCAATGTCAAGGTGCAGGACCTGGAGCGCTTTGAGGATGACAGCGTCGTCACGACCCAGAGTCTGCTCGACGCCGGCATCATCAAGAAGCCGCTGGATGGCGTTAAGGTACTGGGGAACGGCGAGCTGACCAAAAAGCTGACCGTCCAAGTCGCAGCCTTCAGTGCCGCCGCCAAAGAGAAAATCGAAAAGGTCGGCGGGAAGGCTGAGGTGATTTAAGGTGCTGAAAACATTCAAAAACGCCTGGAAAATCGAGGATCTTCGCAAGAAGCTGCTTTTTACACTGGCGATCATCGTCATTTTCCGTCTGGGCGTCGCCATTCCGGTGCCTTTTATCAACCGTACGGCGCTGGCGACCTGGTTTAACAGTGCAGCCGAAGGCAATATGCTCAATTATCTGGATATGCTGACCGGCGGCAGCTTCTCACAGGCCACCATTTTTGCGCTTTCCGTCACGCCTTACATCAACGCCTCCATTATCATTCAGCTGCTGACCATCGCCATTCCGGCGCTGGAGCGGCTGAGCAAGGAAGGCGAGGAGGGCCAGCGGACCATCAACCGCATCACCCGTTACGTCACTGGCGGCCTGTCGCTGGTGATGGGCGTGATGTACTATCTGCTGCTTCGCAATCAGAACGCACTGTCCGATACCGGCGTGCTGGGCGGCTTTGTTATTATTCTGACCTTTGCAGCAGGCTCCATGCTCATTACCTGGCTGGGCGAGCAGATCGATACGCACGGCATCGGCAACGGCATTTCGATGCTGATCTTTGCCGGTATCGTTTCGCGTCTGTCCTCGCTGCCCAGAAGCATCATCGCCTACTTCGTGCTGGCGAAAACCAAGCCCATTTATTACTTCTATCTGGTGCTTGTGACGGTGTTTGTGGTTGCCAGTGTGATCTTTGTGGTCTACATTACCAACGCTGAGCGCCGCATCCCCGTGGTGTACGCCAAGCGCGTGGTGGGCCGCAAGCAGTATGGCGGTCAGAGCACGCACATCCCCATGAAAGTCAACATGAGCGGCGTGCTGCCCGTTATCTTTGCCAGCTCGCTGGTGTCCATCCCGGCCACCATCCTGACCTTCTTCCCCTCGATCGAGGCCAAGGGCGGGTTTGGCGCAAAGTTCCTGGGCTTCTTTAAGTACACCAACTGGGGCTACGGCATCATTTACGCCGTGCTGATCCTGGCGTTCAACTACTTCTATGTGGCTATTCAGTATAACCCTGTAGAGATCGCCAACAATCTGCGCAAGAACAACGGCGCGATCCCCGGCATTCGTCCGGGCAAGCCTACGAGCGATTTCATCACCCGTGCGCTGAGCAAGATCACCTTCATCGGCGGCGTGTTCCTGGCGCTGGTCGCTGTTCTGCCCATTCTGCTGGGCAGACTGACCGGCATTTCGCTGCAGCTGGCCGGTACTTCCCTGCTGATCGTGGTCGGCGTGGCTCTGGATACCTGCCGCAGCCTGGAGAGCTACATGCTCATGCGCCATCACAAGGGCTTCCTGGAATAAATCTGTTTGCAATACAAGGAGGACCGCAATGAATCTGATTTTATTGGGCGCTCCGGGCGCCGGTAAAGGCACCCAGGCGGAAATTGTCTGTGACAGACTGCACATCCCCACCATCAGCACCGGCAACATTCTGCGTGCCGCCATCAAGGACGGCACCGAAATGGGGCTGAAGGCGAAGGAGGCCATTGACGCGGGCCGACTGGTCTCGGATGAGATCATCATTGGCATCGTCAAGGAGCGTCTGGCGCAGGATGACTGCCAGAACGGCTTTATTCTGGATGGCGTACCCCGCACGGTCGCGCAGGCGCAGGCCCTGGAGAAAATGGGTGTGCGCATTGACAAGGTCGTGGACATCGAAGTTCCGGACGAGGCGATCATCGCCCGCCTGTCCGGCCGCCGGGTTTGTTCGGCATGCGGCACAAGCTATCATACCGAATACAAGCCCAGCGCCCAGGAGGGCGTGTGCGACCGCTGCAACGGCGCACTGATCACCCGTCGGGACGACGAGCCCGCCACGGTATTGGAACGGCTGGCCACCTATCACGAGCAGACCGAACCGCTGATCGATTTTTATCGCGAGCGCGGCAAGCTGGTGGTAGTGAAAGGGCAGGAGAAGGTGGATGACACCACCCGTCTGCTGCTGGCTGCATTGGAGGCTTAAATGATTCCGGTAAAATCGCCTGCCGACATCCAGCGGATGCGGCGCGCCTGCCAGATCACGGCCGCTGCCCTGCGCAAGGGCGGCGAGGCCGTGCGGCCGGGCATCACCACCGCACAGCTGGATAAGATCGTTCATCAGACCATTGTTTCCATGGGCGGTACCCCGGCGTGCTTGGGGTACGGCGGCTTCCCGGCTTCGGCGTGCATCTCCGTCAACGACGTGGTGGTGCATGGCATCCCCGGAGGGCTGGTGCTCAAGGAGGGCGATATTGTAAGCATTGATCTGTGCGCAGGATGTGACGGCTTCATTGGCGATTCGGCGGCTACCTTCGCCTGCGGGGCCATTGACCCCGAGGCGCAGCGGCTGCTGGATGTGACAAAGGAGGCTTTGGCGCGCGGCATTGCCGCGGCTCAGGCAAACAACCGCATTGGCGACATCAGCGCTGCGGTGCAGACGTATGTGGAGGCCAACGGCTTTGGCGTGGTGCGGGATTATACCGGCCACGGCATCGGCCGCGCCATGCACGAGGATCCCGAGGTGCCGAATTTCGGCAAGGCGGGGCACGGCCCGCGTCTGGTGCCGGGCATGACCATTGCCATCGAGCCGATGGTCACGCAGCACGGCTGGGCGGTCAAGACCCAGTCGGACGGCTGGACCTCCCGCACGCGGGACGGCGGCCTTGCGGCCCATTTTGAGCATACGGTGGCCATTACCACCAAGGGCCCGGTCATCCTGACTGCGCTTTGAGGTGGCCTGCATGGATTTTTGCACAGGTATGGTCGTGCGTTCACGCGCGGGCCGGGATGCCGGCCGCTGGTGTGTGATCGTCGAGCTGCAGGAAAATTACGCCATGGTCGCGGATGGCGCGCTGCGCCGTCTGGCCAAGCCGAAACGAAAAAAGCTGATGCATTTAGCCAAAACCAATACGGTACTGACCCTGTCGGAGTATCCGACAGACAACCGTCTGAAGCAGGCGCTGGCGGCCTTTGGCCAACCGGGCGCCATGCACGAAGGAGGGCAGGAGCTTGTCTAAAGAAGATGTCATTGAGGTAGAGGGCACCGTCGTAGAGGCAATGCCCAACGCCATGTTCAAGGTGGAGCTGGCCAATGGTCACCAGCTGCTGGCCCATATTTCCGGTAAGCTGCGCATGAACTTCATCCGCATTCTGCCGGGCGATAAGGTCACGCTGGAGATGTCGCCCTACGACCTGAATCGCGGCCGCATCACCTGGCGTTCCAAGTAACACCCGTCTGTAAACGTTTTTGTGCGGCCGCCCCTGCCTGCGGGGACGGCGCGGGGCACGCGGCGTGCAGACGCCGTTCCAAGCGGGCCCGATGACCGCGGGGTCATACAAAAACAGAAAGGAAGAATACAAGATGAAAGTAAAACCTTCCGTGAAACCCATCTGCGAAAAATGCAAGGTGATCAAGCGCAAGGGACGCGTGATGGTCATCTGCGAGAACCCCAAGCACAAACAGCGCCAGGGCTAAGCGAGACCCGGGCAGGGGGCCGAGTGCGTAGAATCCCGGCGCAGGCCCCGACAACGGACATGGGATGAACGAATTTAGGAGGCTAAATTTATGGCTCGTATTGCTGGTGTAGACCTGCCCCGCGAAAAGCGCATTGAGGCTGGCCTGACCTACATTTACGGTATCGGCCCCAGCACCGCCAAGCGGATCCTGGCTGCTACCAACATCAACCCCGACACTCGCGTAAAGGACCTGACGGATGACGAGGCCCAGCTCATCCGTGATTATCTCGACGCCAACAACATCCTGGTCGAAGGCGACCTGCACCGCGACGTGGCGCTGAACATCAAGCGTCTGGTGGAAATTCAGTGCTACCGCGGCGTTCGTCATCGCAAGGGCCTGCCCGTGCGTGGTCAGCGTACCAAAACCAACGCCCGTACCCGCAAAGGCCCGAAGCGTACCGTCGCCAACAAGAAGAAATAACCAAGGAGGAAATGGCTAAATGGCTAAAGTAGCTGCTAAAAAGACTGTTGCGGCACGCGGCAAAAAGCGTGAGCGCAAGAACATTGATCGCGGCGCTGCTCATATTCAGAGCACGTTCAACAACACCATTGTCACGATCACCGATACGCAGGGCAATGCCGTTTCTTGGGCAAGCGCCGGCGGCCTCGGCTTCCGCGGTTCCCGCAAGAGCACTCCGTATGCTGCTCAGCAGGCCGCTGAAACTGCCGCCAAGGTTGCGATCGATCACGGTATGAAGACCGTCGAAGTGTACGTCAAGGGACCGGGCGCCGGCCGCGAGAGCGCTATCCGCGCTTTGCAGGCAGCCGGTCTGGAGGTAAATTTGATCAAGGACGTTACCCCCATTCCCCACAACGGTTGCCGTCCGCCGAAAAGACGTCGTATCTGATTTAAAGGAGGACAAAAACTTATGGCAAGATATACAGGCGCCGTCTGCCGCCAGTGCCGTCGTGAGGGCGATAAGCTCTTCCTGAAGGGTGAGCGCTGCTATTCCGACAAGTGCGCAATGAACCGCAGAAGCTTTGCGCCCGGCCAGCATGGCCAGGCCCGCAAGAAGTCCAGCGAGTACGGCCTTCAGCTGCGTGCCAAGCAGAAAGCGAAACGTTACTATGGTGTTCTGGAAAGCCAGTTCTCCAAATATTTTGAAGAGGCTGAGCGCCAGAACGGCATTACCGGTGAAAATCTGCTTAGGATCCTTGAAAGCAGACTGGACAATGTGGTTTACCGCGCCGGTTTTGCAATGAGCCGCAAGGAAGCCCGTCAGCTGGTGCTGCACCGTCATTTCACGGTCAACGGCCACACGGTGAACATTCCCTCCTATCAGGTGAAAGCCGGGGACGTCATCGCTGTTAAGGATCGCGACTGCGAGAAGATCAAGGAATGCATTGAAAAGAACTCTGCCCGTCCCCTGGTATCCTGGATGGAGTCCGGCGATATGGCCGTCACCGTCAAGAACCTGCCGGAGCGCAGCGAGATCGACTTCAACGTTGAGGAGCATCTGATCGTCGAGTTGTACTCCAAGTAATCCGCACAGGTAGCTTTGGGAATGCGAATCACAACAGGAGGGTTTCATTAGATGATAGAGATTGAACGGCCCAAGATTGAAGCAGAAATCCCGTCTCCAGACGGCCGGTACGGCAAGTTCGTCGTTGAACCTCTGGAGCGCGGTTTCGGCACCACTTTGGGCAATAGCTTGAGACGTGTATTGCTTTCCTCGCTTCCCGGCGTAGCTGTTACTTCCATCAAGATCGATGGCGTGGTACACGAGTTTTCGACCATCCCCGGTGTGACCGAGGATGTGACCGAGATCGTGCTCAACGTCAAGGGCATCAATGCCAAGCTGTTTGCGGATGGCCCCAAGACCGTCCGGTTTGAGGCTGTCGGCCCCTGTGAGGTCACGGCGGCCACGGTGAACAGCGCCAACGACCCCGAGCTGGAGATCCTGAACCCTGACTGGCATCTGGCCACCCTCGACGAGGGCGCCAAGCTGGTGATGGAGCTGGTCTTCGACAAGGGCCGCGGCTATGTTCCCGCCGAACGCAACAAACAGAACCTGGACAAATCGGCGGCGATCAATACCATTGCTGTTGACAGCATCTATACCCCGGTGCTGAAGGTGAACTACACGGTGGAAAACACCCGTGTCGGGCAGATCACCGACTATGACAAGCTGACCCTGGAGTGCTGGACCGACGGTACCATCACCGCACAGGAGGCTGTCAGTTTGGCCGCCCGCGTCATGAGTGAGCATCTGGTGCAGTTTATCAACCTGTCCTCTCAGGGGATGCAGGCAGAGATCATGGTGGAGAAAAACGACGGCGGAAAGGAAAAGGCCCTCGAGATGACCATCGAGGAGCTGGACCTGTCTGTCCGCAGCTTCAACTGCCTGAAACGTGCCGGTATCAATACGGTGGAAGATCTGATCAACAAGTCCGAGGATGAGATGATGAAGGTTCGAAACCTCGGCAGAAAGAGTCTGGAAGAGGTTATTGCCAAGCTGGACTCTCTCGGGTTTAAATTTTCCAAGGACGACGACGCCTGAGTGACCGCAAGGCCACACAGGGGTGCGTCCCTGACGACCATTGAATGACTGCAAAGGAGTGAACCAGAATGGCAGGCACTAGAAAACTGGGGAGAACCAGCGACCATCGCCGTGCAATGCTGCGCGCAATGGTGACCTACCTGCTCGAGAACGGTAAGATCGAGACGACCGTTACCCGTGCTAAGGAAGTTCGCGCTGTGGCTGAAAAAATGATCACGCTGGGGAAGCAGGACGACCTGCATTCCAAGCGTCAGGTGTATTCCTTCATCACGAAGGAAGCTGTGGCGAAGAAGACCATTGATGAGCTGGGCCCCAAATATGCCGAGCGCAGCGGTGGCTATACCCGCATCATCAAGACCGGCGTCCGTCGCGGCGACGCGGCCGAGATGGCCATTATCGAGCTGGTGTAACAGAAAAACCGGCGACCGATCAAACGGTTATGACTTTGACCCCCGGGCATTTGCCCGGGGGTCTTTGTGTTTGTCCCGGCAGCAGGGGTGTATGCCGGAGGTTTGGACTTTCAGTCCCCGTCGCCCCGGCGCATCAGGCGAAACCCTGCAAAAAAAGCACCGCGCCTGCAAAGCATGGTGCCGTGTATCCACGGGCGGCAGATTTGCCGGTTTGATCGGAAAACAGGGAATAAGCCTTTTGCTGCAGAGGTGGAAAAGAAAGAAGCGGATGCCGGAGAAAGCCGCCCGGAGGAAAGAAAGGCCGACTGTCGGGGCATGTGGGAAAATGGCAAGCCGAGGGTCAAGGCGTGGCCGGACAAAACGAGACGGCAGCCGGTGCGGCGGCCAGAGGGGAGAAAGCGCACAGGGCGGGGCAAAAGCAGAGAGGCCGGACGCATAAAACAGGCGGCTGCCGGGTACGCTAACCTCGGCAGCCGATGCCATGCGGCAGCGGCTGCAGCGCGGCAGACCGCCTGCCGCGTGAAATGCACACCCATGAAGGAGAATACGACCATGAAAAAGAAACGGTACTTGACTAGGGCGGCGGCACTGTGCGCGGGGCTGCTCTGCGGCGTGCTGGTCGGCTGCTCGGCCGGGGTAAAGGATGGCACCTACACGGCACGCTACCGTTACCCCAGCAACGGCTATGTGGAATATCTGACGGTGACGTTTCAGAACGGAAAGCCCAGCGGAGCCGAGTTTGACGCCTATCTGGAAAGCGACCCGCAAAGCCGGAAAAGCCAGACCAGTAAAGAGGAATACCCCATGCAGCCGCATCCCTCGCAGTGGATGCCGCAGCTGTCCAAAAATGTGACGGCGGCAGGCACCAATCCGGATAAGATCGCAACCGTCGCCGGGGCCACCAATTCCTCCCGTCATGCGCGGGAGCTGTATGACGCCATATTGAAGGCGGCCGAAAAGGGCGAGAAGAATGAGATCATCGTGGAAAACGATGCGGAATGGTCGGATACGGCCTCCTCCGGCAGCAGTGCATCTTCCAATGCGGCAGGCGGCAGCAGCGTGCCGGGCGGAGAAAGCGTTTCCGATGCGAACGGGGAAAGCAGTACACCGCAAAGCGCTTCCGGCGAGACCATCCCCGGCGAGAGCGTCGGCTCCTCTGATACAGACAGCGGCGAAAGCGGCTCCGGCTCTTCCGCAGAGGACAGCAGCACCGGTGGCTCCGGCAGCGGCACACCGTGACCGAAAATCGGCAGCTGCCAAAACCGCCCGGAACCAAGACAAGAGGAGCCTTAACAAAACGATCGCACTGCCCCTGTCGATCGGCAGGGGCAGTGTGTTTTTTACAAAAGAAAAGCCTCCACCCGACAGGGCAGAGGCGATGCAAAGACGTTTTTTGTCACTCGCAGGAAATGCTGTCGATGCTGGCTGCAAACAACGCATCCCAATCCGTTTCATCGGTTTGGGTGTAAGTAAAGGTATACAGGCGGTCGGCATTCAGGCAGACGACCCATTGGCGAAAGCGGGTCGTGCCGCTGGCAAAGGAAAGCCGCACCTGATAACAGGGTACATCAGACAGTGTGCCGTATTTCAGACTGTCCACCGTGACATCCTGTGCCTCGGCCGTACGGCCCAACGCCTCGGAAAATGCCTGCTCCAGCAGGGCAGCCGTGTAGCGGTCAAAGTAAGGGTCGCGGTCATCGACTGTGACGGCAAGGCAGGAAATATCATCCGGGTAATCCGGCGAGCGGTATAGCTCGCCGGAGGCCGAAAGCGGTTCAAAGCCTTCCGGCGGTACAAAGGATACCGCGCCGTCGGCGGCATCCGCGGCCAGCGGCAAAAAGACGCGCACCGCGGCCGTTTGATCGACGCGGGCCGCGCAGGCGGTCAACAGCAGGCACGGCAGCAGGGCGGCCAGCCAGAGAAAAAGCTTCTTCATCAACAGTACTCTCCTGCGGCTGCCGCAAAAGCGGCGCAGCCGTGCTCCTATTTTACCATTTTTCTGCAGAAAAGTACACCCGAAATTCAGGCGCATCTGCCGGAGGGCCTCACACCGGGCAGGCGAACGGCCGTTTTCGGGGACGCACAGCCCAAACGGCCCGAAAAAAGGCGGTTTGTTTGCGGGCAGTTCTTGACTTTCCGGCGGTGATGTGATATAGTATATAAGCCGCTTGTATGCGGGTCATTCAAGAGACGGATCAGCTCCGTCCACCCCTGTCAGCGTGACTCAAAGAAAAGTGAGGTAATTCCATGTACGCAGTTATCGTAACCGGTTGCAACCAGTACCGCGTCAGCGAAGGCGATGTGATCTACGTCGAAAAGCTGAATGTGGAGGACGGTGCTGAGGTGACCTTCGATCAGGTTCTGCTGGTCGGTGAAGAGGGCAGCGCCAAGGTTGGTACGCCTGTTGTTGAGGGTGCCAGCGTGGTTGGCAAGGCCGTGAAGACCGGTAAGGGCAAGAAGATCCATATTCTGACTTATCGCAGCAAAAAGGGCAGCAAGCGGGCCATGGGCCATCGTCAGCCCTTTACGAAAGTTGAAATCACAACCATTCATGGTTGATCGAGCGGAGGTGTGAAGTAATGGCACATAAAAAAGGTGTAGGTTCTACCAAGAACGGCCGTGATTCCGAATCGAAACGTCTGGGCGTCAAGCGCGCCGACGGTCAGTTCGTTCTGGCCGGCAACATTCTGGTGCGCCAGCGCGGCACCCATATCCATCCGGGTGAGAACGTGGGCCGCGGCAGCGACGACACGCTCTTTGCTTTGACCGATGGTACCGTGAAGTTTGAGCGTTGGGGCCGTGACCGCAAAAAGGTCAGCGTCAAGCAATAAGTAACCGGTAGGGCGGGCTGCTTGCGAAAGCGGCTCGCTCTATTTTTGTTTTCCCGGCGGGGCGCAGAGGGCGAAGGCAAAAAGTCCGCGCCCGCCCGGGACGGCGCGGCGCCAAAGCCGTTTGCGGCAGGGGGCATTTGCGACGGTGGCGTCGGCAGATGCCTGCGGCCTGCGGCACGCGCTGCGCCGCACAAAAAACGAAAAGGCGGCCGCCGCGTGCGGAGAACGGCCGCCGCAGAAAGAGGAACCACAATGTTTGTAGACATTGCAAAAATACACATCAAGGCGGGCCGCGGCGGCGACGGGGCAGTATCGTTCCGCCGCGAAAAATACGTGGCGGCGGGCGGCCCGGACGGCGGCGACGGCGGCCGCGGCGGCGACGTGGTGTTTGTGGCCGATTCCAACCTTTCCACCCTGATGGATTTTCGCTACAAGACCAAATATGCCGCCCCGGCGGGCGAGGGTGGGCGCGGGGCGCGCTGCAACGGTAAAAACGCTTCGTCGCTGGTCATCCGCGTACCGCGCGGCACCATCATCCGCGAGGCCAACACCGGCGCCATCATGGCGGATATTTCCGGCACGGAGCCGGTGGTCGTGGCCCGCGGTGGGCGCGGCGGTTGGGGCAATGTGCATTTTGCCACGCCGACGCGGCAGATCCCGCGCTTTGCCAAGCCGGGCATGGCCGGGGAGGAGTTTGACATTCAGCTGGAGCTGAAGCTGATCGCCGATGTCGGGCTGATCGGCTTTCCCAATGTGGGCAAAAGCACCATTCTTTCGGTCATCAGTGCCGCGAGGCCCAAGATTGCCAACTATCATTTTACCACGCTGTCGCCGGTGCTGGGCGTGGTGCGCGTGGATGAGCAGGCCAGCTTTGTGGCGGCCGATATTCCCGGCCTGATCGAGGGCGCGGCCGACGGCGTTGGCCTGGGGCACGATTTTCTGCGTCATGTCGAGCGCTGCCGGATGCTGCTGCATGTAGTGGATGTTTCCGGCTGCGAGGGGCGCGACCCCAAGGAGGATTTCGCCCGCATCAATGAAGAACTTGCCCGATTCAGCCCCGTGCTGGCGGCGCGGCCGCAGCTGGTGCTGGGCAATAAGTGCGACATTGCCCAGCCGGAGCAGGTGGAGGCGTTCCGTACCTTTATCGAGGCGCAGGGGCTGGAGTTTCTGCCCATCAGCGCGGCGACCCGTCAGGGGCTGGAGAGCCTGCCGGGCCGGGTGTACGCCGTACTGCGCACCCTGCCGGAGGTGGAGGCCTTTCAGCCGGATTATGTGCGCCCGCAGACGGCCGAGACCGGCGCGCGCTTTACCGTTACGCGGCTGGATGAGCACGTTTATAATGTTGAGGCGCCCTGGCTGGAAACCATTCTGGCGGGCAGCGATATGGATGACTATGAAAGCCTGCAGTATTTTCAGCGGCAGCTGGCGGACAGCGGCGTGCTGGATGAGCTGATCCGGCAGGGCGTGCAGGAAAACGATACCATCTGCATCGGTGATTTTGAGTTTGATTATATCTTTTAAGCTTCGGGCGGTCAAGCGCAGGAGAGGGAGAGCCTATGCTGTTTGAGACCAACAGCCAATTTGATATTCGCGAGCAATCGCCTTTGGCGCTGGCCTTTGTGGGCGACGGCGTGTTTGAGCTGCTGGTGCGGCAGCGCGCCGTGGAGACCACCCGCCTGCCGCTGGGGCGGCTGCACGGGCTGGCCGTGGGTTATGTCAGCGCGCACCATCAGGCCATGGCCCTGCGGGTGATCGAGCCGCTGCTGACCGAGGCCGAGGCCGCCGTGGTGCGGCGGGGGCGCAATGCGGAAAAAAGCAGCGTTTCCAAGCATGCCACGCGGGAGGAATACAGCGCCTCTACCGGGCTGGAGGCCCTGTTTGGCTGGCTGTACCTGCAAAACCGCCAGCCGCGTATTCTGGAGCTGTTCGACGTCATCTGGCAGGCACTGGCACAGGCGCACGAGGATGGCGCGGCCCCATAAGGAAGAAGCCGAACGGCCCTGCAGCCAGCAGGACGGTTCGGCTTCACTTTACAAAGCGGAAAAACGACAAAGAAAAATACAAAAACAGACGTATTCTACCACGAAATGCCGCCCCAAAGCGGCAGGAGGTCAGTGTGCGCTGCGGCTGCGGGAGCTCTTTTTGGCAGTCGAAGCCTCCGTCTGGGCAGTCGTGCGGCTGCTTGCTTTGTTTTCGGCGGTGTTTTCCTCGCTGCTGCGGGCACGGCTGGCGGTGCGGGCTTCGGTGGTATTCTTGGCGTTTTTGGCATTGCGATTCTCTGACATCATTGTTGCCTCCTGAAAAATGAATGAGTGTAACAGAATGCCGCTGTCCTGTCGGACAGCGCCGCGGCAAATGCCGCCAGTCCTAGTATTTGCGCCCTCTGGCGCGGTTATACGACCCAAACGATAAAAAGGTGGTGGAAATATGTCCGATCGACCGCACGGCACAAACCCCTGGCGAGAGAATGCGCTGTTCTGGCAGCGCACCTGCCGACTGCTGGGCGAGGCGGAGGCGGCGCGGCTGTTTTGCGCCGAGGAGAACATAGCCCGCGGCCTGACGGTCAATACGGCGCGCCTTTCGGCAGCGGATTTTGCTGCGCATGCGCCGTTTACCGTGGCGCCCGGCGGCTTTGCGGCGGCCAGCTTTCGCTTGCTGGATCCGCAGGCCCGCCCCGGTACACATCCGTGGTATCATGCCGGAGCCTATTATGTGCAGGAGCCCAGCGCAAGCAGTGCGGCACAGGCATTGGACGTACAGCCTGGCGACCGTGTGCTGGATCTGTGTGCCGCGCCGGGCGGCAAAAGCGCGCAGCTGGCGGCGGCGCTGCAGGGGCGGGGGGTACTGGTCAGCAACGAATACGACCCTGCCCGCAGCCGCATTCTGCTTTCCAACAGCGAGCGGATGGGCGCGCCCAATGTGGTGGTGGTGAATGATACGGCGCAGCGTGTGGCGGATACCTTTGCCGGTTATTTCAACAAAGTACTGGTGGATGCCCCCTGCTCCGGCGAGGGGATGTTCCGTAAGGAACCGCAGGCCGTCGCCCAGTACAGCGCTGCGCTGGTAGAGCACTGTGCGGCGCTGCAGGCCGAAATTCTGGAGCAGGCGGCGCGCTGCGTGGCCCCGGGGGGCGAGCTGGTCTATTCCACCTGCACCTTTTCCCCGCAGGAGGATGAGGGGCAGATTGGGGCGTTTCTGGCGCGCCATCCCGAGTTTGCTCTGCAGCCAACCGGTTTGACCGGCGGCTGCCCCGGGCACGAGAGCCATTGTGTGAACGGCCCGGTGGATGTGTCGCTGGTGCGGCGCATTTACCCCTGTCACGGCGGCGAGGGGCACTTTGTGGCAAAGCTGCGCCGCGAGGGTGAAGGTGAACCGCTGCTGACCCTGCGCCCGCAGACCGGGGCAGAGCCTCTGCCTGCCGGGCTGAAGGCGTTTTTGCAGCAGTACTTTCCGCATGCCGCCTGCATGGCCGACGGCGTACAGGCGCAGCAATGGAAGGAAAACCTGCTGCTGCTGCCCCGGCAGCCGCTGCCGTCGTTGGCGCGGCTGCATCTGGTGCGCTGCGGCGTGTTGGCCGGCAGCATGGAAGGGACGGCCCCGGCGGGCGGCCGACGCCAGTCGCCGCACGGCGGCCGGTTTGTACCGGCGCATCATCTGCTGCATGTGTTTGGCGGCGAATGCGCCAACCGGGAAGAGCTGACGGCAGAGGAGCCCCGCACGGCGGCTTACCTGCGCGGCGAAGAGATCGCGGCGGTCACGGCGGCGGACGGTTGGTGCGCGGTTTGTGTGGATGGCATGGCGTTGGGGCTGGGCAAGGTCAGCGGCGGCCGGGTAAAGAACCATTATCCCAAGGGGCTGCGCAACCTGAAGTGAGCGGCGCGGCACAGAAATTTTCGGAGAAGCTGAAGTGCTGCATTTAGAGAAAAATATCTTTTATAAAGTTCACAATAGGGCTTGAAAAACGGGATTCAACCAATGGTTGAGTGCAAAAAAGGCGGATTCAACCGGCCGGTTATAGCCAAAACCGGCTGCGGGAGGCTATACTTGTGCCAACGAATTCGTATGGATCGACCAAAGAAAAAGCGGCGGGCCGCGCAGAAACGTACGGGGCCGTGCCCGCCGCAGGTGCCGTTGCACAGAGAGGAGCCTGCTATGATATCGGAGACGGAAAACAAGGTAATGGTGGAGAACAGCGGGGAAGCGCTGACGCTGGGCGGGCGCATTGCCGCCCTGCGGAAAGCGGCCGGGCTGACGCAGGAGCAGCTGGCCGAGCGTGTCAGCGTTTCGTTTCAGGCCGTCAGCAAATGGGAAAACGACGTTTCCTGCCCGGATGTGCTGACGCTGCCGCTGCTGGCGGATGTTTTTGCGGTAACGTTGGATGAGCTGTTTGGCCGGGCCGTGGCCGCGGATGCGGCGGAGGAGAATGTCTGCACGGTGGAGGAGCTGCCCTGGGCGGATGACCGCACGCTGCATGCGGTGCTGTATTTGGGCCATCGCCTGCTGGATCACAAGCAGGCAGAGCGCCGCGCCGCACAGCTGCAGCAGTTTCGGGTCACAGTGGAGGGCCCGGCTGTCAACGTGGAATCGCTTTTCGGTGTGGAGATCCACGGAGATGTGGCCGGCAGCGTCCACGCAGGGGACGGCGTGACCTGCGGCAACGTCGGTGAAAACGTGCGCGCCGGGGACAGTGTGCGCTGCGAGGCCGTCGGCGGCGACGCCACTGCGGGCGACGGCGTGACCTGCGGCGATGTGGGCGGCAATGTCAGTGCCGGTGACAGCGTGACTTGTACCGCCGTCAGCGGCAGTGTACGCGCAGGCGACGGGGTGCGGTGCGGCAACGTCGGCGGCGATGTGCACGCGGGCGACAATATACAGTGTGAGGATGTTTACGGCAATGT
>CAKTAM010000012.1 GCA_934527255.1 uncultured Oscillospiraceae bacterium | reverse complement strand
GAATATACCCGGCCACCAGCAGCAGCGGGATCAGGCTGCTGATGAGCGCGGTAAAATAAACGGCCGCTCCCAGCAGCGCAACGGAAACACCCAGCTTTGTTTTTTGCATTGTCATGTCCTCCCTTTCATCAAACCCGTTCGGTTTTCTTTATTGTATAAAATTATCGGGGATATTTCAATATCTGCCGCGCGCTTTTTGCAAAATCTTTTTTTGGGGCGGGGCCGCGCGTCTGCTTGCTTTTCGGCCGGACGGCCGCTATAATGGAACCGCCGCGGCCGGGCAGCCGCCCCGGCCGAAAACGCACCGCTTTGGGAGGATATGCCGATGGGCCTGCATTATCTGGTCAACGAGTCGCTCTTTTATGAGGATAACCCCTTTGTAAACCGCAACCCTTTTCTGCACCGCGCGGCCGATCTGACGCCGCTGCCGGTTTATGAGGAGATACGCGGGCAGCTGCCGCGCCCCATCTGGGAGGGGCACGACGACGCGCTGGCCTGCTATGACAAGGCCTGGCAGCTGGCCTTTGCCAACCTGCGGCAGCCCAACGCGGCCGCAGGCTTTGTCTCGCCGTTTATTGATACGGCCTTCAACGGCTATCTGTTTTTGTGGGATTCCTCGTTTATCGTGCTGTTCGGCCGCTACGCCAGCCATATTTTTGATTTTCAGCAGACGCTGGACAACTTCTACTCGCACCAGCACCGGGACGGCTTTATCTGCCGGGAGATCTGCGAAAGCGCGCCCGGCGAGCAGTTTCACCGGGACGACCCCGCCTCCACCGGGCCGAACATTCTGGCCTGGAGCGAGTGGGAGCATTTTCTCATCACCGGCGACCGCCGGCGGCTGGAAGCCGTTTTTTATCCGCTGCTGGCCTATCACCGCTGGCTGCAGCGCAACCGCACCTGGCGGGACGGCAGCTACTGGAGCTGCGGCCTGGCCTGCGGCATGGATAATCAGCCGCGCACCCCGCAGGGCTGGTCGCCCATGGTCAGCCACGGGCACGCCGTCTGGCTGGATGCCTGCGTGCAGATGCTGCTGAGCGCCAATCTTCTGACGCAGATGGGGCGGCTTCTGGGCCATGAGGAGGATACGCTCTGGCTGCAGGAGGAGCGGGAGCGTCTGCCCCGCCTCATCAATGAAAAAATGTGGAGCGAGCAGGACGCTTTCTATTATGATCTGTGGGAGGGCGACGTTCTCAGCGGGGTCAAAAGCATCGGCGCTTACTGGACGCTGCTGGCCGGGCTGGTACCGGAGGAACGCCTGCCGCGCTTTCTTGCCCATCTGGAAAACCCCGCCGAGTTTGCCCGCCCGAACCCCGTTCCCTCGCTTTCGGCCGACCATCCCGCCTACCGGGCCGACGGAGGCTACTGGCTGGGCGGCGTCTGGGCCCCGACCAACTATATGCTGCTGAAGGGGCTGGACAGCACCAGTCACAATGCATTGGCACACCGCATCGCCTGCCGGTATCTGAAAAATGTGACAGAGGTCTTTCGCCGCACCGGCACGCTGTGGGAAAACTATGCGCCGGAGGCCGCCGCACCCGGAGACCCCGCCAAGCCGGATTTTGTGGGCTGGACGGGGCTTGCGCCCATCTGCATGCTCATCGAATATGTGCTGGGCCTGCGCGCCGACGCCCGCCGCGGCGTTCTTCTGTGGGATGTGCGCCGGACGGAGCGGCACGGCGTGCAGCGCTACCCGTTCGGCGGCAGCCTGATCGACCTTGTGTGCGAGGCGCGCCCCGACGTGCACACCCCGCCCGTCGTCCACGTCAAAAGCCCCATTGCACTGACGCTGGAGCTTCGCTGGGAGGGCGGCAGCCGACAGCTGACCGTTGCCCCCACGCCGTGACCGACGCCCGCCGGTATGCGGCGGGGGTGGCCTTTGCCCGGTTTGTCAACATTCTGCCACAAAACAGCAATATTATTAGATGTTCCCTTTGCCGCAAAGCGCTATAATAGGCACAGGAAACGGCGTGCTGCCCAGCGTGCTGCCGTCTCAACATTCTTTTACTGCAAGCAACAGGAGGGTTCTTTGATGGAACGCTTTGCACCTGGCTGCCCCGACAGTCATTATCTGATCCCGCTGTTCTGGCAGCGGCACGACCCGCCCGAGGCCATCTGTGCCGAAATGGCCCGCATGAAGGAGACCGGCATCAACGATTTTGTGGTGGAGCCCCGCCCGCACCCGGATTATCTGGGCCCCGACTGGTGGAGCGACCTTGACCTGATCCTGGCGCAGGCCGAGCAGCTGGATATGCGCGTCTGGCTGTTTGACGACGGCGATTACCCCAGCGGCAAGGCCAACGGCGAGCTGGCCCGCGACTGGCCGCAGTACACCAAGCGCTATTGGGCACAGTGCCATATGGATGCCAGCGGCCCGCTGCCCCATGCGCATTTTCTCATTGACGACTGGCTGGCCGAGGACGAACAGCTGGTGCGCATTGTCGCCGGACGCCGCACCGACCGCGACAATATGCTGGATTCGGATACCCTGACCGATGTCACCGAGTACTATGCCCACGGGCGGCTGTACTGGCCGGTGCCGGAGGGCGAATGGCGTATTTTTGTCATCAAGCGCACCACCCACGGCGGTGAGGAGCACACCCGCACCTACGTTGACCCCCTGAGCCACGAGGCCGTCGCCAAATATATCGAGCTGGTGCACGAGCGCCACTATGCCCGGTACGCCCGGTATTTCGGCAATCGCATCGCGGGCTTTTTCACCGATGAGCCGCGCTTTGGCAACGCCGTCGGCTATGACCGCATCATTGGTCTGAGCGATATGCCGCTGCCCTGCACGGACGGCCTGCTGGAGGAGCTGGGCACCTCCCCGCTGGGCGATTTTGCCTGCTGGCTGCCGCTGCTGTGGTACCCCGATGAGCAGCAGCGCTGCCGCGATGCCCGCTATTTTTACATGGATGTGGTCTCGCGCCGGTTTGCCCGGCACTTTACCGGCCAGCTGGGCGACTGGTGCCGCGCTCACGGGGTCGAGCTGATCGGCCATGTGGTGGAGGAAAACGGCGCGCACGCACGCCTGGGCTATGGCGCAGGGCACTATTTCCGCGCCATGCGCGGGCTGGATGCCGCCGGCATCGACGTGGTGTGCAACCTGCTGCCCGAGCAGACGGACGGGCGGTATTCCACCATGTTTAACTATTATGACTGCGATTTCAACCATTGGGGTCTGGCCAAAATGGCCTCGTCGGCGGCCCACACCGACCCCAAAAAGCATGGGCGCGCCCTGTGCGAGGCCTTCGGCGCTTACGGCTGGTTCGAGGGCCTCAAGCTGATGAAGTGGATCACCGACCATCTGGCGGTGCAGGGCGTCGGCCTGCTGACCCCGCACGCCTTTTCACCCGCGCCGTTTCCGGATGCCGACTGCCCGCCGCATTTTTACGCGCGCGGCAACAACCCGCAGTTCCGGCATTTTGGCCGCTGGTCGGCCTATGCCAACCGCCTGTGCGGCGCGCTGGACGGCGCAGCGCACCACGCCCCCGCCGCCGTGGTCTACCACGCCGAGGCCGAGTGGGGCAGCCTGACGCGTGAGTCGCTCCCGGCCCAGCCGTTTGAAAAAGCCGTCAAGGCGCTGGCCCGCCGCCAGATCGACTGCGACGTGGTCTGCATTGACGACCTGATGACGGCCGGGGTGCATGGCGGCACGCTGTGCCTGAACGGGGAAACGTTCCGCGTGCTGGTGGTGCCGGAGGCCGATACCATGGACGCCGCCTTCGCCGACCGCCTGCGCGGCTTTGCCGCCGCCGGACTGCCGGTGCTGTTCACCGGCGCGCTGCCGCAGCACGGCTATTTCGGGCGGCCGCTGGATCTGACCGGCTGCGAGGTGCAGCCGCTGGAAGGGCTGGCCGACCGCGTGCAGGCCCTGAACGCGGCAGATGTGGTGTGCACTCCATCCGACCCCGACCTTCTGGTCACCCATTACAGCAGGGACGGCCTGGACTGGTATCTGTTTGTCAATCAGAGCACCCGCCGCACCGTCAGCACCGACGTTCTGCTGCGGGACGCCCGCCCCGCCGTGCTGTACGACGCCATGGACGACCGCCGTTGGGCCGCACAGCAGGCCCCCGCAGCCGACGGCAGCAAAATTGCCCTGCGGCTTGCGCCATGGCAAAGCCTGTTTGTGGTGTTTGGCGAGCAGCCCGAAGCCCTGCCCCCGCTGCCCGACCCGGATCGCTATGCCCGGGCGCTGCCGCTGAACGGGCCGTGGCGTATCAGCACGGCCGGCGCGCAGGAATACCCCGCCTTTACCCCCACGCCGTTTACCGACACGCTGGATATGAGCCTGCCGGATCGCCTGCCCGATTTTGTGGGCACCGTGCGGTATGAGTGCAGCGTCACGCTGCCGCCGCTGACAGCCGCGCCGGATGCACCCGCCGCCCTGCTGGAGGCCGAGGACGCCGGAGAGACCGTTGCTTTCTTTGTCAACGACGCCCCCGCCGGGGTATGCCTGACCCCGCCCTACCGGGTTTTTCTGCCCGCCGGGCTGCTGCACGAGGGCGAAAACGCCGTGCGCATCGAGGTGACCAACACCGTGGTCAAGGCGCAGCACCACAACGTGTTCGACCCCTATTTCGTGCAGGATCCCACCGGTTTGGCCGGGGCCGTCACCCTGCGCCTGCCGGAGGAATGAATCTGTTTCGCCATACGGCAAAGGCCGCCCGGATGCCTTGTAAAAAGCATCCGGACGGCCTCTTTTCTGTTTTCATTGGGGCGGCCGCACCGTTACGCCATCATGGCGCACACCGCCCACAGATAGCCGCCGTACAGCGCCAGCAGCACCACGCCCTGCCAGCGGGCAAATTTTTCCTTCCACAGGGCGGGCAGCAGCGCCACACAGCCGATCAGCAGCGTGGCGGGAATATCCAGCACCACCGACTGCGTACATACCGGCAGGCTTTTGCCGGAAAGAATGGCGCACACCGGCATGATGACCGTCAGATCAAGAATATTGGCGCCGATGATGTTGCCGTAGGAAAGATCGGACTGCTTTTTGGCAATGGCCGTCAGGGTCGTGACCAGCTCCGGCAGGGAGGTGCCGACAGCCACCATAGTGACGGCGACAATGCTTTCGGGAACGCCCAGCACATCGGGAGCCAGCAGGCTGCCGTACTTTACCAGCAGCTGCGCGCCGCCGACAATACCGGCCGCACCCAGCACAAAGCGCAGAATGCCGCCTGTCACTGCGCGCACGTCATGCGGCGCCGGGTCCTCTTCCTCCTGCCGCGTCTGCTGCATGGCGCGCTTTGCCGCCAGCGCCGTGTGCGTCATATAGACGGCAAACAGCACCAGCAGCACCACGCCCTGCCACACGGCCAGACTGCCGTTGTGACAGAAGATGACCAGCAGCGCGGCGCACACCAGCATACATACCGCCTGAAAGCCGATGCCGCGGCGCGGGGCCTCCCCTGCCAGGAACAGAATGGCCAACGCCATGATCAGGCCCAGATTGGCCGTCACCGAACCGACCGCATTGCCCACGGCCATATCCACATTGCCCTCGCCCGCCGCCAGCAGCGAGACGATCAGCTCCGGCAGGGTCGTCGCCATGCTGACGATGGTCGCCCCGATCAGAAACTGCGGCACATGCAGCACACGGGCGATCCATGTGGCGGCATCCACAAACAGGTCGCCGCCCTTGACGATCAAAACCAGCCCCACAACAAACAGGGCCACGATACCAAACGTATTCATTGCTTTTCCTCTTTGCTTCGGCGCAGCTGTGCTTTGCGCCGGTCGTTTTTTTCTGCAAAAAACGAGACTATGGCACACTCCCGTTCTGCAGGACGTGTCAAAAGTCTCGTTTCCTTTTTGCAAAAGGCCGCGCGGCCATTCGCCTTGGCAGAGCCTGCCGCCGCGAAGAGCTGTTGCACCGCACGGAGTGAAAAACTACTCCCTTTCAACACGGGTAGTATATCATCCGCCGTGCGGGTGCGTCAAGCCTCACTTTTTTCAATGCGTCCGGTTTTTGCGCAAACGCCGCTCGCTGCCCAACCCGCGGCAAAGCCGCATGGGCGCTGACGGCAGCGCGCCGGGCCTACCCGGCCAACGCAGCCGCCCCGGGGCAAGGCTTCCCTTCGCGGGCCGCCGGGCGCGGGACAACCCTTTTAACGTTCTGCGGCGGCCGTACCTTTTCGCCCGTTCTCCGCGGTTTTGCGTCCACTCTCACGGCACCTCGATCTCCCGCCCCAGATCAAAGCTGTAGATCACGCTGCGGCGCACTGTCACACCCAGTCGTTTTTCAATGGCCTGCCGGTACAGGCTCAGCTGCGGCGCATATGCCTGCAGAAACTGCTGCGGCGTTTTGCCGCGGTCGGTCTTATAATCGACCAGCTCGGCGTCCGTTCCGTTGCACAGCACACAGTCGGCAATGCCCAGCAGAAACACCGTCTCCCCGGCCGCCGCGTCGCCGCCCTCTTCCACGGTCAGCGCGGCGGGAATACGGCTGATAAACTCGTACTCGCGCAGCAGGCGCTGGGCCGAAAGCATGCGCTGCAGCAGCGCGCTGTGCAAAAAGCGCTGCAGGGCCGGGCGATCGATCTGCGCGGCGGCCTCGGCCTCCAGATAGCCCTCGTTCGTCAGGCGCTCCAGCTCCCGCGGCAGGTCCTGCCGGGCGGCGGCCAGATCGGCCAGTTGCAGAAAACGGTGCAGCGTTGTGCCGCGCTGGGCCGAGGTCATGCCCTCCCGGTACAAAAACGCGGGCTTGTCCAGCACCGGCTCGGCCGTGCGGTGGCTGAGCGCCGACACGCTCACCTTGACCGGCAGCGCCCCGGCGGGGGCGGACTGCGCCGCAAAATTTTCACGCAGCGCGGTGGCCAGCGCCGCATCCGGCGCGGCGGTGCGCAGCGGGCGCTCATCCTCCGGCAGCGCCAGCGGGGCGGCAGGCTGCACCGAAAAGGCGAACCGCCCGGCCGTATCCGTGCGGCAGAGCAGATCCGCCCAGCCGCAGCACGCGCGCAGCACGGCGGCATCCGGGTGCGCCAGCAGCGCCAGCTGCAGCCAGTGGCTCATGCCGTCGGCCGCACCCTGCCGCAGCGCCAGCTCATCCGGCACGCCGCCGCAGGCGGCCAGCGTCAGCGCGCGGCGGGCCAGCGCCGCGGCGGGCTTTTCCTGCGGCCAGGAAAGCACCAGCCGATCCTTCGCACGGGTCAGCGCCACATACAGCAGGCGCATTTCCTCCCCGGCGGTGTCGCGGCGCATCCGGGCCGCCAGCGCGCGCACGGCCAGCGTCGGCGTCAGCAGGCGGCCCTCGCCGGTCTGCAGCTTGAACGCCACCCCCAGCCGGCTGTGGCACAGCAGGTTGGCGCGGGCATCCTGCTCGTTAAAGCCCACGCCCGCCCCGGCCAGCAGCACAATGGGAAACTCCAGCCCCTTGCTGGCATGGATGCTCATCACCTGCACCTTGTCCGTCGGGCTGCCGACCCCGCGCTTTTCCGCCAGCGGGCGGCCGTTCTGCACGGCGGCATCCACCAGCCGCAGAAACCCGGCCAGCCCGCCGCTGCCCGCATAGTCGGCGCACACCGCCTGAAAGGCACGCAGGTTCTGCTGGCAGCTCTCGCCGCCCGGCGTCGCCCCGGCCAGATGATACAGGCCGGTCTCCTCCAGCACCATGGCGCAAATGTCCTGCACCGGCATGCCAAGGCTGCGGCGGCGCAGCGCGCGCAGCCGCTGCAGAAAGGCCGCCGCACGCGCATCCTGCGTGTGCAGCAGCGCCGCGTACAGCGAGCCGCGGCGGTATTCCAGCCGCAGCCTGGTCAGGTCGTCCGGCGTAAAACCGAACAATGGCGACAGCAGCACCGCCGCCAGCGGAATGTCCTGCCCGGGGTTATCCAGCACCCGCAGAAAGCTGAGCAGCAGCCCCACCTGCCCGTCGGCCAGCAGCTCGTCCTCGGCACGGCAGCAGGCCCCGACGCCCAATGCCTCCAGCTTTTCGGCATAGCGGCGGCCGCGCGTACCGGGGCTGCGCAGCAGAATGCAGAAGTCGCCCGCGCGGCAGGGGCGCAGCTCACCGCCGTCCCGCACCGGCGTTTTTTCCTTGAGCATCCGGCAGATCAGCTCCGCCAGCGTATCGCTGTCATCCGGCTTTTGTCCGGCGGGGGGCGGCGGGGCGTCCTCCTGCGGCGTGGTATCGGTGACGATCACCTGCACCGGGGCTTGGATGGGGTCTGTCTCGACACCTGGCGTCAGTGCCTCATCCCCGGCGTACGCCGTGCCGCCCACCGCGCGGCAGAACAGCGGGGCAAAAATATCGTTGATGCCGCGAATGACCGACGGGGTCGAGCGGAAATTGCGCGAAAGATACACCGTCGCCGGGTAGTGCCTGCCGTCGTAGGCGGCAAACGCATCGCGCTTTTGCATGAAGAACTCCGGCCGCGCCTCGCGGAAGCCGTAAATGCTCTGCTTGACGTCGCCCACAAAAAACAGGTTGGAGCCGTCCGGCCGTGCCAGCAGACGGTACAGCCGGTCCTGCAGGTCGTTGGTGTCCTGATATTCGTCCACCATCACCATGGCGTAATAGCCGCCCAGCTCCTGCGAAAGCGGGGTTCGCTCGCCGTTTTCATCCTGCAGCAGGCGCAGGGCGGCATGCTCAAGGTCGTCAAAGGCAAACGCCTTTGCCTCCTGCTTTTTTTCATACAGCAGGTCGGAGAACCGCCGCACGGCGGCCGCCAGCGCCTGCACCATGGGGCGGCAGATCTCCTGCTCGGCCGCAAACGCGGCGGCATCCGCGGCAAAGTATTTTTCCGGCAGCTCCCGCAGCAGCTTTTTGGCCTCGTCCCGCAGGGCCTGCACACGGCCCTTTTCCACGGGGTCCGCCTGCTTGGAAACGCGCGGAAAGCGCAGAAAGCTCAGCGCGCGGGCACGGGCGCAGCAGGCGTCCCAATCGGCCGCCTGCGCAGCCTGCAGCAGCCCCTGCACCTGTGCCAGGTCGTCGCGCAGCACCTCCGCACAGGGGGCCAGCTCTTCGTTTTCCTGCGCCAGCGACAGGGCGTATCGCAGCCGCCCCTGCACGCCGCGCAGTGTCATGGCAGCCGCCTCCAGCAGCTCGCGCCCCCAGGCGGTGTCGGCCGGGGCGGCGTGGACGGCGTAGGCCTCCGGCAGCGATGCCCACCAGGCCTCCGGCTGCGCCATCGAGCAGGCCATGTCGTACAGCCGCAGCACGGCGTCGGCCGCCGCGCGGTCGCTGCGGGCCTTGCCGTACAGCGAGGCAAAGCGGCAGAACGCCTCGTCCTGATAGGCTTCTTCCAGCGCCTGCTCCAGCGCCTCCTGCCGCAGGGCCGTCTCCTGCGCGGTCTTGATAACGGTAAAATCTCCCGGCAGGTCGGTCTCGCTGGCGTGCTGCGTCAGCAGGTCGATGCAGAAGCTGTCCACCGTACAGATGCTGGCGCGCCCCAGCAGCAGCTTCTGCCGCTTGAGCCAGACGCTGTCCGGCCGCTGCGCCAGCTTTTCCTCCAGCGCCGCAGTCATGCGCTGGCGAAGCTCCGCCGCCGCCGCATTGGTAAAGGTGACGATCAGCAGGCGGTCGGCCTCCACCCCGGCATTCTCGTCGGCAAGCCGTTCTACAGCGCGCTGGGTCAGCACCGCCGTTTTTCCGCTGCCCGCCGCCGCCGAAAGCAGCAGCGCGCCGCCGCGGTCCTCAATGGCCTGCCGCTGCTGCGGCGTCCAGGTGCGCGTGCTCATATCGTCTCCTCCCGTGCGTTTCCGTTTTCGTCTGCGGCCTGCGCCGTCAGCCCCAGCGCCTGCTTCCAGCTGCCCTTCTGCACCTCGGTGCCTGGCTCGTCATCGCGGCGGCGGCACACCGGGCGATAATCGCAGCTGTCACAGCGCATCCGGCCCGCATGGCACAGCGGCTGCGCCTCAATACGACCCTCATACAAGGCGTCCGCCATGCGGATGACCAGCTGCTCCAGCCGGTTGGCAATGCGGCCCAGCATGGCCAGATCCACCAGCTTTTCCTCGCGCACGGTGCGGCTGCGGCTGTCCGGCGCGACAGGCAGATAGCGGCCGCTCAGCTCGCGGTCCATCCCGGCCAGCACGCGCTCGTCATCCACGACCAGCCCATCCACCAGAAAGCTGCTCTTCTTCTCCTGCGCGCTGGGGGCCGGGTCGCTGAGCAGGTACAGCACCCCGGCCGGACTGGTCTGCCCAAACTGCGCCGTCCCGTTGCGCGTCAGGGTAAACAGGTACAGCAGCATCTGGGTATTGATGCCCGCGCAGACCTCATCCAGCGAAAAGCTTTTTGAGCCGGTCTTATAATCCACCACGCGCAGCCAGGTGCGGCCTTCCGCCGTCATGGTGTCCACCCGGTCGACGGTGCCGACAATGCGGATATGCTCGCCGTGCCCGCCGGTCAGCTCCAGCGCAGGCACGCCGTCCTCCCGGCCGATGCCCTGTTCAAAGGCGCAGGGCACGAACTGCCCCTGCGCCAGCTCGTCGCGGATATACCGCAGCAGCTGCAGCGTATTGTCGCCGATGCGCCGCAGCAGGTAAGCAAAGCGCACGCCGCTTTGCCCCGGCAGCTTTTCGGCCGCATAGGCCTGAATGCGGGCGCGCACCTCCCGCTCCAGCGCCGCATCCTCCAACCTCTGCAGAGAGGGAAAATCACGCAGCAGCGTCTCCAGCAGCCAGTGCACCAGCGTGCCGCTTTGCGGAATGCCCAGCTCGGCGCGCGGCCGCGGCTGCACACCCAGCACATAGCGCATGAAATAGCAGAACGGGCACTCATAATAAGTCTCCATCCGGCTGGGGCTGATGGAGACCGTCCGCCCCAGCAGCCGCTGCAGCGCCGCCGTATCCTGCACGGCAAAGGCGCGCCGCCCGGCGGCCTGCTCCAGCGCCTGCAGCCGCCCGGCCATCTCCGGCACGCGGGCCAGCTCCGCGGCCAGCGCGGCCACGGTGGGCGAATCCTCCCGGTAGCTTCCGGCCAGCAGCTCCAGCGCGGCGGCGGGGGTCAGCGCCAGCTCGGCGGCAGTCAGCCGCTGCGGCGTCAGGCCAAGCTCGCCGCACAGCTGCTGTACCGGGCTGCTGACGGCCATGGGCACGCCGTTTTTCCGGCCAAGCCAGGTCAGCGTCAGGCTGTCGCGGGCGCTGGTAAACGCCCGGTACAGGTTCATCTGCTCGCGCAGGACCATGTTTTCAAAATCGCCGCTGAGCGGCGCGCCCAGCCGGGAGAGCCGGGCGCGGTCGTCGTTGGTCAGCAGCGGGCTGTCGCCGATGGGCGCGGGAAAGCTGCCCTCGTTCAGCCCCATGACAAACACATGGCCGGGGTTATCCAGCCGCATGCGGTCGGCCGCCGCCAGCTGCACCTGATTCTGCGTGTGCGGTGCCTGCCCGATCTCCGCGGCGCGCAGCAGCACGCACAGCAGGTCGTCATATTCGGCCGGGGTGACCTCCTCGTCGCCCAGCAGGCTGGCCATCTCATCCAGAAAGCCGATGACGGTCTCCCACATGCGGGCACTGTCAAAGCCGCCCAGCCCCTGCCCGCTTTCCGCGGCGATCCACCCGCGCACTACCTCCTCGGCGCCGACGGCCAGCAGCAGCCAGTACAGCGCCGCCGAAAGCTCGCGCCCGGTCTTTCCGCGGCGCGCGCGGAACTGCTCGATCACCGGCACCGTGCGTGCGCGCAGCTCCTCGGCCAGCGCCAGCTGCTCGTTTTCGGCCTCGCCCGGCTCTCCGGCATCCATCCCCGCAGGGTTGCGCGTAAAGGGGGCGCGCCATTCCTCCGCCGACGGCCGCCAGGTGTACACATAATTTTCCAGCGCGCTGAGCGCCTCCTCCGATGCGCCGCACAGGCCGGTCTTCAGCAGGGCCAGCACCCCGTCGCCGGTCAGGCCGTTACGGGCAAGGCCCAGCCCCGCGCGCAGAAATACGGCCATGGGGGCATACTCGGCACTGACGGTGCTGCCGGTAAACAGCGGGATGCCGTACAGCCCAAACATGTACTGCAGCGCTGGAAGATACTGCGCCGGGTCGCGGCACACCACGACCATCTGATCGTACGGCACGCCCGCCCGCGCCAGCGCCGCCGCACGGGCCGCCACATACATGGCCTCGTCATAAGGGCCGTCTGCTGCATAGCAGCACAGCGCGGGAGCGTTTTTCGCCTGCGGCCGGTCGACCGATACCTCCGCGGGCTGCAGCGCCTCGGCCGTGCCCGCCATGCGCCGCTCGACCTCCGCCAGCTGCGGGCTGCAAAACCGCCGGTTGACGCACAGCAGCTGCGCCGGGGCCAGCGTCGTTCCCGCCTCGGCTGCCAAGGCGCACAAATGCCGCCCCGTTGCCGCGGCCGGGGCAAACGGCGTAAAGCGCCATGCGCCAAAGCGGTCATCCGGGCAGGTAAGCGTGACCGTCACCGTGGGGGCCGCCGCCAGCATCCGGCGCAGCAGCGCCGCCTCCGGCGCGGTAAACTCGCCGAAGCCGTCCACAAAGCAGGCAAGCCCCTCAAAAAAGCTGTTCTGCACGCGCTCTGCCGCGCGGCTGATGCGATCCACCGGCTCCAGCCCGGTGGCCTCCCGGGCCTGCTCGTAGGCGCGGTAAATGGCCGCCAGCTCATTCAGGCGGCGCGCCCGACCGCCGTCGGTCTCCCCGGCGGCAGTCTCCAGCAGCTCCGGCGAAACCCCGCAGTATTTCAGCTGCTGCAGCGTCTCGGCACAGTCGGCGCAGAATTTTGCGCTGCGGCGGCTGCGGTGAAAATAGACGATGCCGTCGCCCAGCCCGGCCAGCGCGCGGCGCGTCAGCACCATACGCCCGGCGTCGGAGATGCTGCGCAGCGCGCCGCCGCCGAAGCGATCCTCGATCATACCGGTCAGCGTACGGAAGCTGCACACCTTCAGATAGGTGTGCAGGCTGTCGCCCAGCCGAAGATAACCGGTCAGATCCGCCGTGCTGGCAAACTGCTCGGGCACCACCAGCAGCGATGGCTGCCCCTGGATGGCACGCTCGCGGATGAGCTGCCAGACCCGGGCTGTCTTGCCCACCCCGGCGCGCCCCAGAATAAACTGCAGCATACGGCTCTCCTCCTCTTTTCTGCCGTCGCCGACGGCCGATGCAAAGGGCCGTGCGGCCGACGGCCGTTTCTTTTTTATTGTACCGCATTCCGGCGGTTTTGTCACGGAAAATCGCCCTCCAAAACCCGCCCCGGCGCGCCCGGCCGACCGCACGCAAAAGGCGGCCGCACGCAGACGGCCGCCTGTACTGTTCAGCTTTTTTCTCCTTTCCAATGCTCCAGCCATTCCAGCAGGGCAAAGCGTACCTCATAGCCGCCGGTGGCCAGCCGCACGCCGCCCGGCCCCCAGACGGCCTCGGCCGTCTCGCGCTGCCGGGCCGAACCGTCGGCCTGTGCCGCCGGGATGCACAGCGGCGGAAACAGCACGCACCACCAGTTATGGCCCTCACCCGCCCCCAGCTGCACCTGCAGCGCCCGGTAGCGCCCGGCAGGCAGGGTGTATTCTTCATAGGTACGGGTGTCAAAATACCGGTCGGTCAGCCGCAGGCTGACCGGGTAATCATACCCCGCCTGCCGCACCACCGCCTCGGCCGTCTGCTGCAGCTGCGCCATTGCCTGCACGGCGCGCGCCTGCGCCTCGGCCAGGGTGTCGGCCCCGTCAAACAGCGCGGCACACTGCTGCACCAGCGCATCCCGTACCTGCAGCTTCAGCTGCTGATCCTCCGGCGCATCCGAATTGGCCAGCACATGCAGGCGCAGCGTCTGACTGCGGATGTGCGCACACACCCGGCCGAAGCTGCACCATCCCGTCAGCACAATGGCCAGCAGCGTCCCCAGCCCGACGGCCAGCCGCAAACACAGCCGAACGCCCCGGTGGGTGCACCGTTTTTCTTCTTTCATATTTTTGCCTCCTGTCTGCCCGACGCCGGGGCACACCGCCGCGCCGGGTCTGCTTTCTGTCGGAGTATGGGCCATGGCGTTGGGAAAATATTCCTCTGGGCACATTTTTTTCAAAACACCCGGCGCCCGGCACATCTCGCTACCCTTACCCTCCGTTTTTATGCCTGCGCACGCGCGCCGCCGGGGCTTCTTCCTGCTGCTTTCTTTCCTCTCAGCGGCCCTCCTTGTCGATTCTTCCAAATTTTTGCGTGGTTTTTGGTACTTTTTCACAAGTGAGAACTGTTTTTTTGCCCAAAATTTTACTTCTATTTTTGTTGACTTTGCCAAAAAACGTGGTATAATAAAAAACGTCGAGAGGAGCTGAACGGCAAGCAAGCCCGCAGACCTCTCTTCGGAAGGGTTCGCCTTTCCACCCGATTGTGATTACTTCTTGTCGCTGTCGGAGTTTCATCCTTCTCCGGCATGCCGATTTTCTTCTTTTTCCTTTTGCCTCCCTTGGTCACAAGGGAGGCTTTTTCCTTTATACACGGCTGTATGCGGTGTTTTGCATCTGTGCAAAGGTGCGGCGGCGGCTTCACGCCAAACGCCGCCCCGGGCCCCGCGCGCCGCCGGGCAGCGCACGGCTTTCCCCGGGTATCTCTCTGCGGCGTCACTTCGCCGCCCGAACGGCATCTGCACCGGGCGCTTTTTTGCCCCCTGCCGTGTTTATCCGCGGAGCTGCCCGCCCTGCGGCGGTCTCTCCCCCAAAGACGGCCCGATGCCCGCACGTTTGCCGCCATTCGGGCTGCTTGCGCGTGAATTTTTCATGAAAGTTGGCCCCCGGCCCGGCGCAGCCGCCCGGTTTCGCCCGCATTCGTTTGACAACGACCGCATAAAACAGTACAATAAAGCGGTATAAAATGATAGCCATGCCATTTGATGAGGAAAGGAAGACAAGCTATGTCTTTGGTTGAAAAGATTTTTGGCAGCTTTTCGGATAAGGAGCTGAAGCGCATCCGCCCCATTGTCGCCAAAATAGAGGGAATGGCGGATACCTATGCCGCCATGACAGATGCGCAGCTGCAGGCTGTGACCCCGGCGCTGCGCGAGCGTCTGGCCGCAGGCGAAACGCTGGATGACATTCTGCCGGAGGCCTTTGCCGCCTGCCGCGAGGCCAGCACCCGCGTACTGGGCATGCGGCCGTTTCCCGTGCAGCTGATCGGCGGCGTGGTGCTGCACCGCGCCTGCATTGCCGAAATGAAGACCGGCGAGGGCAAAACGCTGGTGGCCACGCTGCCGGTCTATCTGAATGCGCTGACCGGAAAAGGCGTGCACGTCGTGACGGTCAACGATTATCTGGCCCGCTACCAGAGCGAGTGGATGGGCAAGCTGTACAAATTTATGGGACTGAGCGTCGGGCTGATCGTCCATGATCTGGATTCGGACGCCCGCCGCCGCGCGTATGCCTGCGACATCACCTATGGCACCAACAACGAGTTCGGCTTTGACTATCTGCGCGACAACATGGTGGTTTATAAAGAGCGCATGGTGCAGCGCGGCCACCATTACGCCATTGTGGATGAGGTCGACTCGATTTTGATCGACGAGGCGCGCACCCCGCTGATCATCAGCGGCATGGGCGAGGAAAGCACCGAGCTGTACACCCGTGCCGATGCCTTTGCCAAAACGCTGAAAATGGCCAAGGTCGTCGAGCAGGATACCAAGCTGGATATGGACGACAGCACCAGCGAGGGCTATGTGGACGGCGACTATCTGGTGGACGAAAAGGCCAAGACCGCCACGCTGACCGCCGCAGGCATCGCCAAGGCGGAAAAGTACTTCAACGTGGAAAATCTGGCCGACCCGGAAAACATGGAGCTGCAGCACCACATCAATCAGGCCATCAAGGCGCGCGGCGTCATGAAGCGCGATGTGGATTATGTGGTCAAGGACGGACAGGTCATCATCGTGGATGAGTTTACCGGCCGTCTGATGCTGGGCCGCCGCTACAACGAGGGGCTGCATCAGGCCATTGAAGCCAAGGAGGGCGTGGCCGTCGCCCGCGAAAGCAAGACGCTGGCCTCCATCACATTCCAGAACTACTTCCGCATGTACGAAAAGCTGGCCGGCATGACCGGCACAGCCAAAACCGAGGCGGACGAGTTCAACGAAATTTACGGTCTGCAGGTGGTGGAGATTCCCACCAACCGGCCGGTCATCCGCAAAGATTATACCGACGTGCTGTACGGCACCGAGCAGCAGAAGTTTGACGCCATCATTGACCAGGTGGCCGCCTGCCACGCCAAGGGGCAGCCGGTACTGGTCGGCACCATCAACATTGAAAAGAGCGAGCAGCTCAGCCGCATGCTGAAAAAGCGCGGCATCCGGCACGCGGTGCTGAACGCCAAGCACCACGAAAAGGAGGCGGAGATCGTCGCGCAGGCCGGCCAGCTGGGGGCGGTGACCATTGCCACCAACATGGCGGGCCGCGGCACGGATATCATTCTGGGCGGCAACGCCGATTTTCTGGCCAAGAGCGACCTGCGCCGCCAGATGACCGAGGGCGAGGACGGCCCCGTGCCCCGCTGGAGCGAGGAGCAGCTGGCCGAGGCCGACGGCCATATGGAGACCGAGGACGAGCAGATCCTGGCGGTGCGCGCCGAGTATGACCGCCTGTTGCAAAAACACCGGCAGGAGATCGCCGGTGAGGCGCAGAAGGTGCGCGAAGCGGGCGGCCTGTTCATCATCGGCACCGAGCGTCACGAAAGCCGCCGCATCGACAACCAGCTGCGCGGACGCAGCGGCCGTCAGGGCGACCCCGGCGAGACCAAATTCTTTCTTTCGACCGAGGATGATCTGCTGCGCGTGTTCGGCGCAAACAACGGCGCGCTGGAAATGCTGAAAAACACGCTGGCCAAATCGGACGGCTACGGCATGGAATACAAGATGTTCGCCAGCACCATCGAGCGTGCGCAGAAGAGCATTGAGGGGCGCAACTTTGCCGTGCGCAAAAACGTGCTGCAGTACGACGACGTGCTGAACACCCAGCGTGAGATCATTTACAAGCAGCGCCGCCAGGTGCTGGAGGGCGAGGACGTTTCGGCCAGCCTGCACGCCATGCTGCGCGAGAGCATCGAGGCAGAGGTAGCCGTGTGCTGCACCGGAGAATCGCCGGAGGACTGGAACCTGGACGGCCTGCGCGCCCATTATCTGGGCTGGCTGACCGCAGCGGAAGACTTCCGCTATGACCACGATGCCCTGGCCAATCTGCAGCCCGGCGATCTGACCGAGCTTCTGGTGCAGCGCGGCATGACCGTGCTGCAGAAAAAGGAGGAGCGCCTTGGCGCCCCCCGCATGCGCGAGCTGGAGCGCGCCATGCTGCTGCGTGCGGTCGACCGCGAGTGGATGGATCACATTGACGCCATGGAGGAGCTGCGCCGCGGCATCAGCCTGCGCGGGTATGCCCAGCGCGACCCCGTGGTGGAATACCGCATGGAAGGCTTTGAAATGTTCGACGCCATGGTGGCGGCCATTAAGGAAAACGCCACCCGCATGCTGCTGACCGTGGAGATCGTCGAGCGCAAGCAGCTTGCCCGGCCGCAGACGGCCGCTGTCGCCGGGGCGTCGGACGACAGCGAAAAAAAGCAGCCGGTGCGCAGCCAGAAGATCGGCCGCAACGACCCCTGCCCCTGCGGCAGCGGCCTGAAATGGAAAAAATGCACCTGCGCCCAGTATCACCCCGACCAGCAGAGCTGAGCTTTTGGCACGGCGGCTCTCCTTTTGGGAACGCCGCCCCCAGCTTCTCTCTTTTTCTGCGGCTCCTGCGCCCCTCTCACACCGGGCGCAGGAGCTTTTTTGCCACCGGAGCGCGGGGAAGAAAAAAACGCCGTTTTGCGCCTGCCGCCGCTGCGGCGCGGCAGCCCTCACGGTTTTATAGGGGCCGGAAACGCCCGGAAAGCAAAAAACAGCCGAAAAGAGGCGCTGCAGGTATGCAGCGCCCCTTTTCGGCTTTTCCTTTTACAATATCTTTTTCAAAGCAATCCGTACCGCCCCGCTGTCTGACCGGCAGCCCGCCGCCGGGGAGAACCGGCCGTTTTCCGCACCCGGCCGCGCGTGCAAAAACCGCGCTGTCCCGATGTTTCAGCGATGGAACAGCTTTTTGCTTTGATAGCGCGGCTCGCAGGTCAGGTGCACACCCAGCTTGCGCCAGACGCCGTCATCCACCGGGGCCAGAATGACGGTCGAGTGCCCCTCGCAATCCTTCAGCTGAGGCAGGCACTCCATCGCCCGGCGGGCGTTTTCATCGGTGGCGGCGCAAATGGAAAGCGCCACCAGAATTTCATCGGTATGCAGGCGCGGGTTGTGATTGCCCAGATATTTCACCTTCAGCGTCTGAATGGGCTCGATGACGGCGGGAGAGATCAGCGGAATGGCATCGTCAATGCCCGCCAGCGTTTTCAGCGCGTTCAGCAGGACTGCCGCACTGGCCCCCAGCAGATTGGAGGTGCGCCCGGTGACAAGGCGGCCGTCCGGCAGCTGCAGCGCCGCCGCCGGGGCCTCGGTGGCCTCGGCACGGGCCAGCGCCGCGCCAACGACCGGCCGGTCGGCCGGGCCAAGGCCCGCCTGCTTCATCAGCAGCTCGCACTTTTCCAGCGCCGCCCCGCTGCCGCTGCCCTTGCGCTTTTCGCACCCGGCCGCGTACCAGCGGCGCAGGATCTCCTGCCGGGCGGCAGCACGCACCGCCTCGTCGTCATAGATGCACAGCCCGGCCATATTTACGCCCATATCCGTGGGCGATTTGTACGGCGACTGGCCCAGAATGCGCTCCAGCATGGCGTTCAGCACCGGGAAAATCTCCACATCGCGGTTATAGTTGACCGTGGTCTCGCCGTAGGCCTCCAGATGGTAGGGATCGATCATGTTCACATCGTTCAGGTCGGCCGTGGCGGCCTCGTAGGCCAGATTGACCGGGTGCTTCAGCGGCAGGTTCCAGATGGGGAAGGTCTCAAACTTGGCATAGCCCGAGCGGATGCCCCGCTTTTCGTCATGGTACAGCTGCGACAGACAGGTGGCCATTTTGCCGCTGCCGGGGCCGGGGGCCGTCACCACTACCAGACTGCGGCTGGTTTTGATATAGTCATTGCGGCCGTAGCCCTCGTCGCTGACGATGTGCTCCAGATCAGAGGGGTAACCCGCGATCGAATAGTGCCGGTAGGTACAGATGCCCAGCGACGCCAGCTTGTTTTCAAAGGCAATGGCCGACGGCTGCGCATGGTAGCGGGTCAGCACCACGCTGCCCACATACAGCCCCTTGCCGCGAAAGGCATCGATCAGCCGCAGCACATCCTGATCGTAGGTGATGCCCAGGTCGCCGCGCACCTTGTTCTGTTCGATGTCCGCCGCATTGATGACAATGACGATCTCCGCCTGCTCCTTCAGCTGCATGAGCATGGTGATCTTGCTGTCCGGCGCAAAGCCCGGCAGCACGCGCGACGCGTGATAATCGTCAAACAGCTTGCCGCCAAACTCCAGATACAGCTTGCCGCCGAAGCGCGCGATGCGTTCCTTGATTTTCTGCGACTGCAGGCGCAGATATTTGTCGTTGTCAAACCCCTGTTTCATTGCTTCCTCCCCAATATGCGTGCCCGTTCTGTCGGTCAACGGTCAACAAAAAATCCGGCGCAGACCAGACCGGCCGCGCCAAACCCACCCGACAAGGCCCCGTCCGCGCAGGGCTTTTTGTCGGTTTTTCTGTTTTTGCCGTGTTTTATTGTAGCACGAAACCGCCCCTGTAACAAGCCTTCCCCGCACTTTTGCGGCAAAGTTTTTCATGCTTCGCCGTCGGCCTTGTCGGATGGCCGCAGCCACGCCCGGTGTCTGCGGCGATTTTCACTGGGCGGCATGCCGACATGGCGGTGAAACTGCCGCGAAAAGGTATACGGCTCGTCATAGCCGACGGCTGCGGCGGTCTCGCTGACCGTGCGCCCCGTGCGCAGCAGCTGACAGGCCCAGTCAAACCGGCGATCCAGCAGGTACTGATGGGGCGAGCAGCCCATGGCCGCCCGAAACACCTTGCGGAAATTTTCATAGCTCATGCCCACGGCCTGTGCCACGCTTTCCACCTGAAAATGCGGCTGTGTGCTGCCCTTCCACAGCAGCTGCCCGGCCCGCTGCAGAATGGCCTCGCGCTTTTTCTGCGCGTTCTGCACCGCCGCGCGGTGCAGATGGATCAGAAAGCGCTGCAGGCTCAAATGCGCCTCAAACAGCGCCGACTGCGGCGTATCCCGCAGCTGGCGCACCAGATGCGGCAGCCGCTCCTGCAGGTACGGCGAAAGCGTCACCGCAAACACCGGCTCGGCCCGCAGCTGGCCAAGGCTCTGCAGCGTCTGCCAGGCGGCCGCATCCAGCCAAATGCCGTAGCACAGCGCCCCGGCCGCCTGCAGCCTGCCGCGTGACAGCGGCGGCAGCTGCAGCACTGTGCTCGGCGGCAGCCGCACCGGTGCACTGCCCTCCTGTGTAAAGGTCACCTCGCCCTCCAGCACCAGCAGGCTGCCGTATCATGCGCTGGGCGTCACCAGCAGCTCCTTTTCCAGCCGCAGATAGCCCGCCGCCAGCGGATGCTCCAGCTCTTTTTCCGCAAAAAACGAATGGACATTTCCTCCATTGCCGCACCCCTCTCCTTTTCTTCTGCCGCTTTGGTCGGCAGGGTCAGCCCAAACCGTTTTTTCAGTACAGCACAGCGCGGCCGGCTTTTCTACCAGAAATGCCACGAAATTATCTGCATTGGATATGGTCATTTCCAGCCCTGTCCGCTATAATAAGGTTGAAAAGCGGCGTTTGACAGGGTTTGCCGGTTTCACTGCCGATCGTCTCTGCTTTTTCGGAGAAGAAAACGCTTTTCCAAAAAAAGCGGAAAGCGGCAGTTTTTCATGAGCTTTTCGCCGTTTTTCGCTTCTTCCCCCGTTTGCTCTGTGAACCACCCTGCAGCCACAGAGCCGCTCATGCGAATTCTTATGTCTGATCGCAGGCAGCCGCCTGCCGCTCAACATTGTTTCAAAGAGGAGAAGCCACATGCATACACTGAACGAAACCATTCTCTGCGCCCCGGATGCCCCGGTGGCCGACACCCGGCAGGGCCGCCTGCGCGGCTTTACCCGCAATGGCGTCACACAGTTTCGCGGCATCCGCTATGCCCGTGCAGAGCGTTTCTGCCTGCCGCAGCCGCCGCTGCCCTGGCAGGGCATCCGCAATGCCCTGCAATACGGCTATGTCTGCCCCAACCCGGCCTTTCATACCGACCCCTCCTTTTCGGCGGATTCTGCCGAGATGCCCCTGGATACCTTTACCCTGCCGCAGCGCTTCTGGCCCGAAAACGAACACTGCCAGTTTTTGAACATCTGGGCCCCGGCCAATGCCGCCGACGCCCGCAGGCCGGTCATGGTCTGGCTGCACGGCGGCGCCTATACCGGCGGCTCCAGCCTGGAGCTGGCCGCCTATGACGGCGAGGCGCTTGCACGGGTCGGCGATGTGGTCGTCGTCACGCTGAACCACCGGCTGAACCTGCTGGGGTATCTGGATCTGTCCGCCTATGGGGAAAAGTACCGTCATTCGGCCAACGCCGGCATGTGGGATACCATTGCCGCCCTGCGCTGGATACGGGAGAACATCGCCGCGTTCGGCGGCGACCCGGATAATGTGACCCTTTTCGGACAGTCGGGCGGCGGCGGCAAGGTGGCCACCCTGCTGCAGATGCCCGCCGCGGACGGCCTGTATCACAAGGCCATTATTCAAAGCGGCACACTGTCGCTGGATGCCCTGCGCCGCACCCCCGCATCCGCCCGGGCCGATACCGAGCAGCTGCTGGCACGGCTGGGGCTGAATGCCGACACGGTATCCCGGTTGGAAACGCTGCCCTTTGATACATTGGCGCGTGCCTCCAACGCCATTGCACGCGAGCAGACCGGCGCGCCCATCTTTATGGGCTGGGCGCCGGTGCCCGGCGAGGATTTTGTCGGCGACCCGCTGCTGGTCGGCTTTCGGCGGCAGACGGCGCACATTCCCGTGATTGTCGGCAGCAACCTGTGCGAATTTTCCACCCCGGCCCCCGGCAGCGCGGCGCTTTCCCCCGAAAAAGCGCTGGAGGCGCTGCGCCCCCGCGCCAAAGGCCGCGCCGCCGAGCTGGCCGCCTGCTTTGCCGCCGTCTGGCCGCAGCTGCCCGCTGTGTACGCGGCGGCGGCGGACAGCACCATGCGCAGCGGCGTCACCCAGTTCTGCACCGCCCGCGCCGCCATGACAAATGCCCCGGTGTATCAGTATCTGTTCGCGTTTGAATCGCCGGTTCTGGGCGGTTTTCTGATGGGCCACAGCAGCGAGATCGCCTTTGTGTTCCACAACGCCGCCTACGGCATTACCACGGTGGCGGGAGAGGCCTCCGGCCGTCTGGAGGAGGAGATGTCGCTGGCCTGGGCGCACTTTGCCCGCACCGGCAGCCCCGACGGCGCCGGTCTGCCCGACTGGCCCGCCTTTAACGATCCGCAGCAGCCCAGCTGTCTTGTCTATGAAAACGGGCAGACGTCCGCCCGCCCCGCCGGGTTTGACGCCCCGCTTCAGCAGCTGTTGGCGCAGCTGGATGCCGCGCACGGGCCGCAGTAAAGTTCCGCTCACCGCAGGCGGCAGTCCCCGACGCATTTGCCGTTTTCCGGTGTCTTCTCCCGGCGGCGTTCCGCTTTGTCCTTTTTTGGCCGGGCGGCCTTTCCCCTGTTTCTTTTGCCCATTTGCGGCTTTTCGCCAACGCTTTTTCAGAAAGGAAGGTATTTTTCATGCAGCGACCCTTTGTACAAACCACTCACGGCCCCATCCGCGGGCAGCTGCGCGGCGGCATCGCGCTTTTCCGCGGCATTCCCTACGGCGGCCGCTGCGACAGCGAACGCCGTTTTCTGCCGCCGCAGCCTGCCGAAAGCTGGCAGCAGGTGCGCGACTGCAGCGGCAACGGCCCCATTGCCGTACAGTTCGGCGGCAGCATCTCCGGCAGTAAGGGGCTTGGCCCGCACTTCAGCGGCGGCCGACCGGAGCACTTCGGCGTTGCCGACGAACGGCAAAGCGAAAATTGTCTGGTGCTGAACGTGCTGACGCGCGCCCTGCCCGACGGCAGCGCGCCCGCCCCGGGCAGGTGGCCCGTGCTGGTGTATATTCACGGCGGCGGCTTTACCACCGGCAGCGGTACGCTGGTGCTGGGCGGCGACCGTCTGGTTCAGGAGGAGGATCTGGTGCTGGTGGGCATCAACCACCGGCTGAACGCCTTCGGCTTTCTGTATCTGGATGAGCTGGATCCCCGTTATACAGGCTCCGGCATGGCTGGCATGCTGGATCTGGTGCTGGCGCTGGAATGGGTGCGCGACAATATCGCCGCGTTTGGCGGCGACCCCGCCAACGTCACCGTTCTGGGCGAAAGCGGCGGCGGCATGAAGATCAGCACCCTGCTGGCCATGCCGCAGGCGGCCGGGCTGTTTCGGCGCGCCGTTGTCGAAAGCGGCTCGGCCCCGGTGGGCAGCCTGCTGCCGCAGCAGGCCACGCAGACGGCGCGCGTTTTTCTGCAGCGGCTGGGTGTCTCGCCCGATCATCTGGAGGCGCTGGCACACATTCCGACCGCACAGCTGCTGGCCGCCACGCAGCCCGGGGACGGCTATGGCGACGGGCTGCCGTTTGGGCCGGTGGGCGACAGCCTGCACCTTGCCCCCAACCCCAGCTGCGCCTACCGCGCGCCCGCACAGTCGGCGGCCGTTCCGCTGATGGTCGGCGCATCGGCCGAGGAGATGGGTGTTTTTACCCCGCCGCAGCTGCTGCGGTCGCTGACGTGGGAAAACCTGCCGCAGGCACTGACGCAGGCCAGCCTGCTTGCCGAGGATGGCGCGCTGCACTTTACCGCGCAGAACGTGCCCACCCTCATCCGCGCGTTTCGCCAGGCGATGGTGCAGGCCCCTCACCGGGGGGATAAACAGGCAAACGACCCGGCGCGCGTTTACCTGCAAATCGTCTCCATGGCCAGCTTTCTGGGCGGCGGCGCCTTTTATCAGGCCATGGCCAAGGCCCGGCAGGGTGGCGCGCCGGTCTATCACTACGCCGTAAACTACAACAGCCCGCTGCCGGGTCTGCCGGAGCTGCCCTGCGCCTGGCACACCGCCGACCTTCCGCTGCAGCTGCGCATTGTGCTGCACCCGCAAAGCGAAGCGCTGTCGCGCCGCATGGCCGCCGCCGTCGCCGCCTTTGCCCGCACCGGTGACCCTTCCACGCCCGGGCTGGCCTGGCCCGCCTTTGATGAGCGCCAGCGCCTGACCATGGTTTTTGACGACGATTGCCGGGTGGAAAGCGACCCCTGGCAGCCGCAGCGCGCCGCACTGGAGGCCGCCGGGCAGCGCTTCTTTCTAGGCTGATCTTCTGCACCGGCCAAAATGCCCGTGCAAAACAATCCGGCCCCGCGCAGCCGCCCCAAGCGCCTGCCTGAGAGCATTGCCCTTGGCGGCTGCGCGGGGCCTCTGCGAGAATGCCCTTCAACAACGGCCGGGCAGAAGTACTGCCCCAGGGCGGCCCTCCAAAATTGCCGTTTTGGGCCCATCAAACAGGCAACGGCGCAGCCGCCCTGCCCTTTTCGCGCCGGTACGCCGTTTTGGCGCACCGGCTTTTCTTTCACGCCGATTTCATGGTTTTATGATATAATATAATTTTATTATATCGGCTGGTTGGCTCATCGAACCGGACGGCGGCTTTGCCATCGTCCGGCTTCAGCCGTCTTTGCCCACAGGAGGTTTTTCCATGCTGCACCGCCGCCCCAGCGAAAAGCGCCGCAACCGTCTGACAGAGGCGGCGGCCACCGTCGTTGCCGCCGCCCTGCTGGCCCTTGCCTACCTGCCGGTGTACTGCATGCTGACCCTGTCGCTGAAGTCCGGCCGCCAGCTTTACACCGATTTTTGGGGTCTGCCCCAGCCGCCCGTGTGGGGGGCCTACCGCATGGCACTGGAAAAGCTGCTGCCCGGCATGGTCAATAGTGTGCTGTGCGTGCTGGCCGCCTGCTTTATCATGCTGGTGCTAAGCCTGCTGAGTGGGTATGTGTTTGCACGGCTGCGGTTTCCCGGCCGCGAGCTGCTGTACCTGCTGGTCACCGCTATGCTGATGATCCCCAGCGTGCTGACCCTGACGGCCTCGTTCACCCTCACCAAAACCTACCATATCTACAACACCTGGTGGGCGTTGATCCTGCCGTGGGCCGCGACCGGGCAGATCTGGGGCATTCTGCTGGTGCGCAATCATATGGAGGGGCTGCCGCGCGAGCTGTTCGAATCTGCCCGGATGGACGGCTGCGGCGAGCTGCAGTGTCTGCTGCGCATTGCTCTGCCGCTGTCATGGCCCATTCTGGCCACTGCCGTCGTCATCAAGATCGTCGATTTTTACAGCGACTTTATCTGGCCGCTCATCGTCATACAGGATTCTGCCAAGCAGGTCATCACCGTGCTCATCCGCATGTACAGCGGCAACGTGGCCGGTTATGTCATCACCACGATCCCGCTGCTGCTGCTGTTTGCCGCCGCCGACCGCCTGTACATAGAGGGCCTGACAGCCGGGGCCGTCAAGCAGTAAGCGGCGGCCTGCTCCAGCGCCTCTCCGGCTTTTATTTCATTAAAAAACCGCCCGGCTCTGACACGGTGCTTTTCTCGTGTCGGGGCCGGGCGTTTTTTGCGTTCCGTCTTTTTTGGGTTTGGGGCTGCCGGGTCAGTCGTCATCGGGCATTTTCAGGCCGATGGCCTCATCCACCGGCAGCGACACCACCAGCCCGTGCGCCGGGCTTTGAAAACCGCACGCCTCGCTGATGGCCTGCATGATGGCCCGCTTATACTCGTTGGCCACCACGATCAGCACGATCTCCTTTTCCGGCTGCACGCTGATGCCCCAGAACTTCATCGCCTCTTCGTTGACCAGACGGCGGCTGTGGAATACCGTGCCGCCGCGCGCCCCCTGCGGCCGGGCCGCATTCATCACCTCTTCGCTGTAGCCCTGGTTGACAATGGCCATCACCAGCGAATATCTGCATTCCGTCATTGCTTTCTCCTCCTGCTCCAGCTGCCCTCCGGCATCCTGCGCCGCCATGTTTTCCAGCATTTTGATCAATACGTTGCTGCCGCCCGAAAGGGGCACGGTAAACGCAATGCCGCTGTTGATGCCGCCAAGGCTCAGCCCGACGTGCACCTTTTGCAGCATCGCGCTGGCAAACGGCCGCGGCATCATACTCAGCAGCACGCTTTTTTCGCTGCTGCCCAGCCCAAGGACTTCCCGCAGCTCGCTGGAGGCCGTGCCCTGCGCCAGAAACTGGTATTGCAGCGGCACCTGCCCGCGGTCAAACAGGTCGGCGGCCCGCTGGGTCAGCCGCGGCGTAGCGATCAGCACCAGCAGGCGCTGCTCCGCGTGCGCGGCCTGCGGTTTTCCGGTTTCTTTCTGCATCAGCTATCCTCCCCCAATTCCACAATGGCGTCACTGTCTGCCAGGGCAGCCACGCGCTGCGCAACGACCTCTTCCATTTTCTTCAGCTTGAAGCGATACTGCAGGCCCATGACCTGCACCGCGATCAGCGGCGTCAGCGCCACCAGTGCCACCACGCCGAAAGCATCCGTCATCACATTGCCGCCCAGCGCCTGACAGGCCCCGATGGACAGCGGCAGCAGAAACGTTGTCGTCATGGGGCCGCTGGCCACCCCGCCCGAGTCGAACGCAATGCCGACAAAGATGGGCGGCACCAGCCGCGACAGCACCAGTGCCGTCAGATAGCCGGGGATCAGGATCCAGTGGATGGGAATGCCCGTCAGCACCCGCAGCATGGCCAGCCCGACGCTGACCGAGACCCCCACCGACAGACACAGGTTCATGCTTTTGGCCGAAATGGCCCCGTTGGTGACGCTTTGCACCTGCCGGTTGAGCACCTGAATGGCCGGTTCGGCCTTGACGATATAATAACCGATCAGCATACCGATGGGCACCAGCAGCCATTTCCAGGCCGAGGCCGCCAGCTGCTCGCCCAGCAGGCTGCCCACGGGCGAAAACCCGACGTTGACCCCGCACAAAAACAGGATGAGCCCCAGCGCCGTATAGCCAAAGCCCACCAACACCCGCACCAGCTGGGTGTGATGATAGCGCTTTGTCAGCAGCTGAAACAGCACAAACACCGCCAGCACCGGTGCCAGCGAGATCAGCACCTCGCGCGCATAGTAGGGCAGCTGTCGGCCAAACACCTGCATCACATCGCGGGTGGTCGCGACCTGTGCCAGATCGACCGCCGTAAAATCGGCCTGCGTGGGGCGGTAAAAGCACCCCAGGATCAGCACGGCCAGCACCGGCCCCACGCTGGAGAGCGCCACCAGACCAAAGCTGTCATCCGCCGCGCTGCGGTCGGCACGCACTGAGGCGATGCCCACGCCCATGGCCATGATAAACGGCACGGTGATGGGGCCGGTGGTCACCCCGCCCGAGTCGAACGCCACGGCCAGAAAATCCCGCGGGACAAAAAAGGAGAGCGTGACAAGCCCCAGATACAGCACGACCAGCAGGGTGGAAAGCGATATCTGCGCCAGAATGCGCAGCACGGCCAGCGCCAGAAACAGCCCCACGCCCACGGCCACCGTCAGCACCAGCACCCGGTTGGGGATGCTGGGCACCTGATTGGCCAGCACCAGCAGATCCGGCTCGGCCACGGTGATGATGACCCCCATGGCAAAGCCCAGCGCCAGCAGCAGCGGGGTGCGTCTTGTCTGCGCGGCCTGCACGCCGATGCCCTTGCCCAGCGGGGTCATGGCCATATCCGCCCCCAGCTGGAAAAAGCCCATGCCCAGCACCAGCAGCACCGCGCCCGTCAAAAACAGCAGCATGGCGCCCGCCTGCATGGGCGCCAGCACCACGCTGATGCACAAAACGATCAGCGTGATTGGCGCAACGGCTGCAAGGGCCTCGTTTACCTTTTCTTTCAATAACAGTTTCAAAGCGGACGCCACCTCCGGACAGATGTGTTTTGTTCTGCGCAAAATACAGGTATCACAGGGTCTTGAGGCCGCCGTAGCGGCGGCCCCGGTTCGCCGGGAACAGTTTTTTGCCTGTTTTCAGTATACCATATCATGCCAAATGCCGCCTATCCCCTTTTTGGTAAATTTTTTGCAAACTTTCCCCCTGTGCCCTTTTTCCGGTGCGGCATGGCAAATAGACGAAGCCGTTTTCCGGCTGCCGCCGCGGCCGGAAAACCCCGCCAGAACGCCCCTTTTGCGCCGGGCGGCGGGCAGGTGTTCTGCCCTCGCACACACCATATATAGCATATTCACAAAAAACAAACACCAGATTTGTTATTTTGCCCATTGAAAGCCCGCAAAGGCTGGGCTATAATAAAGAAGCACTTTCCGGCCGGGGCTGCACCCGGCCGTTTGGGGCCGGACAGCGGTCGGCCCTTTTCTGCGGTATTTTTACACATGGGAAAGAGGAGCGGACATCATGAAAATCATCAAACGCAACGGTTCCGAAGTGGAATTTGACATCAACAAAATACGCGCGGCGGTCTCCAAGGCCAACGCGGCGGCAGCCGAGGCCGAGCGCATGACCCCGATGCAGATCGACCGCATCGCCCAGAGCGTCACGCTGACCTGCCAGCAGATGAACCGCGCGCTGTCGGTGGAGGAGATTCAGGATCTGGTGGAAAAGCAGATCATGGCGCACGGGGCCTACGAGGTGGCCAAGCGCTATATCACCTATCGCTACACCCGCAGCCTGGTGCGGCGCGCCAACACCACGGACGAAAAGATCCTCAGCCTGATCGAATGCAACAACGAAGAGGCCAAGCAGGAAAACTCCAACAAAAACCCGACGGTCAACAGCGTGCAGCGCGACTATATGGCGGGCGAGGTCAGCCGTGACATCACCGACCGCATTCTGCTGCCGCAGGATATTGTGGAGGCGCATCAGGCCGGCATCATCCATTTTCATGATACGGACTATTACGCCCAGCATATGCACAACTGCGACCTGGTCAACCTGGAGGATATGCTGCAGAACGGCACGGTCATCAGCGGCACCATGATCGAAAAGCCGCACAGCTTTTCGACGGCGTGCAACATTGCCACGCAGATCATTGCACAGGTGGCCAGCAACCAGTACGGCGGCCAGAGCATCAGTCTGGCGCATCTGGCCCCGTTCGTACAGGTCAGTCGCGAAAAGATCCTGCGCTCGCTGCGCGAGGAGATGGAGGATGCCGGGGCCGTCATCAGCGAGGAAAAGCTGCACGCCATGGCCGAAAAGCGCCTGCGTGACGAAATTCGCCGCGGCGTACAGACCATTCAGTATCAGGTGGTCACGCTGCTGACGACCAACGGGCAGGCCCCCTTTGTCACCGTGTTCATGTATCTGGGCGAGGCCCGCAGTGAGCAGGAGAAAAAAGACCTTGCCGTCATCATTGAGGAAACGCTGGAGCAGCGCTATCAGGGCGTGAAAAATGAGAAGGGCGTCTGGGTCACGCCGGCGTTCCCCAAGCTGATCTATGTGCTGGAGGAGCAGAACATCCACGAGGATTCTCCCTATTATTATCTGACCCGGCTGGCCGCCCGCTGCACCGCCCGCCGCATGGTGCCCGAC
>CAKTAM010000011.1 GCA_934527255.1 uncultured Oscillospiraceae bacterium | reverse complement strand
ATGTGAACGCAGCGCGTCGTCAGCCAGTCATGGGTCGGTGACAGGCCGTCTTTGGTATCGTTGACGGCCACCTCGTACCCGGTAATGGTCAGAAAATCGGGGTCGTTGAGGTCGGAATGATCCACCAGAAGCTCGTGATCGGTGATGGAAAGGATGGAGTAGCCCCTTGCTTTATAGGCAGCCTTCAGCTCCGCGGGCGTCAGCCGTCCGTCCGAAAGGGTGCTGTGACAGTGCAGATTGGCCTTGTAAAACTGCCCCTGCGCGGGCAGCAGCGGTTTTTTTGCCATAACAAAACGCCTCCCTATAAACGATTCTGTTTTCGGGTTTTTGCGGGAGGCCACGCGGCCGTCAACCGCCGCGGCGCACCCCTTTGGTACCAGACCGGTGTTACATGCACAGCATCAGCACCGATACCGTGCCCATCGCCAGGCCGATCCACTGCCGCACGCTGAGCTTTTCGCGGAACAGCAGCACCGAGGCCGCCGTAGACAGCACCAGGCCGCCGCCGTTGACGATGGGGAAGAACACCGCGCTGGGCATAACGCCCGAAAGGTACAGGTTGAACTGATTGTTCAGCGCCGCCGTCACGCCGCCAATGGCAAACAGCACCAGCACCAGCCACACCGTGCGGCCCGTGGAGCGGCCCGCCTTGCCGGTATCCGCAGCCGGGGTCGCCGGGGCCGCTTCGGCCTGCCGAGCGCGGGGGTAGAACAGGCATACCAGCAGCGACACGGCCGCCGAGGCCAGAAACGCCACAATAAGGAAACCGCTCAGCTCCTGTTTATAAACAGAGGTCTGGTGCACCTTCTGCATCACGCCGATGGCGCCGGAGAACACAAAGGCCACCATGCAGAGCACCAGCCAGCGCAGCGACGCGGCGCGGCCCTCATCCTTGCCGGGGTCGACCGACAGCACAAAGCACACCAGCATCAGGAGAATGCCGAAAATTTGCAGAAAGCTGATGCTCTCGTGCCAGAACAGCGCACCTGAAATGGCCGGGATGATGGTGGACAGCGATGAGATGACCGAAGTGTACGACCACGGGCCGCAGTGCAGCGCCGCTGAATAGGTGATGCCCTGCGCCATGGTCACCAGGCCGAACAGCACACCGAACCACAGGCTGAACGCTGACAGCTGTAGCTCCCCGCCACCGCCCAACAGCCACAGGGCCAATGCGCACACTGCGCTGTTTGCCCCGTTGTACAGATAATAGCTGCGCGTGCTGGTGACGAGCGATTTGCAGAAATAGGTGCGGGCGATGCCGCCGAGGAGACATGCCAGTACCGAGATGACCAATAACAGCCAGGGAGAGATGGTTTCCATAGAGTTCTGTTTCCTTTGCTTTCTTTATTTATGAGAGGGGCCGCGCCCCTCGGGGGAACAAAAAACGAACCTGCGGCAGCGGCCGTGACCGGCGCAAAGCCGCAGGCATGGGGCAGCGTTGGGATTCACGGCCGCCGGTTTTCTGCCCAAAACGGCCGCAGCTGCCGCGCCTTTATCGCCCGCAGGCGGCTTGCCTGCGGGAACACGACCGGGCGCGGGGCCGCCCGTTGACGGTGGAACGGCCGCGCACCCCTTTCGGGGGACGGCTGCCGCCGCGCAATGTCGGCCCGTGCCCCGCGCAGACCGGCCGCGCGGGAGAGGGTATCGGCGCAGGGCAGCTCTTTTCCGTAAACGTGCCGTTACAGCAGCTCGAGATACAGCAGCGCCGCGCTGCGCGGCTGCTGCAGCGTGAGGGTGAACGGCTCGCCCGTTTGGATGTGTACCTCGCCGGTGTCGGCATCCCGCAGACGGCACAGCTGCCGCGCCCCAGCAAAGGGCAGGCGCAGGGTGCACCGGGCGTCGGGGCAATCCTCCATGCGGAAGGCCTGCAGCACGCCCTTGCCTGTCTGCGGGTCAAACCAGGCCCAGGCCGTCCAGCCGGTGCGGTCCTCCTGCGAGTGCCACGGGGTCAGGGCGTAAAAGTCCTTCAGCAGATAGGGGCGTACCGTCTCCCATTCGCGGATACCGGCGCGGACCATTTCAAAATCGGTATCCGGCCGCTGCGACCAGCAGGCGTTGACGTTCAGCGCGGGCAGATAGCTGGCGCGCCAGACATACATATCCCGCACGCCGTCGGTATCCAGCTGGCCGACCTTTTCCACCGTGCAGCTGCCGCAGAACGGCAGCCAGGCGTTGAACGAGGAGGTCATGGAGAGGCGCAGCGCCGTCGAGGTGCGGTCGCTGTCGCTGCGCAGCAGCGGTACGCCGCGGCGCATGGATTCAAGATCGTTGCGGCCGCCGCCCCCGGCGCAGGAATCAATAAATGTCGCGCCGCCGTGGGCTGCCTCAAAAGCGATAATGGCATCCCACAGGGCATAATGCCCCGCCACGGCCCGGTTTTCCGTAATGCCGCTGCGGCCGGGGCCCTCCAGCTCGTCGCCGTACCGCCACGAGGCGGCCGAATCGCTGTTGTTATCCTCGCGGTAAATTTCGACTTTGTGCTTTTCCAGAAATTGCAGGATGCGGCCGGTCGTCCACGCCAGACAGTCGGGGTTGCCGATGTTGTTGGTGTACACGCCCTCTACCTGCAGCGCCCACGACGGGTCGTAGCCGTAGTTTTCGGCCAGCCCCTCCGGGTCCGTCACACGCTCGGGCTCAAACCAGACCATGGTCTGCATCTGATGGTCGCGGGCGTATTGGGTCGATTGCAGGAAGCTGTCGCCCGGCCATTTGTGCCGATCCAGCTCCCAGCTGCCGACGGTGTGCCACCACAGCTCGGGCACGGTGCGGCCGCGGGGGTCGCTGTACCAGCCCGCGTCAAACCAGCGCACATCCACATGCACGCCCTCCTGCGCCATACGCTCCAGCGAGGGACGCCAGGTGGTGCTGTCCTCCGAAATGCTGCCGTCCGAATTGGGCCTGCCGGTGTCGCTGGCCAGACAGCAGGTGGAAAACGGCTGCAGCGGCCTGCCGGAGGCATCCGCCCGGGGCAGGTTGCAGGCCACGAACCAGCCGCGCCACAGGTTAGCGGCCGCGGTGGCATCGCGCCCGCGGTAGGGCAGCAGGGCCACCAGCGCGGTACGCACCCGCTCGCCCGGCTTCAGGTAAGCGGCAAAGCCGTTGGTGCCGCTGCCGGTAACGCGCGCGCCGCCCTCCACGGCCTCAAAGCACGCCTGCCAGGTGCCCGCCCAGCCCAGCGCGACAAAGCAGCCGCCGTCGCCGCACACCAGATCGAAATAGGGAAACTCGCCGTGGGTGGGGCGGCCGCTGTCGGAGCGGAACTCCGCCGGGGCATCGGCCAGCGAAAGGCAATACGGCGCGTATTTGAGCGGATAATCGCCCCGAATACCGCGCACCGTGGGCTGCACCCCCAAAAAGGTCTCATCCAGTGCCAGCACCTGCTCCAGCACAGCCGAATTTTCCGTGCCGGTGTTTTCAAACCACAGCGTCCATTCCCGCGCGCCCCACTGCGGCCAGAATGCCGCGCTCACCCGCAGGGTCACATTTTTGTCCAGCGCCAGCTTCCACTCGACGGTCTCCTTTTCGGGCGCGTGCTCTGCCCGGCTCTCCAGCAGCGGCAGGCCGCCCAGCCCCCGGTACGGGCGGCCGTCATAGGTGAACCGCACCGGAAAGGCGGAGGGCTCCTGCCAGAGCCGTTGCCACGCAAGATACGCCGACGGGTCGGCGGCGGGATGTGCCATGCTTGCTTTTGGGATCATCATTGCTGCCTCCTTTTTGGCCGGGCCGGGGCAGCGCGGCGTTTTTTCTGCGCCAAAGCGCCGTCGGCCCGAAAGCTGTGTCTGTTCTTCCTTTTCTTTTCCTGCCTCCTGGGCGGTTTTGCCCCGGGAAGCATAGTTCATTGTACCAGCCTGCGCGCCGCTTTGCAATACCCGCGCGCAGCCCTGCCGCCGAAAATTTTGCGGCGGACGGGCCGAGCGGCGGCAAAGCGATGCACCGCGCGCTTTGGGGTAGGGAACAGGGCCTGCCCGAAAGGGTGAGACGGCGGGGCAGGATGAGTGACAGCAAGGCGGAGAGCCGGCCGCACCTTTTTCAGGCGTACGCCCAAGCAGCCGGGCGGCGCCTGCCGCAGCCCCGGGCGGGCCTTTGCCGGAGGGCTTGTCGGCAGACGTGCAGGGGCGGGCGCGCTTTGGACAGACACACCCCAAAACGGCCCCCGCCGGAAAAAGCACTTGAGAAAAACGGGAAATCACGGTATAATAAAGGAACTCCTTTTCCTCCCTGTGGGAGGGGCGTCGGCCGCAGCTGCGGCTGGCACTGGCGCAGATGCAGCTGCACTGGCGCATCTGCTCCGGGAGATCTGTTTTTTCAAAACCATACGCAAACGGCAGGCAGATGCGGAGAAGTCAGGTGAAAATCCTGCGCGGTCCCGCCACTGTCACAGTCAGATCGCCGCGCCTGCCGTGCGCCCGTCGGCACGATGGATGCCGTGCGCGCGCCCTGCGCAAAGCAAGCCCGCCCCACCGGCAGGGCCTGTTTGCATTGCATATCTTCGCCTTTTGCACAGGGATATGCCGGGGCCGCCCGCAGCCAAACGCCGTCTGCGCACTGCCCGCTGCACGTCCCGGCCCGGCCGGGCCCTGTACAGAAAGGAAGATTTTTTATGAAACGCTTTTGCAAACCTCTCGCGCTGCTGCTGAACCTGCTGCTGGTCTTTGGCCTGACAGCCTGCTCAAAGCCCGCCGCCGACTCCTCCACGCCGGAGCTCTCCTCCTCGCAGACAGAGGGGACCGACAGCACGCTGGACAGCACCGCCCCGCATGACGGCGAAGCCGTCCGCCCCGATACCGACCGCGCGGGCAACCCCATCACTCTGCCGGAAAACGTGCAGCGCGTGGTTTCGCTGGCGCCCTCGTTCACCGAGACCCTGCTGGATCTGGACTGCGCCGACCTCATTGTCGGCATTGATACCCAGACCCAGCTGTATGCCTATGAGGAGCTGTCGGCCGACCTGCCCGCCTTTGACATGATGGCCCCCGACTGCGAGCAGATCGCCGCGCTGCAGCCCGATCTGGTCATTGTCTCCGGCATGACGGATATCAGCGGCAACGACCTGTACGCGCCGCTGACCGATCTTGGCATTTGTGTGGTGAACATTCCCAGCTCCACCAGCATTCAGGGCATCCGCGACGACATCGCTTTTCTGGCCGCCTGCGTGGGTCGCTCCGCCGAGGGCGCCAAGCTGGTGCAGCAAATGGACGACGCCATTGACGAAATCGCCGCCATCGGCGCCACCGTCACCGACAAAAAGACCGTCTATTTTGAAATTTCCGCCGCGCCCTACTGCTACAGCTTCGGCTCCGACACGTTTTTGAACGAGATGATCGAGCTGATCGGCGCGCAGAATATCTTTGCCGACCAGAGCGGCTGGCTGAGCGTGGAGCCGGAAAGCGTTGTCAGCATCAACCCCGACGTCATTCTGACCAACGTCAACTACATTGACGACCCCGTGGGCGAGCTTCTGGCCCGCGACGGCTGGCAGGAGGTAACGGCAGTAAAGGACGGCGCCGTCTATGCCATTGACAACCAGTCCTCCTCGCTGCCCAACGAAAACATCGTCACGGCCCTGCGCGAGATGGCAGCCGCGGTCTACCCCGAGCTGTACACCGCGGTGGATGCCGCCGCCTGATCCGGCGGTGCGGCCGTCGGAAAGCGCCCCTGCCCGAACGGGCAGGGCATCTTGAGACGTCCGCAAACGCAGCAGCTGCACGGCGGCTCTTTTTGGCCCGGCGTTCCGCCGCCGAAAAGGGCCGCCGCCTGTTTTTTCAACAAAAGACGGCCGGTGCCGCACCGGCCGGGGAGGAGCCTATGAGCAGAACCGCCAGGCTTTGCCTGCTGGCGGCGCTGGCGCTGGGGGCGCTGGCGCTGGGCGTCGGGGTCGGCAGCGTGTATGTTCCGCCTGCCGCCGTGGCGCGCATTCTGGCAAACCGTCTGTTTGACTGCCCGCTGCCCGCCGGGCTGGACCCGGTGTGGCCGGGGCTGGTGACGGGCATTCGCCTGCCGCGCGTGCTGACGGCCTTCTGGGCCGGGGCGGCGCTGGCAGTCAGCGGCGCCGTCATGCAGTCGGTGCTGAAAAACCCGCTGGCCTCCTCCTACGGACTGGGGGTCTCCAGCGGGGCGGGGCTGGGCGCGGCGCTGGTCATGCTGTGCGGGCTGGATGCCGGATGGCCGGGCCGTCTGCTGCTGCCTGCCGCCGGGCTGGGCCTTGGCCTGCTGGCAGTGGCCGCCGCCGTGGCGGTGGCCGCCCGCATCGACCGCGGCCTGTCGGACAGCACCATCATTCTGACGGGTATGGTGCTGTCGCTGTTTTTAAACGCGCTGCTCAACCTGCTGGCCAGCGCCAACCCGCAGTACACCCACCGGCTGCTGCTGTGGCAGTTGGGGTCGTTTTCCGGGCGGGATACCCTCTCCATCGCGCTGCTGGCTGCCGTCACGTTGGCCTGCACGCTGCTGTGCTGGGGCGGCGGCAGGCAGCTGGATGTGCTGAGCTTCGGCGACGAGCAGGCCATGGCCATGGGGCTGGCCCCGCGGCGCGCCAAGTGGTTTTTTCTGGTGGTCACCGCCGTGCTGACCGGTACGGCCGTTTCGCTGGTGGGGATCATCGGCTTTGTCGACCTGATCGCCCCGCATGTGGTGCGGCGCTTTTTTGGCAGCAGCCACCGCTGGGTGCTGCCCGCCAGCGCCCTGTTTGGCGGCGCGTTCATGACGCTGTGCGACCTTGCCGGGCGCACGCTGGCCGCCCCGGCCGAAATTCCCGTGGGCAGCATTACCGCCCTGCTGGGCGCGCCGTTTTTTCTTTACCTGTATCTTGCGCGCCGCAAAAAAGCCCAAAGGGGAGGGGATGCCGTATGACCGGGGCCGCCCCCCTGCTGGAAGCGCGGCAGCTGCGCTGCGGGTATGACGGGCAGGAGATCCTGCACGGGCTTTCGCTGACGGTGCGCCCGCACGAAAAGCTGTGTATTCTGGGCCCCAACGGCTGCGGCAAAACCACGCTGCTGCGCGCGCTGGCCGGTATGCTGCCGCTGACGGACGGACGGGTGCTGGTGCGCGGCGCCGACGGCCCGCTGGATGTGCGCCATGCACCGCGGCGCGCCGTGGCCCGCTGTCTGGCGCTGATGAGCCAGCAGCCCTCGCTGGCGTTTTCGTACACGGTGTACGAAACGGTGCAGCTGGGCCGCTTTGCCCACCGGCAGGGGCTGCTGAGCGGCCCGGACGCCGCCGACCGTGCCGCCGTGGAGGAAAGCCTGCGGCGCACCGGCCTGTGGCAGCTGCGCAGCCGCCCTATCACCGCGCTTTCGGGCGGGCAGCTGCAGCGGGTGTTTCTGGCGCGCACGCTGGCCCAGCAGCCGCGCATCATCCTGCTGGACGAGCCCACCAGTCACCTTGACCTGAAATATCAGCTGGAGCTGACGGAGTACCTGCGCGAGTGGGCGGCCGAGGAGGAGCACTGCGTGGTGGGCGTGCTGCACGACCTGAACCTGGCACTGCGCTTTGCCGACACGCTGCTGTTGTTAAAGGACGGCCGCATGATGGCGCAGGGCCCGGCCGCCGGGTTTGACCTGACGGCGCTGGACGCCCTGTTTGGGCTGGATGTCGGCGGCTATATGCGCGGCGCGCTGGCGCGCTGGCAGCAGCGCGCCGACTGAGGGCCGCTTTTTCACACCAAAAACGCCGCCCCGAGGGGCGGCCGGAATGCCTGCCCCGCATGGGACAGACCGCAGAAGGAGGAGCTTTTTATGGATGCCTTGCTTCCCGAACGGGAGATCGCGCTGGGGTCGAACCGCAGCGTCATGCGTGAGCTGTTTGAATATGGCAAGCAGCGCGCCGCAGTGATCGGGGCCGAAAACGTGTTTGACTATTCCATCGGCAACCCCAGCGTACCGCCGCCGCCGTGCGTCAACGACTGTCTGCGCGCCCTGCTGAACGGGCCGCAGGCCGATGCCATCCACGCCTACACCAGCGCGCAGGGCGACGCCGCCTGCCGGGAAAAGCTGGCCCAAAGCCTGAACGCGCGCTTTGACGCCGCCGCCCGGGCCGACGACCTGTATCTGACGGTGGGGGCCGCCGCCTCGCTGACCATCACGTTTCACGCGCTGTGCCTGCCCGGCGACGAATTCATTCTGCTTGCCCCCTATTTTGCCGAGTACCGGGTCTTTCTGGAGGGGGCGGGGGCAAAGGTCGTCGCCGTCATGACGGATGCCGAGACCTTTCAGCCGGATATGGAGGCGCTGCGCCGCGCCATTGGCCCGCATACCAAGGGCATTGTCATCAACACGCCCAACAACCCCACCGGTGTGGTGTACACCCGCGAGGCGCTGACGGCGCTGGCCGGGCTGCTGCGGGAAAAGGAGCAGGCGTACGGGCACGCCATTTATCTCATCACGGATGAGCCCTACCGCGAGCTGGTGTTTGACGGCCACACAACAACATGGGTGCCGCAGCTGTATGCGGACACCATCGTTTGCTACTCCTACAGCAAATCGCTTTCGCTGCCGGGCGAGCGCATCGGCTACATTTTTGTGCCGCAGGCGGCGGCCGAGCACGACCGGCTGTATGCGGCCATCTGCGGCGCGGGGCGCAAGCTGGGCTTTGTCAACGCCCCGGCCCTGTTTCAGCGGGTGGCGGCCGAATGCGACGGGCAGACCGCCGACATTTCGGTGTACCAGACCAACGCGCAGCTGCTGTATGACGGTCTGACCCAGTTGGGCTTTACCTGTGTACAGCCACAGGGCACCTTTTACCTGTTTTTGAAGGCGCCCACGGCAGATGCCGCCGCTTTCTGCGAAAAAGCGCGTGCCTTTGACCTTCTGCTGGTTCCGGCCGACAGCTTCTGCTGCCCGGGCTGGGTGCGCATTGCTTTCTGCGTGCCCACCGAAAAGCTGCGGCGCTCGCTGCCCGCCTTTGCCCGGCTGGCAGCCGCCTGCGGGCTGACCCCCGCGCCCTGATTTTACGGCCGCCGCGCACAGCCCGGCCGATACCGCGGGCCCGTTATCTCTGCGGCGGCATCTTCAAGGGACGGCGACGCGGCCCACATCCGCCGTTTTTTGCCCGGCGAACGGATTGACGGCGGCGCTGCGGGTGAAATTTTTCTTGTTTTTTCCGGCGGCAGGCTTTATAATAAAACGCATACCATGCATACGGCAGCAAGGAGGACTCATGGCTTTACGAAAAGGCAGTATTGAGATCAAAAATCGGATCCTTTCGGTGTGCGTACGGCTGTTTTTGCAGCAGGGCTACCGGCAGACGCCCATCAGCCAGATCATCCGCGAGGCCCGGGTCTCCGCCAGCACCTTCCAGAACATCTTCCGCGCCAAGGACGGCGTTCTGCGCGAGCTGCTGCCCGTGATGTTTGACGGGCAGTTTGACGCGGCGCAGGGGCTGGTGACGGATGAATTGCCGCCGCTGTATATTTATGCAATAGAAACGGCCATTCAACTGGTGCTGACCGAGCGCAACGAGACCCTGCGCGACGTTTATCTGGAGGTATACTCCATGCCGGATACCGCCGAGTACATTCTCCAGAACATGGCCGCAGCGCTGCACCGCCTGTTTGGGGCGCGTTTTCCCGGCGCATCGGTCGGCGATTTTTACGATATGGAGATCGGCAGCGCCGGGATCATGCGCGGGTATATGGCCCGCCCGTGCGACGTTCACTTTACGCTGGAGAAAAAGCTGGACTGCTTTCTGCGCCTTTCGCTGCGGGCCTATCGCGTCAGCGAAAGCGAGATCGAGGACGTGCTGGCCTACCTGCGGAAAATTGATATCTGCGCTGTAGCCAACAGCGTGCTGCAGCGGCTGTTTGCCATGCTGGAGATGCGCTTTGATTTTACGCTGGGCGAGACGCCGCACGGCGAAACATGACCCGACTGCCGTTTGACAAAGCAGAAAGCCCGCACTGCCAAAGACGGAACTGTTCCGACAGGAGGTTTTTATGCCGCACACATCACAGCGCCAGAAGATCATCCGCGAGCTTCTGCACACCACCGATCAGGAATTTACCGACGAGGAGCTGATCCACCAGCTGATCGACGCCCGTATGACCAAAGCAGCCGACGACGGCAAGCCGCTGACCTTCGGGCAGCGGGCCTCGGATGCGGTGGCCCGGTTTGCAGGCAGCTGGGCGTTTATCTTCAGCTTTATTGCCGTGATGGTCATCTGGATGGCCGTCAACGTTCTGCTGGCCGCCCGCGCCTTTGATGCTTATCCGTTTATTTTGCTGAACCTGGTGCTGTCGTGCATTGCGGCGGTGCAGGCCCCGCTGATCATGATGAGCCAGAACCGGCAGGAGGCGAAGGATCGCGAGCGTGCCGAAAACGATTATAAGGTCAATTTGAAAAATGAGCTGATCATCGGCGATTTGCACCAGAAGCTGGATGCCGTGCTAGAAAACCAGAAAAAGCTGCGGCGTGAGCTGGAGCAGCTGGAGGCTGCCTGCGCCGCCCGCGAAGTGTCTGGGCAGGCAGACGGGCCGCAAACGGCCGCGCGGCCATAACACCAAAAGGCGTGCGGGCAATTTTCCGTGGGCAAATGCTCCGGCCCTCCGCCTCGGGTGCTTTTTCACCGGGTGAAGAATCGCCCATTCGCCTTTTTTCAACACGCCTCAAACGGCAGGAAAGGAGCCCCTTATGAATATTACCGTCATCGGCTGCGGGCGCTGGGGCTCGCTGATCGCCTGGTATCTTGACCGGATGGGCCACGCCGTCACGCTGTACGGGCGGGCCGGCTCGGCCCGGATGCAGCGTTTTCTCACCCAGCGGTGCAACGATCTGCTGACGCTTCCGCCCAGCGTGGCGCTTTCCACCGATCCGGCCTGTGCCCTGACGGCAGAGGCCGTCGTCATCTCGATCCCCTCGCAGCAGCTGGCCGGGCTGACGTGCCAGCTGGCAGAGCTTGGCCTGCAGGGCGTCCCCGTGGTGCTGTGCATGAAGGGGCTGGAGACCGGCACCGGGCGGCGGCTGTCGCAGGTGGCCGGACAGGCGCTTGGCCCCTCGTGCCCGATCGCCGTCTGGCTGGGCCCCGGCCATGTGCAGGAGTTTTATGCCGGCATTCCCAACTGCATGGTGATCGACAGCGAGGATGCAGCCGTCAAGCAGCGGCTGGTGCAGGCGTTTTCCAGCGATCTGATCCGCTTTTACATCGGGCAGGATCTGCTGGGCAACGAGATCGGCGCGGCCGCCAAAAACGTGGTGGGCATTGCCGCGGGCATGCTGGACGGCCTGCAGCTGTCCACACTGAAGGGCGCGCTGATGAGCCGCGGCACCCGAGAGATCGCCCGGCTGATCGCCGCCATGGGCGGCAATGAGCTTTCGGCCTACGGTCTGTGCCACCTGGGCGATTATGAGGCCACCGTTTTTTCGCGCTTCAGCCACAACCGCCGCTTTGGCGAGGCCGTGGTGCGCGGCGAACCCTATACGGAGCTGGCCGAGGGCTACCACACGGTGCCTGCACTGGTCATGCTGGGCGAACGGTACGGCGTGGAGCTGCCCATCTGCACCGCCATCCACCGTGTGCTTTACCAAAACGGCGACCCCCACGCCGAGCTGAACCGTCTGTTTCAGCGCAGCGTCAAAAACGAATTCTGAGCCTGCCGAAAGCGGCCGTTTTCATTCACCGAAAAAAGCGCCCTGTCGGGGCGCTTTTTGTCTGCTTTTGGCCGGGCAGCCGTAAAGATAAAAAAGAACAGGCGCCCCGGTTGCGGACCCGGGACGCCTGCCTTTTTTTGAGGGTATTATTGGTGTGAGGAGGAATCATGACAAAGAGAAAAGTTGCGGACCTTTTCTCTTTGCATCTTTATTGTACCACGCATGCACCGAAAGTGAATGAAAAAACAGTGAACAAACCGTTAAAGATTTCGCCGGTTTTTTCACACATCGACAGCCTGCGGCCCGCCGCCCCAAAAAGCGATCGACCCCGACAGGGGCGGCAGCCATGCAAAGAGGTCGGCCTTACCGCGGGGGCAAGGGGAGGCCCGCGACGGCGTTCCACAGCAGCAGGCCGGTAGCGATGCCGCTTTTGCCGCCCGCGCACAGCCATTTTTTCCATGCGCGGTTATAGGTGGTATCCTCCGGCAGGGTGGCCGGGTCGCCGTTCCACGGCACATAAAAGGTACGCCACAGGTTTTCGCCGCCGTCCGGCTCGGTATAAACAACGGTATAATCGCGCGCAAACGGCAGCACATTGCTGGTCGGCGGCAGAAATTTTTCGCCGTCGGGCCACAGCAGCCAGCTTTCGCACACAAACACCGGCGCGCCCGGGGCCGTGCAGCGCACCGCCGCCTCGCCGCCTGCCCACGCGGCCACCAGCGCCCGGCCCGGGCCGCCGTCGGCAAAAAAGGCGGCCGCCCGGCGGTAGGCATCCACCACCGCTTCATGCGGCATATGCCCGCTGGAGGGGATGTGCACGTTCAGCAGCACATCCTGCGGGGCAATGTGCTGCCCGCCCACGCAGACGCCCTGCTGCAGCCCGGGCAGCTGCCCGGCGCGCACCGGCTCAAACTGCAGGCGGCCCAGCGCCACGCGGCTGGCCGCAAACCAGCGGTCAAACCAGTATGCTACAAAGCTGCCCCAGATGCCGTACATTTTATGGCACTCGATCAGCTTGTATTTCAAATCGGCCATGGAATCGTCAAAAATTTCTCTGGAAATGCCGAGGGCGCGCCAGCGCTGCCATGCGGCAGGCAGCAGCGCAGCGGCATACAGCAGCTGCAGGGCGTAGGGATGCACCCCGCTGGTGGCCTCCAGTGCAGCCACCGCCTGCAGGGCGCTTTGCCACTGCCAGGCGGGGTCGTCGGCATATGCGCTGACCAGCCGCGCAAAGGCGGGGCCTGCCGGGCTTTGCAGCAGCCGGGCCAGATCCTGCTGCAGCGACTGCGCGGCAGCGGGCGGTATGTCGTACCGGGTACAAAAATCAGCAAGTGTGGTTTGCATGGGTCGCCCTCCCTTGTGGAAAGCAGCCCCGCCGGGCAGGGCGAGGCTGCTTTTGTTTTTTGCGGTGTGCGCCCGGTGCGGGCGGCTTGGGGCATGCTCAGGAATACCGGCGGACGATGTCGTTCATGGCCTGCCAGTCACGCTCCATATCGCTGACCAGCTTGAACTGCGTGCGGCAGCGATCAAGGTTCTGGCCGGGGCGGCCGGTCTTGAAGTAGTGGTCGCCCTCCAGATAATCCGTCAGGAAGCGGATGCCGCACTCCAGCGTCATCAGGCGTGCGCCCCAGGGCAGGGTCTCCTTTTCAAAGGGGGTCAGCGCTTCCCCGGCCGCGCCCAGAAAGCCGTCGGTGTAGGTTTCAAACAGCGGCAGGCTGAACTGCACCTTGCCCAGGTCGCGCTCGTCCTCGCTGCTGTTGTTGGCGCCAAAGCGGATGGAATCGCCGAAATCGTTGGCGGCCAGCCCGGGCATGACGGTATCCAGATCAATGATGCAGATGCCCTTGCGGGTCTTTTCATCCATCAGAATGTTGTTGAGCTTGGTGTCGTTGTGGGTGACGCGCAGCGGCAGGCGGCCCTCGGCCAGCCAGTCGACCATGCGGCTGCAATCCTCCCGGCGGGCACGCACAAAGGCGATCTCCGGCGCAACCTGCGCCGCGCGGCCGCAGGCATCGGCCTGCACGGCCGCCTCAAACAGCCGGTAGCGGTTGGCCGTATCATGAAACCGGGCGATGGCCTCGTGCAGGGTGGCGGCGGGATAATCGGCCAGCAGCCGCTGAAAATGACCGAACGCACGGGCGCTTTCGTAAAAATCGGCCGGGCTTTCCACCGCCTGCAGGCAGACGGTACCCTCCACAAACACATACACGCGCCATGCGCCGCCGTCGGTATCGGCATACCACGGCTTTCCGGCCGCCGTGGCGACCACGTTCATGGTCTCGCGCTCGGGGTCGCCGCCCGCCTCCTCAATTTTGCGGCGCAGGTAGGCGGTGACGCGGCAGATGTTTTCCATCAGGCCGTCAGGGTCGGTAAAAATACCGGTATTGATGCGCTGCAGAATATAGCGCCGGCCGTTTTCCAGCGTGACGCAGAACGTATCGTTGATGTGGCCGCTGCCGTACCGCGCGGCAAAGGCAACGGGCGCCTCCCACTGCCAGGCGGACAGCGCCTCGGTCAGCAGCTCTTCAGCAGGTCGTAGCATAGGGATCCTCTCCTTTTTTCACAGGGCCCGGGCGGGCATCTGTTCTTTTTGCGGCGGCGCCGCGCCCCGGGGGGCGGGCATCCGTTTTCATTATAGCAAAACCGGCCGGGCAAAAACAGCGGCGCATCGTGTCTTTTTTTTGTGCGATCGTCGCGGCCCGGCCGCCAAAAAGGGCCCGGGCGGCCTGTCTGCACCTGCAGAGCACGGGAAATCGCGCCTTCCGGCGGCAAGCCGCCCGCAGCCGCGGCAGCGCTTACCTTGCCTCTGCCTTGCGGCCGACGCCTGCGGCGCAGCCGGCAAAGGGCGTTTTCCGCCATGGGCGCAGCGGTCACACAGCCCCGCCCGCAGGGGGCAAAGCGCCGTTTGGTCTTCCTTTAATCGTCCCCCATATCCTCAAAGGCCTCCAGCCCCTTTTTCGGGGCGGCCTTACTGTCGCCGTGGCGCACAAACAGCATGGTGACAAAGCTGCACGCCACAAAGAACGCCGCATAGGGGAACAGCACCGTATAGCCCACATGGCCCAGCAGCCAGCCCGCCAGAATGGGGGTGACGACCTGCGCCGCCATGGAGAAGGTGTAATAATAGCCGGTGAATTTGCCCACGTCGCTGCCGCGGCACATTTCCACCACCATGGGCAGGCTGTTGACGTTGATGGCCGCCCATGCCAGCCCGACCAGCGCAAACAGCACATACATGGCCGGGGTGATGGTGTGGGCGTTGACCGTGACCAGATACCCGGCAAAGAAGCACGCCGACAGCAGCGCAGCACCGCACAGAATGGTTTTTTTGCGGCCGATGCGGGCAGCCAGCGCCCCAATGGGAATGTAGGAGACGACCGCACCGCCCGTGGCCACCATCAGGCAGGTGGAGGCCCCGCCGAGACCCTCGCCCATCACGCGGTCAATGTAGGTGGTGAACCAGGTCGTCACGCCGTTGTAGCCGATGAACCACAGCGCAATGGAACCCAGCAGAAACGCCAGACTGCGCTTGACCGGGGCGGGCAGCACCTCTTCGCCGTCCTGCGTGGTCTGGGCCAGATTCTGCTCGGGGTGGGCCTCCTCGTACCGGCGGTTTTCCGCGGCCAGCTTCGGCTCGTTGACGGTGAAATACAGCACCAGCACCGAAACCGCCATAATGCCCGCCACCACGGCGAACAGTGCGGTATAGTTGACGTGTGCCAGCCCGCCGATGCGCTTTTGCGAATACAGCACGGCGGCCACGCCCAGATACAGCAGGCCGCCCAGCGCGCCCATCAGGTTGATGATCGCGTTGCCGCGGCTGCGCAGGGGCTTGGGGGTCACATCCGGCATCAGGGCGACGGCCGGGCTGCGGTAGGTGCCCATGCATACCAGCAGCAGCCCCAGCACCACAATAAAGCCGATGCGCACGGCTGCCAGCGCGCCGCCGCCCGCCCCGGCCTGCGTCAGAGCGTAATAGCGGTTATCCAGCAGCGGCAGCAGGTTCATCAGCAGCACCGCACCCAGCGTGCCGCCCACAATAAAGGGCATGCGGCAGCCGATGCGGGTGCTGGTGCGGTCGCTGAGCGCACCGAAAAACGGCAGCAGAAACAATGCCAGGATATTGTCTGCCGCCATAATGGCGCCCGACCAGGTCTCATCCAGATGAAAGGTCTTGGTCAGGATCAGCGGCACCACGCTGTCATACATCTGCCAGAACGCGCAGATGGACAGAAACGCCAGGCCGACCAGCACGGTGCGGCGGGTATTGAGCTTCATAAAACGGGTTCCCCCTTTTTTGCGATGTTTTGGGGGCGCGGCGGCCCCTTTCTTTTTATTATGACACATTTGCCGGGCGTTTGGCAAGGGACGGAACTGCCCATCCTTGCCCTGCCGGTTTGTACACAATGCCGAAAAACGGCGCGGCGGCGGGCTGCCGCCCCGGGCGGCTCTGCTTTGCGGCGGCAGGGCGGGAGAGCATTTTGCTTGACGGCGGTGCGGCCGGAGGCGATGCAGGGGCGCAGCGCAATTTGCCGCGCGGCGATTGTATTTTCCGGCCGGGATTGTTATAATAGAAAAAAAGAACGCCCCGACGGCGGGGCGTCTGTCTGCCGAAAGGAGCCCTCGCATGAATATTCTCATCATCGGCTGCAGCCGTACCGGCGTTTTGCTGGCGCGCCGCCTGCAGGAGGCCGGGCACGAGGTGGCCGTCATCGACCAGGATCCCGCCCGCCTGAAGGCCCTGTCGCAGGAGGGCTGGTTTGAGGGGCCCACCTGCTGCGGGCTGCCCATTGATGCCGATACCCTAACGGCGGGCGGCATCGAAAGCAGCGACGCCGTCTTTGCACTGACGGGCGACGACACCATGAATATCATGGTGGCGCAGATCGCCCAGCAGCAATATCATATTCGCCCGGTGTGGGCGCAGATCGCCGATCCGCTGCTGAAAGATGCCTATGGCCGCTGCTTTGCCATCTGGACCGTCTGCCCCGGCGAGCTGACCGCCGACGCCCTGTACCAGTCGTTTGCCGCGCGCATCGGGCAGCAGGCGCTGGTTTTCGGCAACAACACGGTGTATTTTCAGCAGACAGAGCCGCCCGCCGGGTGCGTCGGCGGCCCGCTGCACGCCGCCGCGCAGGCGCTGGCGGGCATCACCGTGCTGGGGCTGGTGCGCGAAAGCGGCGAGGTGGCGCTGGCAGGGGAGGACCCCCGCCTGCAGCCGGGCGACCGGCTGCTGACGGCCGCGGCCGCACCGCAGCCGCAGCTGCAGCTGCAGCTGCAGCACACCCAGCGCTGCAGGAAAGGGGAACGGGTATGAAGGTCTGCATTGTCGGCGGGGGAAAGATCGGCTACTATGTGGCGCGCACCCTGCTTTCGCACCGGCACAGCGTGGTGCTCATTGAGGAACGCGAGGCCGTGTGCAGCCGTCGGGCCGGAGAGCTGGACATTCCCGTTTACTGCGGCAACGGCACCGACCCGCAGGTGCTGCAGCGGGCGGGCTGCAGCGAATGCGACGTGCTGGTGGGCGTCACCGGGCAGGATCAATGCAATCTGGTGGCCTGCCAGCTGGCCAAAAAGCTGTTTTTCGTCAAAAAGACCGTCGCCCGGGTCAACAACCCCGAAAACGCCGCCGTTCTGCAGCTGCTGGGGGTGGATACCGTCGTTTCGGTGACGGATACCATCGCCCGCATTCTGGAGGTGGAGGTCGAGACCGACGCCATTCGCCAGCTGCTGCAGCTTTCGGATGGCGAGACCAGCCTGCGGGAGATCCGCCTGCCGGAGGACTTTGCCTTTTCCGGCCAGACGCTGGCACAGCTGCCCCTGCCGGAGGAGCTGACCGTCGTCAGCGTCACGCGCGGCGGCCGCCTGATCATTCCGCGCGGGCAGACGCGTATTTTGGCGGGCGACACGCTGCTGTGCCTGGCGCGCGCCGCCGGGTTTGTCCAGCTTAGCCGGAAATGGAAGCTGCACTGACCGCCGCAAAAGGAGGCCGCCGATGAAGTTTCGACTGAAAAAAAACGGGGCGCACCTGGCCGGGGGCGCCGCGCTGTTCTGCCTGACGGCGCTGGCGCTGCTGCCGCTGGGGCGCATGTGGGTGCGCATGCTGGGCGCGCTGGCGGCCGCCGCCGCGATCTGGGGCTATTTTCTGCTGTTTACCACCTATGCCCGCTGGGGCGTGCAGGGGGATGTTTTCTATTCGCACTGCGGGCTGCTGTTTACCAACGAGCGGCACATTCCGCTGCGGGATGTCACCGCCATCCGCCTCCTGCAGTCGCCCCTTGGCCGCCCGCTGGGGCTGTGCTATCTGACGGTGTTTGCCGCGGGCAGCATGGTCACGCTGCCCTTTGCCGGCCGGGAGGACGCCGAGGCGCTGTTGCTGCTGTGGCGCAGCGAACAGTAGCCTGACAATACCGCCCGGCAGCAATGCCCGACAGAAAACGCCGGGCAGGGAGAGGACACCGGCCCGTTTGCCGGGGCGTACCAGACGCGCTGCCCCGGCTGCCTGCCGCCCGGCAGTGCGGATGCTTTCGCCCATCGGGCAGCGGCCCCGACCGTTTTGCACAGCTTGTTGACAGGAGGTGACCTCTTGAAGGGCAGACTGCATTTTCTCTACGCGCTGCGCTATCTGCGCTACGGCTTTCTGCTGTGCCTCATCCCGCTGGCGCGGGCGCTGCTGTCGTTTCAGCTGCAGGCTTTTTTCACCGCGCTGCAGCAGGATGTGCTGATTCTGCTGGCCATGGGCTTCCTGAGCGTTTACACCTGGATGAGCGCCCGCTATACGCTGGAGGAGGATGTGCTGGAGCTGCAGCTGGGGTTTGCCTTTGTGCGCGGCTTTCGCTATCGCCCGCAGGATTTTGCCGCCTGCGAGCTGCGCCGCACCCTGCCCATGCGGCTGGTGGGCGCGGCCGAGCTGGAGCTGTTTCTCACCAGCCGCGCCAGTCGCAGAAGCCATACGCTGCTGCTGCCCTACAAGCAGGCCCTTGCCCTGCGCGAGGCGCTGTTTCCCACGCCGGAGGACACCCCGGTGCAGTACCGCCCCTCCGGCGGCGAATGGCTGATGCTGGTGGCGCTGAGCACCAACCTGCTCACCGAGACCGCGCTGATCTTATACACCGTCAACCGGGTGCAGAGCTTTCTGGGGGCGGATTTCAGCCACATTGCCCTGTCGCGGCTGGAGCGGCTGACCCTGGCGGCCAACGCCGTGCTGCCCGCCGGTTTTTCGCTGCTGCTGTCGCTGTTTTTTCTGTTTACCCTGTGCAGCCTGTGCATCAGCATGCTGCGGACGGGCGGCTTTCGGGTGGCGCGGGCAGGCGGCCTGCTGCTGTGCCGCGGCGGCCTGTACACCCGGGTAGAGCAGCGCATCCGGATGAGCTGCGTCAACGCCATTGATGTGCGGCACACGCCGCTGTCGCGCCTGACCGGCTTTGATTCTATCTATTTGTACGCAGGCGGCTTTTCCAATCGCAATACGCCGCTGCTGTTTTTTCACCGCCGCAAGCCCGCCGTGGCCTGTCAGCTGCTGCCCGAAATGGCGCTGCCGCAGCCGCTGCCCCGCTTTGCCGGGCGCACCGCCGGGCAATACCTGTGGGTGCATGGGTCGGCGCTGGCCGTCGGGCTGGTGTTCTGGCTGCTGTCGCTGCGCATTCTGCCGGATCTTGCCCCGCTGCTGGGGCTGCTGTGCCTGCTGTGGCTGGCTCTGCTGGCGGTGCAGCTGGAGGCGTTTTTTACCGAGGGCTACGCCCCCTTGCCCGGCCGCCGAGCCTGCTTTGCCTACAGCCGCCGCTTTACGCGGCATTTTGTCACCGCCTTTCTGGGCGGCTGCAGCTATACGGTGCAGGCCTCGTCGCTTTCCGTGCAGGAGGATCGCGCCACACTGACCGTCTGCACCCCCGCAGGCCGCCGCCTGACGGCGCGCGGCGTGTGCAAAAGCGAGGCGGATGCCTTTGTGCGGCAATGCGTGTACCGGCCATGAGCGGCCCGCTATAGCCGTTTGGGGCCGGACGCACCGCCTGAAGCGGGGACCGGGCGCTGCGGTGTGCACCGACAGCGAAGGCTGCGCGGCAGGCCAAAAAGCCCCCTGCACGCACAAAAGGGGGCCGCCCGTCGGCAGGCCCGGCCGTGAACCGCCTGCGTCGGTCATGGCCGCCCTTTGACCTTGCGCTTTGCACGCCTGCAAAAGCAAAGACGCTTCTTTTTTCCCGGCGGGGCCGGACATCCCGCATTTGCCAAAACGATCAAAAGAAAAACGGCAGAGCCGCAGTGATAAGTACCCGATTTTCCGGACATTCGGCATGGAGTGGTACTGTCACAGGCTTCCGCCGTTTTTTCTGTTTTCCGTTTTGAGTGGGGCGCCCCGACCGCAGGGGGCTGCCGCCCTCAGGCGTTTGGGGCGGGCGCGGCGTCGGCCTCCGGCACGCGCAGATCCAGCCCGTTGAGCGCATCCTTGATCTCGGCCACCGAGGTGGCCGCCAGCGAAAGGCAGCGCGCACCCAGCCGTACATAGCGCGCGGCCAGCACCGGGTCGGCCGCACTTTCGCCGCAGATGCTGCACGGCACCCCAGCCGCGGCGGCATTGCGCAGCGTCAGCTGCACCATGCGCAGCACCGCCTCGCTGTCGGGGCGGTAATATTCCTCCATGGCGGGGTTGGTGCGGTCGGCCGCCAGCACATACTGCGTCAGATCGTTGGTGCCGATGCTGAAAAAGGCGGCCTCCTGCGCCAGACGGTCGCTGAGCACGGCGGCGGCCGGGGTCTCGATCATCACGCCCAGCGGCACGCCGTCGTCAAACGGCACGCCCTCGGCCCGCAGCGCCGCGCGCACCCGGTCGAACACGGCGCGGGCGCGCCGCACGTCGCGCGGGGTGGCGATCATGGGCAGCATCACCCGCAGGGGGCCATCCGCCGCGGCGCGCAGCAGCGCGCGGAACTGGGCCGTCAGCAGGTTTTCGTACCGCAGCGCCAGCCGCACCCCGCGCAGGCCCAGCGCGGGGTTTTCCTCGTTTTCGGCCGTTAGGCCCGCCACCCGCTTGTCCGCCCCGACATCAATGGTGCGGATGACCAGCGGCGCGCCGTCCGCCGCGGCAATGCAGCGGCGGTAAAAGTCCAGCTGCTCGGCCTCGTCGGGCAGGTGGTCGTCAATAAACAGAAACTCGCTGCGCAGCAGGCCGACCCCCTCGGCCCCGGCCTCCAGCGCACGGCGGATATCCTCCGGGTTGCTGCAGTTGGCCAGCAGCTGCACCCGCGTGCCGTCCCGCGTGATGCAGGGGGCGGCGCGCAGGCTTTCCAGATACAGCCTGCGCCGCTGCGCCTGCAGCTGCTGGTGATGGAACCGGGCGCGCACCGCCGCATCCGGCTGCACAAAAAATTCGCCGCGGCTGCCGTCCAGCGCCACCTGCTGCCCGTCGGCCGCCTCCAGAAACTGCGGGCCCGCCTGCACCACGGCCGGAATGCCCAGCGTGCGGGCAATGATGGCCGCATGGCTCTGCGGGCTGTCGCCCGCCATGATCAGCCCCAGCAGCTTGTGCCGCTCGACGCTGACAAGGTCGCTGGGGTACAGGCTTTCGGCCGCCAGAATGGCGGGCTCCTCCAGCAGGATGCGGTCGTGGCTTTCGCCCGCCAGAATGTCGCACAGCCGATGGCCGACATCCTCAATATCCGCCCCGCGGGCGGCAAAGTAAGCGTCGTCCAGCCCGCGCATGACGGCGGTAAAATGCGCCAGCGCCTCCTGCACGGCCCGCAGCGCGCCGTAGCCGCGCAGAATGTCGTCGGTCACGGCATCCAGAAACGCCGGGTCCTCCAGCACCGCATGCTGAAACGCCAGAATGTCGCGCTGGGGCTGGCTTTCCGCCTTTTCCATCAGGCTTTCCAGCTCGCCCTGCGCCAGAATGCAGGCGGCCTCAAACAGGTGCTGCTCCGCCTGCGGCGTCTGCACCACGCGGCACAGCGCCGCCGTGCGGTGCGTGACCACACGGCAGGGGCCGACCACGACCCCGGGGGAGACCGGCGCGGCTTGAAAATGCAGCATGGCAACGTTCCTCCTTTTTTACGGGCAGCGCCCGGTTGGCTGGGGCTTGCGCAGGGGCGCGGCGGGGCCGCGCCGTCCAAAGCAGTGAAAAAGGGAAGCGAAGGGGGACACGGGGCCGCGCCCCGCCGGGATGCCCTGCACCCCAAACGGCCGCGCACGGCCCGCCGTCACGAGGCCCCCTCGCCCGGCTGGCGCAGCAGCAGCTGCAGGGCGGCCAGCTCGCGCGTGACAAGCTCCTCCCACGCGGGATTGCTGTACAGAAAATCATACCGGTACAGCGAGAAGCCCTCGGCCTGCGTGCCAAGCGCCTGCACCATGCGCGCCAGATTTTCGCCGCAGCGCCATTCGTCCGATTCGGCGGCGCTGCCGTCGCCGTCGCCGATGCGGTAAGCCCCCAGCGACACATACAGCTGCACGCTGGCCGCGCGGGGCAGGGCGGCCCAATCCGCCAGACAGTTTTCAAAGGCATAGGCCCGGCTGCCGCCGACGGTGGTATAGTCAAAGCCCCAGTAGATCTGCGGCATCAGATAATCAACATAGCCCGGCTCGGACAGCCAGAGGCTGACGTCGCTGTACTGCTGCTCGTAATTATTGCGGATATTGCCCGAAGGGCTGATGCCGAACGTGCACCCCGGCGACAGCTGCTTGATCAGTGCGTACACCTCGCGCACCAGCGTGTTGACGTTTTCGCGCCGCCAGGCCTCCCGCGACTGCCCGTCGCCGTAGGCCGCCCACGCGGCGTCGTCAAAGCTCTCCTCCGTCGTGGGGTAAAAATAGTCGTCGAACAGGATGCCGTCCACCTCGTAGTTTTCCACGATCTCACGCACGCCGTCCTCAATGAGGGCGCGCACGGCGGGCACGCCGGGGTCATAATACAGCCCGTCGCCCACCTCGTGCACATAGTCGGCGGTGGCAGGGTCGGCCAGCCAGCGCACCGCCGGGTTTTCCGGGCTGAGCGCGGCGGGCTTGGCGGCGTTCAGCCGCACGCGGTAGGGGTTGACCCACGCCTCGATGCGCAGCCCCAGCGCGTGCGCCCCGTTGACAAGAATGCGCAGCGGGTCGTACGGCAGCGCCTGTCCCTGCGTGCCGGTCAGCAGGTGGCTGGCCGGAAACACCGTGCTGTCATACAGCGCATCGCCAAAGGGCCGCACCTGCACAATGACGGTTTTCAGCCCCAGATCGGCACAGTTGACCAGCATGGCGCTGGCCTGCCGGGTAAAGCTTTCCTCGGTGGAAAAATCCATGCTTTCCCATTCCAGATAGCTGATCCACATGGCGCTGTACATCTCCTGCGGGGCAACGGCATCGGGCTGCGGCGTCGGCTGTAACGTACTGTCCGAGGACTGCGTGCCCCAGATATCCAGACTTTGCGAGGCGTCATCGCCCCCGCGTGAGGCGCGCCCGAACCAGAACGCGCCCCCCGCCAGCAGCAGGGCCGCCAGCACAAACCCGGTGATCCTTTTTTTCATCTGTTTGCTTCTCCTGTTTTATTCTCTTGCTGTGTTTCTTCGGTTTTGTTCGTTTGCCCTTCGGCCCTGCCCGGCATTTTTGTCCGGCGTGCCAGCCTGACGGTATTGTCCGGCGGCCCCGGCCGGGCAGCTGCCGCGCAGCATGCCGTATCTACACCGCAGGGGCCGTCCGCCCTCCTGCGGCGGGGGCAGCCCGCAGCCTGTCGGTTTTGTTTTTTCTCAAGGGCCCTGGCCGACGGCCAAAAAGCCGCTCACCGGCCGAAAACGGCGCTTTTTGCCGAAAAATGCGTCCTCTGCGTTCATTATAGCTTTCCCGCCGGGTTCCGTCAACCGCGCGGCGGCTTTTTTGGCCGCAGCCGCCGGTTTGCGGATCACGCTCTTTACAAACGCGCCCATACACGATATACTGAACACGAAAGAGGCGCGCCGCCAAAGCGGTGCAAAACTTTTCAACAGCCGCCCTGCTGCGGCCGGTTTGGGGCCCTGCCCCTCACCACAAAACGTTGTCGTTTGTGGAAATTTTGACAAGCTCCGTCAACCCTCTGTACAGTGCAAAAACGGTTTTCCACCGGTTTTCCCAACATCTGGTAAAAACAAAGCGCGTATTTCAACACTTTCAACGGAGTTTTCAACATTCCTGACGGATTGGCAATTTATACCGGCAGTAAATGGGCCTTGCAGCCTGTTTTTTGTGAAATCACTGTTCAAAACCTATGAGAAAGCGAGACTGATTATGAGCAAAATCCGCATCGAAATGGAAAACGGCGGCGTGATGACCGCCGAGCTGTACCCCGAGATCGCCCCCATCACCTGCGCCAACTTTGAAAAGCTGGTGCGTCAGGGCTTTTACGACGGGCTGACCTTTCACCGGGTGATCCCGGGCTTTATGATCCAGGGCGGCGACCCCAACGGCACCGGCACCGGCGGCCCGGGCTGGACCATCAAGGGTGAATTTGCCGCCAACGGCGTGAAAAACGACCTGAAGCACACCCGCGGCGTGCTTTCCATGGCGCGCAGCATGATGCCGGATTCGGCCGGCAGCCAGTTCTTCATCATGCACGCCGACGCCCCGCACCTGGACGGCAGCTATGCCGCCTTCGGCAAGGTGATCGACGGGCTGGATGTGGTGGATGAGATCGCCGCCGTGGACACCGACCTGCGCGACAAGCCCCGCACGCCGGTGGTCATCAAGTGCATGACCGTCGTCGAGTAAGCGTTTTTCGGCCTTTTCACCGGCCCCTTTGCATGGCATTTTTGCCTGCGGAGGGGCCGTTTGCTTTGCCCCGCTTTCTCCGGCGGCCCGCCGCACAAAGCGTTTTGGGTACAAAACGGCTGACGGCCTCCGCCCGCCGCTGGCCGTCAACGCCGACCGGCCAAAAAAATTTTTTCGGGAGGGGTTGACAAGTCGCTCTATTTCCTGTAGAGTAAATGTGTACTCTATAGCTTGTAGAGCTCCGTGTGCGGCAGGCCGGGATGCACGCGGAAAACGCCGCGCCCGGCAAAAGGAAAAGGAGAACGCCCATGCCCGAGTATCATCTTGCCGAAAGCGAAGCCCGCGTTGCCGGGCTGATCTGGGAAAACGAGCCCATCGCCTCCGGCGAGCTGGTGCGCCTGTGCGCGCAGCAGCTTGGCTGGAAAAGCACCACCACCTATACCGTTCTGCGCCGTCTGTGCGACCGCGGGCTTTTCTGCAACGAAAACAGCACTGTGCGCGCATTGGTCAGCCGGGAGGAATTTGAGCAGCACAAAAGCCGCGCCTTTGTGCAGGAGACGTTCGGCGGCTCGCTGCCCGGCTTTCTGGCGGCTTTTCTGGGCGGCCGCCGCCTGAGCGCCCGTCAGGCGGATGAGCTGCAGCAGCTGATCGACCGCTGCCGCGAGGAGGGTGACGACGAATGAACGCCTTTTATGACGGTCTGAACACTGTTTTTTCCCAGCTGCTGCAGTGCAGCTGGAACGCCTCGTGGGGGATCGCCGCCGTGCTGGCCGCGCATCTGCTGGGGCGCAGGGCAGCCCCGCGGCACGCCCTGTGCGCCCTGTGGGCGGTGGTGGGCTTTCGGCTGCTTTGCCCGGCATCGTTTTCGGCGCGGTTCAGCCTGCTGCCCGCCGCGCGCCCGCTGACGGCCGAAACGGCCGCTGCGCCCACACTGAACAACGGGCTGGCGGCGGTGAGCGCCGCCGTCGCCCCGCTGCTGCCTGCCGCCGCGCCCGGCGACAGCGCCGACCCGCAGCAGATCGTGCTGGAGCTGGCCGCCCTTGTGTGGCTGATTGGCGTGCTGCTGGGCCTTGCCTATGGGCTGTGCAGCGCCGGGCTGCTGCGCAGACGGCTGCGCTTTGCCGTTTTGCTGCCCTGGCCGGAAAACGCCGCCGCGCCCGCCGGACGCCGCGCCCCGGCGCTGCTGCAGTGCGACGGGCTGGAGACCGCCTTTGTCATGGGCCTGCTGCGCCCGCGCATTTATCTGCCCGCCGGGCTTTCGGCCGAACAGACGCGCTATATTCTCTGTCATGAGTGCATGCACCTGCGGCGGCGCGACCATCTGGTCAAGCCGCTGGCCTATGCGCTGCTGTGCCTGCACTGGTTCAACCCGCTGGTCTGGCTGGCCTTTGCCATGCTGGGGCGCGACATGGAAATGGCCTGTGACGAGGCCGTGGTGCACACCCTTGGCGGCAGCGTGCGCAAGGCGTATTCGTCGGCGCTGCTGGCGCTGGCCACCGGGCGGTTTGCCGCGCCGGGCAGCCCGCTGGCATTTGGCGAGGGCTCGGTACGCGGCCGCATTCAAAACGTGCTGCGCGGCCGCCGCGCGCCGAAATGGGCCGTCGCCGTCAGCGGGCTGGCGCTGATCGCACTGGCCGTCTGCCTGCTGGCGGATCCCATCAGCAAGCCGGAGCCTGCCGGGGCAAGCACCTCCGTACCCGGCACGCCGGCCGACAGCGCCGCCGGGCAGGACGGACAGACGCCGGACGCGGCGGGTGAAAGCCTGCCGCTGCCGCAGCCGACGGCCGACGCCGAACAGACAGGCTTTGCCGCCGGGGCGGACGGGTTTGTCAGCGTGACGTTTCCGGCTTATCAGGACGGGCGCAGCGAGTACAACGCTGTTATATACGATGCCGCCCCCTTTACCGCGCGGCTGCGGCTGCCGGAGGGCTGGACGCTGGCCCTGCCCGAAACGCGCGGCCCCTCGCTGCCGTGGACCCCGGTAAATATCTGCAATGCCGACGGCGACGTGGTGGGCAGCATTGGCTTTGGCCTGTTTGAGGATGTGCCCGAGCTGCCGACCGAGGAATTTTACAAGGCCGCGCTGGCCGAGCTGCGGCTGAGCAGCCAGGCCGTCTGGTGCGCCAACTATACGCCGGTGCGCACAAGCGCGCAGCAGGAGACCGCCACCGGCCTTTATGAGGTGAGCGACGCGCTGCTGCACCCGGAAAGCTATGAAGGCAATACCGCCGCCGCGCCGATGACCGCATACCCCTCCGTCACGGTATGGGACCGCACGCTTCTGGCCTATGCCGCGCTGCAGCTGGCCCCCGGCGCCGTCAGCGACGCCCAGCTGACCGCCATTGCCGAAAGCCTGACCCTGCAGCCGGTCGGCGGCTGACGGGCGGGGCATCCGCCGTGCACCGCCCAAAAACACTTTCCCCGTTTTGGTCAAAAGCACCCGGGCCGCCGTCTTGCCAGCGCCGGGCGCTGGGTGCTATAATAAAGGCGACCGACAAAAGACGACCCGGCCGGGCAGCCCGGCCGGGCGAACAGGGGAAAGGATTGGAACCAATGATCTACGGTGTAATGGGCGCAATGCCCGAAGAGATCCGCCTGCTGAGCGAGGCGCTGAACCAGAAGACCACCCGCCGGGTGGCCGATGTTGATTTTATCTCCGGCATTTACGAGGGCAGCCGCGTGATCCTCTGCTGCGCCGGAATGGGCAAGGTGAACGCGGCCGCCGCCGCGCAGATCCTCATCTCGGTGTTTGGCGCGCAGCGGCTGCTGTTCAGCGGCATTGCGGGCAACCTTTCGCCCCGGCTGGAAATTGGCGATGTGGTCATCTCCGACACGCTGTGTCACCACGACATTGACGACCTGACGCTGGAAAACACCGGCCTTGTGGCGCACGATTATCACGCCGACCCGGCGCTGATCGCCGCGGCGCAGGCCGCCTGCAGCAGGCAGGGCGTGCATGCGCTGGTGGGCCGTGTGGCCACGGGCGAAAAGTTCATCGGCGATTCGGCCTCCAAGGCGGACATCATTGCCCGCTGCCACCCGCTGTGTGTGGAGATGGAGGGCGCGGCCGTCGCGCAGGTGGCCGAAAAGAACGGCGTGCCGTTTGTGGTGATCCGCGCCATGTCGGACAATGCCGACGAGGCCGCCTTTGAAAAGCTGGTGGTCAAGCAGTTCGATATCAGCGAATACTGCGCCACAGCCGCTTCCATCGTATTGGACATTCTGCGCACCGCATAACCTTAACAGAAAGACAGGGGGAAAGGGGGGCTGCGCTTTGCCGTGCCGCAGAAAGATACCGCTTTTTCGGCTGCGCCGCGCCGCCGCGGCCCTGCTGGCGGCCGCCCTTCTGGTCGGCTGCCTGACCGGCTGCTCGCCCCATCCGGCGCGGCGAACGCGGCCGGAAGCCCCCCTTGACCAAACGGTGCAGCCCGTCGCCGCCGATGCGCCCGCTGCCGAAACGGACGCGCTGCGCTGGTATTATGACAGGCTGTCGCCCACCGGCCAGCAGCTGTACCGCGAAATGCTGCCCATTGTGGCCGCGCGCCAGCCGCAGGGCAGCCTGACCCCCGCCCCCAAGGAGGAGCTGGACGCCGCCTTTTCCGCCCTTTGCGCTGACCACCCCGAGCTGTTCTGGCTGACCAGCTACGGCGGCATTTATTCCAGCGTCAACGGGCAGGTGGAGGAGGTGCTGTTCCGCCCCGGCTACAGCATGACCGAGCAGGAGATACAGCAGGCCGAACGCCTGCTGCAGGCTGCGCGTGACCGCCTGCTGCAGCAGCTGCAGGCCGCGTGCGGCCCGGCGGCAAGCGATGCCGACCGCGCGCTTTATTTGTATGAACAGCTGGCATGCGGCACCCGGTATGACGAGCAGGCCCCCATCAGCCAGACGGTGCTGTCGTGCCTGGTTTACGGCCGGGCGGTGTGCGCGGGCTATTCGCGGGCACTGCAATACCTGCTGAACGCAGCGGGCATTCCCTGCACCTATGTCAGCGGCACGGCCAACGGCCAGCCCCACGCCTGGAACCTGGCGCTGCTGGACGGCAGCTGGTATTATCTGGATGCGACCTGGGGCGACACCGACCTGACCGTGTGCGGGCCGGACGGCGCCGAAAGGGAGCTGATCCGTTATGAATACTTCACCATGACGCTGCCGCAACTGCTGGCCGACCATACCCCCGACGGCGACGGCTGGCCCGATGCCGCGCAGGAGGCCGGGCTGTACGCCGTCCGCAGCGGCGGTGTGTTTTCCCGCTTTGACCCGGAGGAGACCGAGGCCCGCCTGTGCAGCGCCGCGCGCCGGGGCGACCCCGGCCTGTGCCTGTTTTTTGCGGATGACGCCGCCTATGCCGGGGCCTGCGCCGCGCTGGAGCGCGGCGACTTTGCCCTGCTGCTGCACCGCGCCGCGGCCGAAATTCCCACGCTGGAGGATGACACGCTGACCTATCTGCGCAACGACGCCCGCCGGGTGCTGCTGCTTGTACTGCCGTACCGCACCGCCGCGGGCGCGCCCTCTGCCTGACACCCACCCAAAAAGCCGGTTCGGCTGATGAGCCAACAGAACCGGATGGCCGGGCGGGGCGTTCTTACCCCGTAAAAAGCGGGCGGCGCAAAACCGGCGGATGCCAAATGCTCCCGCCGCAAAACGGTGCCTCAGACACATTGCAAAAACCGACGCACGCAAAAACGCGGCCGGGCAGGGAAGTGCTTCCCCGCCCGGCCGCGTCTGTTTTTTTCAGGCGACCCTTTTACACGTTGAACAAAAACTCCACAATGTCGCCGTCCTGCATAACATACTCCTTGCCCTCGGTGCGCTGCAGGCCCTTTGCCTTGACGGCGGCCATATCGTACCCGCACGCGGCAAAGGTATCAAACGCCACCACGCTGGCGCGGATGAAGCCGCGCTCGAAGTCGCTGTGGATCTTTCCGGCGGCCTGCGGCGCGCGGGTGCCCTTTTTGATGGTCCAGGCGCGGCATTCCTTTTTGCCGTCGGTCAAAAAGCTGATGAGCCCCAGCAGGGCGTAGCTTTTCTGGATCAGCTTATCCAGCCCGCAGCCGTCGGTAATGCCGAACTCGGCCAGCAGCTCGGCCTTTTCGTCCGGCTCCATCCCGGCGACATCCTCTTCGATTTTGGCGCAGATGGGCAGGCACGCGCTGCCCTCGGCGGCGGCGATGCCCTCGACGATCTTCACATAGGGGTTGTTTTCCGGCCCGGCCACCAGATCATCCTCGCCGACATTGGCGGCATAGATGATGGGCTTGGCGCTCAGCAGGTGCATATCGTCAAAGACGGCCTGCTCGGCGTCGCCGTCCACCGGCATGCTGCGGGCGTTTTTGCCCTCGGAAAGGTGCTGCGACAGCCGCACCAGAAACGCCTCCTCACCGGCAAGGGTCTTGTCGCCCTTCATGGCCTTGCGGGTACGGTCCAGCCGACGCTCCACCACCTCGAGGTCGGAGAGGATCAGCTCCAGGTCGATGGCCTCAATATCGCCCGCGGGGTCTACCCCGACCGGCTTGTTCACATCCTCCACCACATGGATGATGTTGTCGTCGTCAAAGCAGCGCACCACATGCACGATGGCATCCACCTCGCGGATGTTGCCCAAAAACTTGTTGCCCAGGCCCGCCCCGCGCGACGCCCCCTTGACAAGCCCCGCAATATCGACAAATTCGATGATGGCGGGGGTCTTTTTTTCGGGGCTCCACAGCTCGGCCAGCTTATCCAGCCGGGCATCCGGCACCGGCACGATGCCGACGTTCGGCTCAATGGTGCAGAAGGGGTAGTTCTGCGCCTCGGCGTTCTGCGTGTTGGTAATGGCGTTGAACAGGGTGGATTTGCCCACGTTGGGCAAGCCGACGATACCTAATTTCATCTATGTTTGCATCTCCTTAAACTGTTCTGCTGTTTTTTGGGGGCTGCTTCGCGCCGTGCCTGCGCAGGCCCCGCCCCAATGACAGGCCCGGGCGGCGCAAAAGGGGCGCGGGCGGTTTTGCACCGTGCCGACGGCCGTTTTTTCTTTTGCAGAAAAAGCCTGCTGTAATAAAGGTATTATAACAGATAGGGCCTGTTCACTCAAGCCGTTTTTTGAAATTTGCGGGCTGCCGACGGCATGCCGCCGCCAAACCCGTTCAATGCGGCACAACTTCCTGCGCCATGCTGAAAGGGCCTTGCTTTTCTGTGTTGTATTGATTACAATTTATATTGAAATTATATCGGTTGGGAACCCTTTATTTTTCCTGCCGCATTACCATATTGGAGGAAATCAGCCATGCCGACACTTGAATGGATTGGAAAGAGCAAGGTCATCAATCACCATCAGGAAGTGCCGTTTCGGGTGTTGGAGCGCAAGTACAGCTTTGATGAAAACGGACAGCACAACGAAGATAATGGCAGCGAAAA
>CAKTAM010000010.1 GCA_934527255.1 uncultured Oscillospiraceae bacterium | reverse complement strand
GGATCCAGCAGGGCACGGGCGGCGGCGTCTGCGCTGGGGTGCAGCCCCACCAGCGACTGCCCGCGGCAGAGAATGAAATACTGGGCGCGCTTGAGTACCACGCCCATCTTTTTCAGATCGGCAAAGCTCAGCGGGGCGCTGCGGCGGCAGGCGACAATGCGCCGGGCACTTTTGGGGCCGATGCCGGGCACCCGCAGCAGCTGCTCATAGTCGGCGCGGGTCACCTCCAGCGGAAACTGCTCCATATGGTGTACGGCCCAGTTGCATTTCGGGTCAAGCCAGGGGTTGAAATCCGGCGTCTGCTCACTGAGAATTTCATCGGCTGCAAAGTGGTAATACCGCAGCAGCCAATCCGCCTGGTACAGCCGATGCTCCCGCAGCAGGGGCGGCTTCGTCTCCGTCGACGGCAGCAGGGCGCTTTTCACCACCGGCACATATGCCGAAAAGAACACCCGCTTCAGCGCATATTTGCGGTACAGTCCCTCGGTCAGGCGCAGGATCTGATAATCGCTTTCCGGGCTGGCCCCTACGATCATCTGGGTGCTTTGCCCGGCCGGGGCAAACCGTCCTGCGTGCTTATAGCGCGTCAGCTCCCGGGTGTTTTGGGCAATGCCGCGGGTGATCTGCCCCATCGGCGCAAGAATGCTCTGACGGTTTTTGTCCGGGGCCAGGCGGGTAAGGCTGGCGCTGCTGGGCAGCTCGATATTGACGCTCAGACGGTCGGCCAGCTGCCCCAGCCGCTGGATCAGCGCAGGGTCGGCCCCGGGAATGGCCTTTGCGTGGATGTAGCCCCAAAAATCGTATTCATAGCGCAGAATTTCCAGCGCGCGGATCATCAGCTGCACCGTGTGGTCGGGGCTGACCAGCACCGCGCTGGAAAGAAACAGCCCCTCGATATAGTTGCGGCGGTAAAAGCCGACGGTCAGGTCGGCCAACTCCCGCGGGGAAAAGGTGGCGCGGGGCACATCGTTGGAGCGCCGGTTGACACAATAGCTGCAGTCAAACGCGCAGACGTTGGAAAGCAGCACCTTCAGCAGCGAGACGCAGCGGCCGTCCCCGGCAAAGGTGTGGCAGATGCCGCAGCTGACGGCGCTGCCCATGCCTTTTTGGGGCGCGCCGCGATCCACCCCGCTGGAGGTGCAGGCGACATCATATTTGGCGCTGTCCGCCAGTATGGTCAGTTTTTCGGCAAGCTCCATGATAAGATCCTCCCGGCAGGGGCGGTGCGGTCGGGCCGTTTTTTCAAACGGGCCCGGCTGTGCGGTTGCTTTGGCGCAGGGCATACTCCGGCGGCGCAGCGTGCGGCCTGCCCACAGAGAGCCCCGCGCTGCGGCAGAAGCTGTCCGGCCCCGGCAGGACGGGGGCCTGGAGTGCAGCGGGAAAGCTGCGGTACCCGGCGGCGGTCGGTGCTGCCCGATCGTGCCGGGCGGCCGCGGCAAGGGGAGAAGCCCGGCGGCGCAGGGACGGCCCGCCCGGGCAGGCGTTTGAGGGAAAACGACCGGTCAGGCCGGTCAACCGGGCAAAAAGGCGCAAAAAAGAAAGGGCGGCCCGCACCGTGCGGGCATACCGCATTCTTTTTCTGTTATGGTCGGCCTCTGGCCGCCCGCCGGTCGATCCTGCCCGGCTTTTCGCCGCCCGTTTCGAGCAGATGGCCCGCTGGGTTTCCGGCGTCCGGCAGTCAGCCTGCCCGGCTGTTTGTGCCGCCCTGCGCGGCAAACGCCCCTTTTGCCTCTGGCAGAGGCGGGGTCACCATTTGGTGCGGGTTTCGCGCACCTTGCCTACAATATGCAGATGCTCCAGCGCTTCGCCTTCAATGACCAGCGGCGTATACGCGGGGTTAAAGGGTTCCAGCACCACGGCATTGCCGCGGCGGGTAAAGCGCTTGAGTGTCGCTTCTTCATCCCCGTAGATCAGCACGCCAAGGTCGCCGTTCTCCAGTGTGGACTGCTTATGTACCAGCGCATAGTCGCCATCGAAAATGCGCGGCTCCATACTGTCGCCCTTGACGATCAGGTATAAATATTCCTCCGGGTTGCGCACGTTGGCGGGCTCGCTGCCGTAATCCTCCTCAAAGGCCAGCGCGCCGTACCCGGCGCGCACGCGCCCCACCACCGGCACCAGCGCCTCGGCGGCAAGGCTGCCGACCGTACCCAGAATGGCATCGGCCGAAACGCCCAGCAGCCGGGCAATGCGCGCAATGGTGTTGGGGTCAGGTGTGGCGCGGCCGGTCTCCCATTTTCCTACGGCCTGCTGGCTGACCCCCAGCTGCCCCGCCAGTGCCGTCTGCGAAAAACCGGCGCTTTTGCGCAGCTTTTTCAAGCGCTCTCCAAACATACCCAGTGCCTCCCTGCTGTACAGTGACCGCCGCTGCAGCGCGCGGTCTTTGTTCTCATTATACAACTATTTGTGGTAATTTGTAAACCCCTCCGGACGAAAAAAGGTTGTGAAATTTTACACGGCGCCGTATGGGCGGCATCTCCTGCGGCGCGCTGCCTGCCCGGCGGCCCAAACGGAGAAAATGTAAAATTTTTATGCCCTCGGTTGGCAAGGCGGCGACTTTCTGTTATACTGAAAGAAAATGTGCTGAAGCTGCCGCCGCAGTGCGGACAGCGGGAAAAGAGGAAAACGTCATGTCATTGTTCCGTTTCAATTTTGATAAGCCGGGCCCCGGCATCGAAAAGGATACGCCGCCGAAAAAAGGCATTTTTCGCTGGTGGGAAATTTTCACGCGCGATTTCGGCGCGATGCTGCTGGGCAACCTGTGCTTTTTTGTCTGCGCGATGCCTGCGCTGGCCTGCGCGGTGATGTTTTACGCGACCTGCAGTATGGGCCAGCCCTCAATGCTGATGCTGGTGCTGAACCTGGTCGCGGCCGTGCTGCTGGGGCCTGCTCTGGCGGCGTTGCACCGGCTGACCCTGCAGATGTGCCGGGATGAGCCTTTTTTTACCTGGCATGAGTTCAAAAAAGCCTTCCGGCAGGATTTCAAGCAGGGCGCCATCGCCATGGTCATTCTGGCGTTTCTGGCCGACCTCATCATGCTGAACTTCTACCTGCTGACCGTGATGGAGGGCTACCCGCCGTTTGTGGTGGTGATGCTGTTCCTCAGCGTGTACATCTGGTTCTCGCTGATGAATACGGTGTTCCAGCAGATCGCCCTCATGGAGCTTCCGCTGCACACCATTTTCAAAAATGCGGTGCTGATGGTGCTGGTCTCCGGCTGGCGCGGTGTGCTGACGGTGGTCATTGATATCGTCGTGGTTCTGCTGCTGATGACTTACAGCTATGCGGCGGCGCCGCTGTTTGTGTTCGGCTTTTTCGCATGGCTGGTCATGACGACCGACCTCATCTTCTGGCCGCGCTTCCGGCAGCTGTTCATTGACCGCGACGCCCAGCCCGTGCACCGCCGCAGCGCCGCGCAGGAGTGGCGCGAGGTGGCCGAGCAGGAGGAGCACCGGCAGGCCGATGCCGCCGGGACGGATACGGTGGACGAGCAGTGGGCGCGCACCCTGCAGCAGGATGGCGCGCAGCCGCCGGAGGCTTCCGACACCGATGCCCAGCCAAAGGAGTAAACGCCGCGGCCGACCGGCCCGCAGCTCTGACGAAAGGCCACGACCCTCAAAAAACGCTTTTATGAAAGCCGGTCGGCAAAAGTCGGGCTTGACAGCGGCATGCAGGCATGCTATAATAATAAACGAAAATGAAGCAGTGCGGCGTTTGCCAGCTCACCTTGGCGTGTTTTCAGGCCGGGTTTATCATGGGGAAAGCGAGTCCTTTTCAAGGGCGTTTTGCATATGATAAAAGAGCATGGCGGAAACCGCCGTGCTCTTTCTTTTACCAACCATCACGCAACGGAGGTGTTTTCCCATTAGCACGAAAAAGGAACTGGAGCTGAACGAGCAGATCCGTGATAAGGAGATCCGCGTCATTGCCAACGACGGCGAGCAGCTGGGGGTGATGAGCGCGCGTGATGCCTGGCATCTGGCACAGGAAAAAGGGATGGATCTGGTGAAGATCGCCCCGCAGGCCGTGCCCCCTGTCTGCAAGATCATGGACTATGGCAAGTATCGTTTCGAGCAGCAGAAGAAGGAAAAGGAAGCCAAGAAAAATCAGCGCGTTGTTGATATCAAGGAGATCCGCCTGTCGCTGAACATCGACACACACGACTTCAACACCAAGGCCGCACAGGCCGCCAAGTTCCTGAAGGGCGGCGACAAGGTCAAGGTGTCCATCCGGTTCCGCGGACGTGAAATGGCGCATACGGCGCTTGGCCTGGATGTGCTCAAGCGCTTTGCCGAATCGGTAGAGGGCGCTGTCGTGGAAAAACAGCCCAAGCTGGAGGGCCGCAACATGGCGATGTTTATGTCGCCCCAGCAGAAGGCCCCGGCGCAAAAGAACGCGAAGCAAAATTAAGGAGGATATACAAATGCCTAAGCTGAAAACTCACTCCGGCGCAAAAAAGCGCTTCAAACTGACCAAGAACGGCAAAGTCAAGCGCAACCGCGCCTATCGTCGTCACATTCTGACCAAGAAGCCCACCAAGCTGAAGAGAAGCTGGCGCAAATCCGTCTATTCGGATAAGACCAATGTCGCAGCCATCAAAAAGATGCTGCCTTACGGTTGAGAAAACGGCTGAATCCACTTACGATGATTTGAAGGAGATAGTACGATATGGCACGTGTAAAAGGCGCGATGATGACTCGCAAAAGAAGAAAAAAGGTCCTGAAGCTGGCGAAAGGCTTCTACGGCAGCAAATCCAAGCATTTTAAGATGGCCAAAGAGCAGGTCATGAAAAGCGGCAACTACGCTTTTGCTGGCCGCCGTCAGAAAAAGCGCGATTTCCGCCGCCTGTGGATCGCCCGCATCAATGCGGCCTGCCGTCCGCAGGGCATCAATTACTCCAGCTTCATGAACGGCCTGAAGAAGGCCGGGATCGAGCTGAACCGCAAGATGCTTTCGGAAATGGCCATTCACGACCCCGAGGCTTTCACCAAGCTGGTGGAGACCGCCAAGAACGCTTAATTAAAAAAACGCGCCACACGCACACACCCGTGCGTGTGGCACATTTGCATTTTCGGGGAAGAAGCGGAATTTGCCAAAACCAGTGAGGAACGCTATGATGCAAGCTGTGCAAACCACGATCACCAGCCGTGACAACGACCGTATCCGCCGCGTCTGCCGCCTGCTGGACGATGCGGCTGCCCGCACGCAAAGCGGCTGCTTTGCGGCCGAAAGCGCCAAGCTGTGCCTTGATCTGGCGCAGGTGCTGCCGGTGCGCGAGCTGTACTGCACGCAGGCGGCGCTGGGGCGCTGGCCGCAGCTGGCGGCGATGCCGGGCGAGCATTTTCTGGTGGCGGAGCATGTGGCTGAAAAGCTGGCCCGCACGCGTACGCCGCAGGGGGTCTGGTGCGTATTTGATATTCCGGCCGCCCGGCCGGAGCAGCTGAACGGCAGCCGCCTGCTGGCGCTGGACGCCGTGCAGGATCCGGGCAATCTGGGCGCGGTGCTGCGCAGCGCGGCCGCCTTTGGCTGGCAGGGTGTGCTGCTGGGCGGCGGCTGCGCCGACCCCTACGGCATCAAGGCGCTGCGCGCGGGAATGAGCAGCACCGTTAAGCTGCCGCTGGCCCGCACGCCGCAGCTGGCACAGGCGCTGGAGGCGCTGCGCGCACGGGGTTACCTGTGCCTTGCCGCCCGCCTGCAGGAAAGCGAAGAGCTGCCCGCCGTGCCGGAAAGCCAGCCCTGCGTGCTGGTCGTCGGCAGCGAGGGGCAGGGCATCTCGTCCGAGGTGGCGGCAGCCTGCGACAAAAGCGTGCGCATTCCCATTGCCCCTGCCATGGAAAGCCTGAATGCCGCCGTGGCGGCCTCGGTGCTGATGTGGCATTACCGCATTGGCCGCTAAGAGGTGTCGGCAGAGCGCCGGGCAACTCCGTTTGCTTTTGCAAAGGGCAGGCGGAGGCTGCTGCGGCAGACGACTGCAAAAGGAGGGTGCGCGTGAATACGACCGAGCAATGGCTGTGGCTGGCCAACGGGCTTGGCCCGTGCGTCAGCTGGCTGCACCTGTGGGAGCAGTATGGCAGTGTGGAGGCCATCTGGGAGGATCGCCTTTATCTTTTGCGCCGGGGGCTGATCACCGCCCGGCAGTCTGACCGGCTGCTGAGCACGGGCGCGGAGACCATTACCCGGCGCCGTCAGCTGCACGAGGAGGCAGGCATCCGCATCGTCCCATGGGACGATGCGGATTATCCCGAGCCGCTGCGCACCATTGCCAGCCCGCCGCCGGTGCTGTATGCGCAGGGCGATCTGCGCTGCCTGCAGGACCGTCTGCTGCTGGGCGTAGTGGGCACCCGGCGGCCGTCGGCCTATGGGCTGGAGGCCACCCGACAGATCGGCGACGGCCTGGCCGCGGCGGGCGCGGTGATCGTCAGCGGGCTGGCCGATGGGCTGGACAGCGAGGCGCACAAGGCCGCGCTGCGGCAGAATCAGCCGACCGTGGCGGTGCTTGGCACCGACCTGCAGACCTATTTCCCGGCGCGCAACCGTCCTCTGCAGGAGCTGATCGCCCGCGCGGGACTGCTGCTGAGCGAATATCCCGCCGGGGTGCAGGGGGCGCGCTACAAGGAGACCTTTGTGCAGCGCAACCGCATCATTGCCGGGCTGACGCGCGGCCTGTGCGTGGCAGAGGCGCGCCTGCGCAGCGGCACCATGAGTACGGTGCGCTATGCCGTTGAATACGGGCGCGACGTGTTCGCCGTGCCGGGCAGCATTTTCTCGCAGTTGAGCGAAGGCACCAACCAGCTGCTGAAGGAGGGCGCGCGCCCGGTGACCTGCGCGGCGGATATTCTGGAGGAATACGGCCTGACGGCTGCCAGTGCGCCGCCGCAGAAGACCGTCCCGCCCTCCGGGCAGGAGCTGAGCGGCGATCTGCGCACGGTGTACGAGGCGCTGGCGGGCGGCGGACAGGCGCTGGATACCGCCGCGCTGGCCGCAAAGACCGGCCTTGCACCGGGCACGCTGATGGCGGCGCTGACCCGTCTGGAAATGCGCGGGCTGGTGCGCCAGCGCCCCGGCCGCCGGTTTGAAAAGGCCCTGTAGGGGCTGCCCCGGGCAGCGGCGCGCGCCTGTTTCAAAGCGCCGAACAAAACGAAACCACAGGAGGTTGAACGCATTGAGCAAGTTGGTCATTGTGGAAAGTCCTGCCAAGGCCAAGACCATCCGGAAATATCTGGGCGACGGATATGAAGTGATCGCCAGCATGGGCCATATCCGCGATCTGCCCTCCAAGGACATCGGCATTGATATTCAGCACGGCTTTACCCCACGGTATCTGAACATCCCCGGCAAGGGAAAGCTCATCAAGGAAATCAAGGCGGCCGCTGACAACAGCGAGTGTGTTTATCTCGCGACGGACCCGGACCGTGAGGGAGAGGCTATCAGCTGGCATCTGGCGCATATTCTGAAAATGGATCCGTCACAGAACAACCGCGTCACATTTGATGAGATCACCCGCAAGGGCATCGCCACAGGCATGGCGGCCCCCCGCAGTATTGATATGGATCTGGTGGATGCCCAGCAGGCCCGCCGTGTGCTGGACCGTCTGGTGGGCTATAAGCTCAGCCCGTTTTTGTGGCGCAAGGTCAAGCCGGGGCTTTCGGCCGGCCGTGTGCAGAGCGTGGCGGTGCGTCTGATCGTCGACCGCGAGCGTGAGATCGAGGGCTTCAAGCCGGAGGAATACTGGAATCTGGACGCCGTGCTTTCCGCCGACCGCAGCCGCCGCTTTACCGCGCATTTCTGGGGCATCGACGGCAAAAAGGTCGCCCTGCAGAACAAGGTGCAGACGGATGCCGTGATCGCCGGGCTGCAGGATGCCGTTTACCGGGTCGCCCGTGTGACGGAGGGCAAACGGCGCAAAACGCCTGCCGCGCCGTTCATCACCTCGACCCTGCAGCAGGAGGCCAGCCGTCGGCTGGGCTTTACGGCGGCGCGCACCATGCGCGCGGCGCAGAGCCTGTATGAGGGCGTGGAGCTTGCCGGGCACGGCACCACCGGTCTTATCACCTATATGCGTACGGACAGCCTGCGCCTTTCGGATGAGGCCGTCGGCGCGGCCCGCAGCTTTATTGCCGGGCAGTGGGGCGAAAAATATCTGCCCGCTGCCCCCCGTAAGTTCAAGGGGCGCGCCAGCGCGCAGGATGCGCACGAGGCGGTGCGTCCCACCAACCCGGCGCTGACGCCGGATATTGTGGAGCAGAGCATCAGCGGCGACCAGGCCAAGCTGTACCGGCTGATCTGGAACCGCTTTATCGCCTGTCAGATGGCCGATTGCCTGCAGGATACCGTCAGCGTGGACGTGCAGGCGGGCAGCTGCCTGTTCAAGGCCAGCGGCTACCGCGTGACCTTTGACGGCTTTACCGTGCTGTACGAGGAAGCGCAGGAGGAAAAGACCCAGAAAGAGGAGAATATGCTGCCGCCGCTGACGGAGGGGGAGACCCTGCGCCTGCACGAGCTGAAGGGCGAGCAGAAATTCACCCAGCCCCCGGCCCGCTACAGCGAGGCGTCGCTGATCAAGGCGCTGGAGGAGAACGGCATCGGCCGTCCGTCGACCTATGCGCCCATCATCAGCACGGTGCTGGACCGCGGCTATGTCGAGCGTGACAAAAAACAGCTGCGCCCCACCCAGCTTGGCATTGTGGTCAACGACCTGATGCGCGAGCAGTTCCCCGATATTGTTGACGTTAAATTTTCGGCTCAGATGGAAAGCAACCTGGATACCGTCGAGCAGGGCAAGAGCGACTGGCACAAGGTCATCGCCGATTTTTACGAGGGCTTTGCCCGCAGTCTGGCGGCGGCCGAGGAAAACATGGACGGGCAGAAGGTGCGCGTGCCGGATGTGGAAACGGACGAGGTCTGCGAGCTGTGCGGCCGTCACATGGTCATCAAAAGCGGCCGGTACGGCAAGTTTCTGGCCTGTCCGGGCTACCCGGAGTGCCGCAACACCCGCCCCATCACCAAGGAAACGTCGGGCGTCTGCCCGCTGTGCGGCGGCCGCATTCTGGCGCGTCAGTCCAAGCGGGGGCGCACCTATTACGGCTGTGAGAAAAACCCCGCCTGCGGGTTTATGACGTGGGATGAGCCCACGGCCGAAAAGTGCCCGCAGTGCGGCGGTACGCTGCTGAAAAAAGGCTCGCTTCTGCACTGCGCCAGAGAGGGCTGCGACTATACCCGCACGCTGACCAGAAAGCCCCGTGCAGCAAAGGAAACATCACCATGAACGATATGCAAGCCAATGTCATCGGTGCCGGTCTGGCGGGCTGCGAGGCGGCCCTGCTGCTGGCTGACGCCGGGGTGACCGTCACGCTGTACGAGCAGAAGCCGCAGCGCTCCAGCGCTGCCCATACCCGCCCCGGCTATGCCGAGCTGGTCTGCTCCAACTCGCTCAAGGCCGACAGGCTGGATTCGGCGGGCGGTATGCTCAAGGCGGAAATGCGCCTGCTGGGCAGCCACCTGCTGCCCGTGGCCGATGCGGTGCGCGTGGCGGCCGGCGGGGCGCTGGCGGTTGACCGTGACCGCTTCAGCGACGGCGTGACCGCCCTCATCGAGTCGCATCCGCGCATTCGCGTGGTGCACGGCGAGGTGACGGCCCTGCCGCAGCCCTCGGCGGTGCCGACCGTTGTGGCCACCGGCCCGCTGACCTCGGATGCGCTGGCGGAGGCGATCGCCCGCATGACGGCGCAGGCCGCGGGGGAGGACGGGCGGTTGTATTTTTACGATGCCGCCGCGCCCATTGTCAGTGCGGAAAGCATTGACCGCACCCGCGTGTTTGCCGCCAGCCGGTACGGCCGCGGCGAGGACGACTATCTCAACTGCCCGTTCAATAAGGCCGGGTATGAGGCATTTGCCGATGCGCTGGTACACGCCGAGCGTGCGCAGCTGCACGCGGCGGACGAGGGGCTGACGGTCTACGAGGGCTGCATGCCCATCGAGGTGCTGGCAGCCCGCGGGGCCGATACCATGCGTTACGGCCCGCTGCGGCCGGTCGGGCTGGTGGATCCGGCAACGGGGCACCGCCCTTGGGCCAATGTGCAGCTGCGGTGTGAAAACGCCGAAAAAACGCTGTACAATCTGGTCGGCTTTCAGACAAACCTCAAATTCGGCGAGCAGAAACGGGTGTTCTCCATGATCCCGGGTCTTGAAAACGCCGAGTTTGTGCGCTATGGCGTCATGCACCGCAACACGTTCCTGGACAGCCCGCGCCTGCTGACGCCGGGCCTTTGCCTGCGCAGCCGCCCCGACATCTATTTTGCCGGGCAGATCACCGGCTTTGAAGGCTATATGGAAAGCGCGGCCAGCGGCCTGCTGGCCGGGGCCAACGTGCTGCGCCGTCTGCGCGGGCAGCCGCCGCTGAGCCTGCCGCCCACGACCATGCTTGGCGCGCTGACCGCTTATATCACCACGGAAAACCGTGATTTTCAGCCCATGGGGGCCAATATGGGCCTGCTGCCGCCGCTGGAGCAGCCGATACGCGACAAGCGCGAGCGCTATCTGGCTGTCGCCCGGCGCGGGCTGGAGGAGCTGCAGCGCTGCCTGCAGGCGGCGCAGTGACAGAGGGACGGTACGCGGCGGAAAGCCTGCCGCAGACCGTGCCCCGCGGACAGCATTCTGTCCGAAGGAAAGGATGGACCGTATGAAAATTATTGTGGATGCTTTTGGCGGCGATAACGCCCCGAAGGAGATCCTGCTGGGGGCGGCGCAGGCCGTGAAGGAGCTGCGGGTGCAGATCGTCGCCGTTGGCGACGAGGAGAAGATACGCGCCTGCGCGGCGGAAAACAGCATCAGCCTGGACGGAATGGAGATTCGCCATGCGCCGGATGTGCTGACCATGCATGACAACCCCACGGACGTATTGAAAAAGAAGCCGGATTCCAGTATGGCGGTCGGCCTGCGCATGCTGCGGGCAGGCGAGGGCGACGCTTTTGTCAGCGCGGGCTCTACCGGCGCGCTGCTGGTGGGGGCCACCCTGCTGGTGCGCCGCCTGCCGGGCGTGCGCCGCCCGGCGCTGGCGACGGTGATCCCGGGCGCGCCCCGGCCGTATCTGCTGTGCGACTGCGGCGCAAACGCCGACTGCCGACCCGAGATGCTGGTGCAGTTTGCCCAGATGGGCGCGGCCTATGCGGAAAAGGTGCTGGGGGTCGCTTACCCCACCGTCGGGCTGATCAACAACGGCACGGAGGAGAGCAAGGGCGGCACCCTGCAGCTGGCGGCGCATGAGCTGCTGGCGGCCAGCGGGCTGAACTTTGTGGGCAACGTGGAGGCGCGCGAGCTGAACGCTGGCGCGGTGGATGTCGCCGTGTGCGACGGCTTTACCGGCAACGTGGTGCTCAAGCTGACCGAGGGCGTTGCCAAAATGATGAACGGCAAGATCAAGGGCGTTTTTCGGCGCAACACGGCCGGAAAGCTGGCTTACCTGCTGACGAGGCCCGCGCTGAAGGAGTTCAAGGCCAGCATGGATTACACCGAATACGGCGGCGCGCCCATTCTGGGTGTCAGCGCGCCGGTCATCAAGGCGCATGGCTCCAGCAATGGCAAGGCGTTCAAAAACGCCATCCGTCAGGCGAAGGCCTGCGTGGAAAACGATGTGACCGGCGCCATCCGTACAGCGGCGCAGACCATGGAAAAAGAGGAGGCGACGCAGCATGAGCAATGAACCCTGCCGCGGTCTGGAGGAGAAGATCGGGTATACGTTCCGCAATGAGCAGCTGCTGCAGACGGCGCTGACGCACACCAGTTTCGCCAATGAGGATCGCCATCGCTCCGAGCATAACGAGCGGCTTGAATTTTTGGGTGACAGCGTTCTCAGCGTGGTGGTCAGCGAATATCTGTTCTGCCGCAACCGCCATCTGCCCGAGGGCCAGCTGACCCGCATCCGGGCCTCGCTGGTGTGCGAAAGCAGCCTGTTTCAGTTTGCCATGCAGCTGGGGCTGGGCGAGTATCTGCGCCTTGGCCACGGCGAGGAAAAAAGCGGTGGCCGCACCCGCCCGGCCATTCTGGCCGACGCGTTTGAGGCGCTGATTGCCGCCATTTATCTGGACGGCGGGCTGGAGGAGGCCCGGCGCTTCATCCTGCCCTATGTGCATGCCGCGCACGGCGCCGAGCAGGATTATAAGACCCGTCTGCAGGAGGTCATCCAGCAGAACCCGGAGGAACGGGTGCGCTATGAGGTGGTGGAGCAAAGCGGCCCCGACCACGACAAGCACTTTGTGGTCGAGGTGCATCTCAACTCCAACTGCATCGGCCGCGGCAGCGGCCACAGCAAAAAGGCAGCCGAACAGATGGCCGCGCGCGAGGCGCTGGCGCTGATGGGCCTGCTGGAAGAGTAAGGGTGTTCCTTTGGCCGGACACGGCGCATGCAAACGGTAAAAGTCAGGCCATGTCCTGCACAGGGCGGACGCGGGCTGACTTCTGCCGCTTTTGCCGTCCGTCCGCCCCGTTGGACCGGGTGCGGGCGGCTGCGGCCCCGAAAAACGGCCCGCGGCGCTTTGCGTAAAAAAGCGGCCCGGGCGAAAAAGGACAGAAAGGAAAGGCGTACATGAAGCTGAAAGCGCTGGAGATCCAGGGCTTCAAGTCCTTCCCGGATAAGCTGCGCATTACCTTTGATAAAGGCGTCACCGGTGTGGTGGGGCCAAACGGCAGCGGCAAATCCAACATTTCCGATGCCATCCGCTGGGTGCTGGGCGAAACCAGCGCCCGGCAGCTGCGCGGCGGCGGAAAAATGGAAAACGTCATTTTCAGCGGCACCGGCGGCAAAAACCGCCGGGCGGCCATGGGCTTTGCCAGCGTGCGTCTGGTGCTGGACAACACCGACCGTCTGGTGGAGGTGGACGCCGACGAGGTGACCATCGGCCGCAAATATTACCGCAGCGGCGAAAGCGAATACAGCATCAACGGGCAGGCTGTGCGTCTGCGCGACGTTTACGAGCTGTTTCTGGATACCGGCCTTGGCCGCGACGGCTATTCCATCATCGGGCAGGGGCGCATTGCCGAGATCGTCTCCGGCAAAAGCGACGAGCGCCGCGAAATTTTTGAAGAGGCCAGCGGCATTGCGCGCTATCGCTACCGCAAAAACGAGGCCGAGCGCCGTCTGGCGGCCAGCGAGGAAAATCTGGCGCGCCTGCGCGACATTCTGGGCGAGCTGGAGGCGCGCGTCGGCCCGCTGGAAAAGGAGAGCCGGAAGGCGCAGAGCTTTCTGGAGCTGGCCGCCCGCCGCAAGGAGCTGGAGGTCACGCTGTGGATGGATACCATCCAGCGCGCGCGTGAGGCGGTGCGTGCCCAACAGCGCAAGATGGAAATTGCCCAGGGCGACTATGACCGCGATACCCGCCGCATGGAAGAGCTGGACGCCGAAATGGAGACGCTGCGCGGCGAGTGCGAGCGGCTGCTGGTGCAGGCGGATGACTGCAACCGCGCCATCCGTGCCATTGCTGAGGAGCGCTCTGGTGCGGATGCCCGCATTGCGGTGCTGAACAACGACATTGAGCACAGCCTGCAGACCATTGCCGACCTGAAAAGAGAGATGGAGGGCGGCGAGGCCAGCGACAGCGAGCTTGCCGCGCAGGTGCAGGCCGCCGAAGAACAGATCACGGCCTGTGAGAGCAAAATTGCCGATTATGCCGCGCAGATCGCGCAGCAGGAGGCGCTGCTGCAGGAGCTGACTCGGCAGAGCGAGGCCAGCGACGAGCGCCGGGGCGCGCTGGCAGCATCGCTGAACGAGCTGAACGCAAAGGTGACCTCGCTGCGGGTGGAGGACGCTTCGGCGCGTTCCTCCGGCGAAATGGCCGCGCAGCGCCTGCAGGCTGCCGAGGGCGAGCGGGAGACCGCCCGCCGGACGGCCCGGCAGCTGCAGGGCGAGCAGGCCGACACCCAGGCGCTGGATACCAACCTGCAGGAGGACATCACCCGCCTGAACAACATCCGCGACGGCTTGACCTTCAAGCTGAACGCCCGCAGCACCGCGCTGGAAAACGCGCGCGGCGGCGTGGCGGCGGTGGACCGGGAAATGCAGGCATGCGTGCAGCGCATCAAGGTCCTGCGAGAGCTGGAGCGCAGCATGGAGGGCTACTCCAACAGCGTCAAGACGGTGATAAAGGCGGCCGAAAACCGCCGTCTGCGCGGCATCGTCGGTACCGTCGGCTCTCTGCTGCGGGTGCGCAGCGGATATGAGGTCGCCATAGAGACCGCGCTTGGCGCGGCACTGCAGAACATTGTGACGGTCAACGAAACGGCGGCCAAGGCGGCTATCGCCTTTTTGAAGGAGGAGCGCGCGGGCCGTGTGACGCTGCTGCCGCTGGACACGGTGCAGCCGCAGCAGCTGGGCAATGCGCAGCTGGGCGACGCCGTGCTGGCGGCCTCCGTGGTGGAGGCCGATCCGCAGTATGCTAACGTGGTGGCCAACCTGCTGGGGCGCATCGTCATTGCGGAGGATATCAACGAGGCCGGTGCGCTGGCGCGCAAAAACGGCTATCGCTTCCGTATTGTGACGCTGGACGGGCAGGTGGTCAACGCGGGCGGCTCCTTTACCGGCGGCAGCGTGGCGCGCTCGGCCGGGGTGTTCAGCCGCAAGCAGGAGATCGAGGATTGCAATGCCCGGCTGACGGCGCTGGATGCCCGCCTGAAAAAGGCGCAGGAGGAGGCCCGCCGCCTGCAGAGCGAGGTGGACGCACTGACGGCGGAAAAAACCGCTGCCGAAAGCGAGCTGTTCACCCGGCAAAGCGATAAAATACGCAGCGAGGCCGAGCTGCAGCGCCTGAAAACGGCGCTTTCGCAGCAGCAGGCTGCAGAGCAGCTGCTGGACGGCGAATGCGAAAAGCTGCAGGCGACCGTGGCATCGGCCCAGTCGGTGCAGCAGGATGCTGCGGCACAGCTGCAGGCTGCGGCACAGCGCATTGCCGCGCTGGAGCAGCAGCTGGAGGCGCTGGACGGCGACGGCGATTTTGCCGCGACCCGCACCCGGCTTTCCGAGGAGCTGAACCGTCTGCGGCTGGAGCAGGTCGCCTGTACCAAGGATATTGAGCTGCACCGCCAGACCATTGCGGGGCTGCACAGCCGCACCGGCCAGAACCGGCAGCTGCGCGCCAGCCAGCAGGAGAATATGGAGCGTCTGAACCAGCTGGTGCAGACCCGGCGCGAGCAGATCGCGCAGGAGGAGCGCGGCAAGGAGGAGATCCAGCGGCGCATCAGCGAGAAGGAGGCGGACATCCGCGCGGCGGGCGAGGCCCGGCAGCAGCGCGAGGGCCGCATCAACGCACTGTCGGCCGAGCAGCGCTCCGTTTCGGATCACCGCGAGGAGATGGGCCGCGAGGCGGCGCGCCTGAGCGAGCGGCAGGACGCCCTGAACAAGGAATATGAGGATACCGTCAGCAAGCTGTGGGAGGAATACGAGCTGACGCTGACCGACGCAGCGGCCTGCTGTAAGGCGTTTGACAGCGTGACCGAGCTGCGCCGTCAGGTGGCGGAGGTCCGCGCCAAGATCAAGGCGCTGGGCAGCGTCAACGTGGCGGCCATCGACGAATACGCTGAGGTCAGCGGACGCTATCGCTTCCTCAAGGCGCAGGTGGAGGATGTGGAGCAGGCGCGGGCCGAGCTGCTCAAGCTGATCGCCGGGCTTTCGGAAGAGATGAAAGAGATCTTCTCTGCCAGCTTTGCACAGATCAATGAGCATTTCAACCACATTTTTGCCGAGCTTTTCGGCGGCGGCACCGCCAGCCTGACGCTGACCGAGCCGGATAACATTCTGGAAAGCGGCATTGATATTTCCGTTGCGCCGCCGGGCAAGCTCATCAAAAACCTCAGCAGCCTTTCGGGCGGCGAGCAGGCGCTGGTGGCGGTCTCCATCTATTTTGCCATTCTGGCGGTCAACCCGTCGCCGTTCTGCGTGCTGGATGAGATCGAGGCGGCGCTGGACGATGTGAACGTGGTGCGCTATGCGCAGTATCTCAAGCGCATTTCCGACCGCACGCAGTTTATCGTCATCACCCACCGGCGCGGCACCATGGAGGCGGCGGACGTGCTGTACGGCGTGACCATGCAGGAGGACGGCGTCAGCCGTGTGCTGCGGCTTGACCCGGAGAACGTGGATGTTCATCTGATCGGCGCAGAAAAATAAAAAAGCCCGGGCCGCCAGCAAAAAGCATGGCGGCAGCGGAAAAAGGAGAGATATGGTTATGGGTCTGTTTGCAAAACTGGGCTTTGGCCTGAAAAAAACACGGCAGGCGTCTTTTAACTCCATCACCGAGCTGATGGACGCCCCCAAGATCACCGAGGAGCTGTACGAGGAACTGACCGAGCGGCTGATCCTGGCCGACACCGGGGCCGATGTGGCGGAGGAGCTGGTGGATGCGCTGCGCGCGCAGGTGAAAAAGCAGCGCCTGAAGACCGGTTCGGAGGCGCTGGAGGCCCTCAAGGAGCTGCTGTGCAGCCGTCTGGAGGCGGATGCCCCCATGGATCTGTCCGGCAAGCCGGCGGTCATTCTGGTGATCGGCGTCAACGGCGTGGGCAAGACCACCTCAATTGCCAAGCTGGCCCGCCTGTATAAGGCGCAGGGCAAAAAGGTGCTGCTGGCCGCAGGCGATACCTTCCGCGCGGCGGCGACCGAACAGCTGTGCACTTGGGCGCAGCGCGTGGATGTGCCGGTGGTCAAGGCGGGTGAAGGGGCCGACCCGGCCTCCGTCATTTTTGACGCGGTGACCAGCGCGGCCGCACGCGGGTACGATATTGTGATCTGCGATACGGCAGGCCGCCTGCACAACAAAAAGAATTTGATGGACGAGCTTTCCAAGGTCAGCCGTGTGGTGGCCAAGGCCAGCGCCGATGCCAGCGTGGAAAGCCTGCTGGTGCTGGATGCCGTTACCGGCCAGAACGCCATTCATCAGGCGGCGGAGTTCATTGACGCCGCCGGGGCGACCGGCATCATCCTGACCAAGCTGGACGGCACCGCCAAGGGCGGCAGCGTTATCAGCATCAAGGAAAAGCTGGGCCTGCCGGTGCGGTATGTCGGTGTGGGCGAGGGTGTGGACGACCTGATGGAGTTTGACGCCCGCGGCTTTGCCGATGCCCTGTTCCAGAAAGAGGAAGAAAAGTGACGCGCCCGCGCGTATACAGGAAAGGAAAACCATTGTATGCTTACCAGTAAACAACGCGCATTTCTGCGCGGACAGGCCAACGCGCTGCCGGTGGTCTTTCAGATCGGCAAGGGCGAGATCGACGATGCGGTGATCGAATCCACCCGCAAGTGCCTGGCTGCCCGCGAGCTTATCAAGCTGAAGGTGCTGGAAAACAGCCCTTATACGGCGGCCGAAGCGGCCGAGGCGCTGTGTGCGGCCATCGGCTGCGAAAGCGTCCAGATCATCGGCAGCAAGCTGGTGCTGTTCTGGCAGAAAAGCCGCGATTCCCGCTTTGATCTCAAGCACCTCTGCCTGGTGTGACCAACGGCCCGAAAAAAGGAGGCGACCGCGCTGTGAAAACGCATCCGCAGCCCAAAACGGTTCTTTTGTTCGGCGGCGCGTTCGACCCGCCGCACAACGGCCACATCCATCTGCTGCGCAGCGCCATTGATACCGTGCAGCCTGATCGGGTGCTGGTCATGCCGACGGGCACCTCGCCGCATAAGGCCTCCAGCCTGACGCCGGGGCGGCTGCGCAGGCAGATGTGCCGCTGCTTTCTGGCGGTGGATGACCGGGTGCAGCTGTCCGGCTACGAGCTGCGCCGCAAAGGCAAAAGCTATACCATCGACACGGTGCGCTGGCTGCGCCGCCGTTACCCAGGCGCGCAGCTGGTGCTGACCATGGGCAGTGATATGCTGCTGCATTTTGAGCGCTGGCGCGACTGGCAGCAGCTGCTGCAGCTGACGACCCTGTGCGGGCAGTGCCGCCAGCAGGACGACCTGCAGGCGCTGCAGGCCAAGGCGCAGGCGCTGCGCGCGCTGGGCGGCCGTGTGGTTTTGTGCCCGCCGGTAGCGGTGGAGGTCTCCAGCACGCAGGTGCGCGACGCCGTCCGTCAGGGGCAGGATATCCGTGCGCTGGTGCCGCCCGAAACGGCGCGCCTCATCGCCCGCAGGGGGCTGTACCGTACGCTGCCGGGGCCGGCGCCCATTGCCCGTGCGGTACGCGCGGCGCTGAGCAAAAAGCGCTGGCGGCATACCTGCGGGGTGGCCCGCGCGGCCGTGCGGCTGGCCGGGCGTTACGGCGCCGACCGGCACAAGGCGCTGCTGGCGGCGCTGCTGCACGATTACTTAAAAGAATCTTCAGAATCGGAAATGTTGCAGATTTTTGCCGGGGATGGTATAATAAACGGGCCGTCCGACACACCGCAGGCCGCCGCTTTGGCGGGGCTGGTGCCGCCGGATATTGCCAGCCGCAGCAAGGCGGTATGGCATGGGTATGCCGCCGCCGTGGTGGCCTGCCGCCGCTTTGGCATCCTCGACCGTGAAATTCTGTCGGCTGTCGCCTGTCACACCTGCGGCAAGGCGGGCATGTCCACGCTGGACAAGGTGCTTTACCTGGCGGATATGACCAGTGCGGAGCGTTCCTATGACGGCGTGGAGACCCTGCGCCGCCTGTGCAAAAGCGATCTGGACGAGGCCATGTGCTGGGCGCTGCGGCATACCATCGATTATCTGCATTCCCAGGGGAAAGCCGTGGACGGGGACAGTCTGGCGGCCCTGCGGGAGCTGGAAACGCAAAAAGGAGAAAGCCATGAGTCAGAATGAGGAATACCGTTATGTTTCCGCCGCGCGCGCCAAGCATAAAAAAAAGCGCAAGGTGCGCGTGGGGCGCGTGCTGCTGGTCGTTGTGCTGCTGCTGGCCGCAGCGGCGGGTGCGGTGACGGTCACATGGAAAATTCTGTCGAAGAAATTTACGGATAATTACATCAAGCAGGATCAGGCCGGCAATCTGGTCGATACCATCGACAGCACGCCGGAGGAATACAAGGGCGATGTTGTAAACATTTTGGTGGCCGGCGTTTCCAATGATCCCAACGACCTGGATTATCCCGAGGAATACAACGGCGCGGGCATTACGGATATCATCATGTATGTGAGCTATGACGTGAAAAACAACGCCATGAGCGTGCTGCAGATCCCCCGCGATACCTACATCAACAACGGCGTGCTCGCTACCAGCACCGGCAAGATCAACGCCATTTACGCGCAGGGGCAGCACAAGGCTACCGGCGACTACATCTCCAACCTGGCCGAGGTCATCAACCAGGAGTTCCAGCTGCCCGTCGACTATTATGCCACGGTGGATATCAAGGGCTTTACCGAGATCATCGACCTGATGGGCGGCATTGATATGTATGTGCCGTACGATATCTGGGATGACAACAACAACCGCATCGATCAGGGCATGCACCACATCGACGGCTCGACCGCCCGCTGGATCCTGCGGCAGCGTCACTGCTACGCGCAGGCGGACATTCAGCGCATGGAGACGCAGCAGTATTTTTACGCGGCCTGCTTCCGCCTGTTCAAGACCTGCTCGGTCAAGGATCTGACCAAGCATGTGCTGCCTGTGGTGGCCTACCGCGTCAATACCGATATGGATTTTGACACCATGACCAGTCTGGCCATGAGCCTGATGAAGATCGACGCCACGCGCATCTACATTGCCAAGGCGCTGGGCGGCTCGATGATGGTGAATGACCAGTCGGTGTTTGTCGTCAACCCCGACCGCACCGCCGAGCAGCTGAACAACTATTTCCGCCCGTATGGCGACCCGGTGCCTGCCGGCTCTCTGCAGCTGCCCACCGGCTATGCGCCCGCGACGGAAATTGAGGACACCGGCAAATATCTTATCAATATCATTGTGGAGTGAGCGTCAGGCCCGCCCCCGAAAGGAATCAGACAGTATGGACGCAAAAGAACTGGCCGTCAGCATCGCTCATGTGCTGGACAGCAAAAAGGCGCTGGATATCCGCGTGCTGAAAATTCGCGATCTGACCGTCATCGGCGATTACTTCGTCATTGCGGGCGGCTCGTCCTCCACGCAGGTGCAGGCGCTGGCCGCCGAGGTGGAGTATCAGCTTGGCCTGCAGAACGTCAAGCCGCTGCACACCGAAGGGCAGGATTCCCGCAATTGGATCCTGCTGGATTACGGCAGTGTCATCGTACACATTTTTGACCCCGCCGCACGCAGCTATTATAATCTGGAGCGACTATGGGCCGACGCACAGCCCGTGGAGGTCGAACTGGAGGAGAATTGAGCGGCGGACGCTGCGCCCGCCGTCTGCGTGTGAAAGGACGGACAACTGAAAAATGAAGTACGATTATCAGGTGATCGAGAAGAAATGGCAGGACATCTGGGAAAACGAGCATACCTATGCTGCCAAACAGGATTTTACGCTTCCCAAGTTTTATGCGCTGGTTGAGTTTCCCTATCCCTCGGGGCAAGGGCTGCATGTGGGGCACCCCCGCAGCTATACCGCGCTGGATATCGTGTCGCGCAAAAAACGGCTGCAGGGCTTTAATGTGCTGTACCCCATGGGCTGGGATGCCTTCGGCCTGCCGACCGAAAACTTTGCCATGAAAAACCACATTCACCCCGAGATCGTCACGGCAAAGAACGTGGCCCGCTTTAAAAGCCAGCTGAAAAGTCTCGGCCTGTCGTTTGACTGGGATCGGGAGATCAACACCACCGACCCGTCCTATTACAAGTGGACGCAGTGGATCTTTCTGCAGCTGTACAAGCACGGCCTGGCCTATAAGAAGGAGATGAACGTCAACTTCTGCACCGGCTGTAAGGTGGTGCTGGCCAATGAGGAGGTCGTCAACGGCGTGTGTGAGCGCTGCGGCAGCCCCGTTGTGCACCGGACGAAAAGCCAGTGGATGCTGAAGATCACCGCCTATGCCGACCGTCTGATCGACGATCTGGACGGGCTGGATTATATCGAGCGTGTTTCGACCCAGCAGAAAAACTGGATCGGCCGTTCCTACGGCGCCGAGGTCAACTTTACGGCGACCACCGGCGAGACCATCACCGTATACACCACCCGCTGCGACACGCTGTTCGGCGCAACGTATATGGTACTCAGCCCCGAGCACGCACTGGTGCGCCAGTGGCTGGAAAACGGCACGCTGACCAACCCGGAGGCCGTGCGCGCCTACCAGGAGGCCGCCGCCCGCAAATCCGACTTTGAACGCACCGAGCTGAACAAGGAAAAGACCGGCGTTCGGCTGGAGGGCGTCCGGGCCGTCAACCCGGCCAACGGCAGCGAGATACCCATCTTTATTTCCGATTATGTTCTGGCCACCTACGGCACCGGCGCCATCATGGCCGTACCGGCGCATGATACCCGCGACTATGAGTTTGCCAAGGTGTTTGATCTGCCCATCATCGAGGTGGTGGCGGGCGGCGACGTCAGCAAGGAGGCCTTTACCGACTGTGCCACGGGTACGCTGGTCAACTCCGGCTTTCTGAACGGGCTGAGCGTGGAGGACGCCAAAAAGGCCATGTTTGCCTGGCTGGAAAAAGAGGGGAAAGGACACCGCAAGACCAACTATAAGCTGCGCGACTGGGTGTTCAGCCGTCAGCGCTATTGGGGCGAACCGATCCCCATGGTCAACTGCGAAAAATGCGGTTGGCAGCCGCTGCCGGAGGATCAGCTGCCGCTGCTGCTGCCGGAGATCACCGACTTTGAGCCGGGCGAAGGCGGCGAAAGCCCGCTGGCCCGCCATACCGAGTGGGTCAATACCACCTGCCCGTGCTGCGGCGGCCCCGCCGTGCGCGAGACCGACACCATGCCCCAGTGGGCAGGCTCCAGCTGGTATTTCCTGCGCTATATGGATCCGCACAACGACAAGCAGCCCGTCAGCCCCGAGGCGGCGCGTTATTGGGGCCCGGTCGACTGGTACAACGGCGGCATGGAGCATACCACGCTGCACCTGCTGTACAGCCGCTTCTGGCACAAGTTCCTGTATGACATCGGCGTGGTGCCGTATGCCGAGCCCTACGCCAAGCGCACCAGCCACGGTATGATCCTGGGCGAAAACGGCGAGAAGATGTCCAAAAGCCGCGGCAACGTCGTCAACCCGGATGATGTCATCCGCGATTACGGCGCGGATACCATGCGCCTGTATGAGATGTTCATCGGCGACTTTGAAAAGGCTGCGCCGTGGAACACCTCTTCCATCCGCGGCTGCAAGCGCTTTCTGGAGCGTGTGTGGGGCCTGCAGGAGCATATTCTGCCCGGCGAGGGCTACCGCCCGGCGATGGAGGGCTGCATGCACCGCACCATCCGCAAGGTCAGCGAGGATATTGACAGCCTGAAGGCAAACACGGCCATTGCCGCCATGATGAGCCTGCTCAACGAGCTGGAGGCCAGCGGCGGCGCAACGCGCGACGAGTTTGCCACCCTGCTGCTGCTGTTGGATCCGTTTGCGCCGCACATTGCGTCGGAGCTGTGGGAGACGCTGGGCTACCCCGGCCGTCTGGATGCGGCAAAATGGCCGATGTGGGATGACGCCAAGTGTGTGGAGGCAACGGTGGAGATTGCCGTGCAGATCAACGGCAAGGTGCGCGCCAAGGTGGTCGTGCCCAGCGCTGCGACAAAGGAAGAACTGCTGGCGGCGGCAAAGGCCGAGCCGACCATTGCCGCACAGCTGGCGGGCAAGACCATTGTCAAGGAGATCGCCGTGCCCGGCAAGTTGGTCAACCTTGCGGTGAAGAACTGAGCGCAGAAACCAGCGTTCCCCTGTGAAAAAACGGACAGGCCCCTGCAGGAAGGGGCTTTCGCCCGCAGCAGAAAAGCCCGCCGTGCACGGCGGGCTTTTTGCTGTACGTTTTTGGGACAGAGTGCCAGAGGGGAGCGGCGCTGCCGCGCCATTCCATTTGTCACTGCGGCCGCTGGCGCTGCGGCTGGTCGCTGTTGGAGAACAAAAAAGAGTACAGCGTCGAAAAGCAGGTGGAATGGCGCGGCATCCCGGCCGCGGTACACCCATAGCGGTACACAAAAGACAGCAGGCGCGCCCTTGGTTCGCAAAAGGGGCGTTGGCATGAGCAAACCGGCCGGTCTGCGGTGCAGGAGGGTCGCCCCGGCGGCAGAAGAACAAAAAACAGCGCGCAGGACACCTGTAAAGGGTGCGCCGCGCGCTGTGTGTAACGGAAAAAGCGGGATCTCTCAGCCGTTGTAATAGACGGTCTGCCCCGGCGCGACCGAATGGATCAGCCAGGTATTGCCGCCGATGATGCAGCCGTCGCCGACCGTGGTCTCGCCGCCCAGAATGGTGGCCCCGGCATAAATCACCACGTTGCTGCCGATGTTGGGGTGACGCTTGACCCCCTTGACGGGGTTGCCGTCCGCGTCCAGCTCGAAGCTTTTGGCCCCCAGCGTGACCCCCTGATACAGCTTGACATGATCGCCGATGACCGTGGTCTCGCCCACCACAATACCGGTGCCGTGGTCAATGCAGAAATATTCGCCGATGGTCGCCCCGGCATGGATATCAATGCCGGTTTTTTCGTGGGCGTATTCGGTCATGATGCGGGGGATCAGCGGCAGCTGCAAAGCATACAGCTCATGCGCCATGCGGTAGATGGAGATGGCATAAAACCCGGGGTAACAGATCAGCACTTCCTCCGGGCTCTGCGCGGCGGGGTCGCCCTCGTAAATGGCCTGAATATCTTTATACAGCAGCTGCTTGATGGCGGGCAGCCGCCGGATGAATGCCTGACAAATTCGCTGTGCGCGATCGGCACAGCACGGGCAGTCGCCGTGTGCGGAAAACTGCAGGGCGATCTGCGCCTGCGTGTACAGGGTGTGGCAGATATCGGAAAGCAGGTGCCCGTCGCTCATTTCATGGTCGGTGCGGCTGTACGCCATGGGAAACAGCAGCGCCTGCAGATCCTTGACGACCTGAATGATCTTTTTGCGGTTGGGAATGGGCAGCCCGGCATCCTGCAGAACGCTGTGCCGCTGGGCATCCTCCAGCTGCTGCAGGGTATCGGCGATCAGCTCGCCGGTGCAGAAAAAGTCGCTCATACCAGAAATCTCCTTATGCGGAATACCGGCGGCTGCCCGGGCGGCAGCGGGTCGGTAGCTTTTTTACTATACCATGGTTTGCAGGCCCGGTCAACGAAAAATTTTCCTCTGCGGCTCTTCCCCGGCGAAAACCGCGGTTGGCGCCGCAGCGGGGAGCAGCAGCTTTTGCTGTGGAAAAAGACGGCAAGCTCATCCGGGCGCAGGAATGAAGAAAGCCCGCCCGGTGCGCCGGAGCCCTTGGCCGAACTGCCGACAGCGGACGCCTGTGCCCGCCTTACCGGTCGCTGCCCCTGCGCTGCCGCTTCGGCTTCTTCCCCGGCCTGCCCGTGGTATAACAAAGCACCCCTCCTGACCGGGCGGCACAGCCGCGGGGCCAGTGGGGTGCGGTGTCCGCCCCTTTCGGACGGTTACTTTCGGCTGACGCTGCTGGTGCCCTTTTCCAGCAGATAAGTGGCGGCCAGGTCGGCCATGTGCAGCTTGACGGCCAGCGGGTAGGCGTCGTATGCCTCGCTGATGGCCTTGCAGCCGCCGCGCGCGGCATCGTCAAAGCCGCCCATATGCCAGCGAATGGCGACGGCCTCCTCCTCGGTCAGGCGCATATAGCGCTCGATCATCCAGACGCTTTTTTCTCCGTGTCCATACGGCAGCGCATCGGCAATGGAATAAAAGGGGACCTCTTCCCAGCGGCCGGTCTCCTTGTTTTTGACATTGCGGGTAGAGACGGTGTAATAATTCGCCTTGCATACATCGTGCAGCAGCGAGCAGATGACAACGCTTTCCAGATCGTCGCCCTCGCGGCAGAACTTGCCGCGCAGCACCCGGTAAACGTTCAGACTGTGCATGACCAGCCCCTGTGCGCAGGCCCCGTGAAAGCGGGTGGAAGCGGGCGCGGTGAAAAAATCCGTCGTTTGCAGCCATTCCAGCAGCTGGGCGCTGCCCTCGCGGTGCACATGCTCGTCAAACAGGGCAAGAAACTCTTCTTTGTATCCCATGGCCATTACAGATCCAGATCGTCCAGAATTTCCTTGAGCATGATGACCTCTTCGGTAGAAAGAGAAATGCCCTTGCCCATTTTGCTGCCGTCCGGGGCCCAGTCGCGGATGTCGTACTTCGGCTCACGGTCGTTCCAGCTGATCAGGTTCAGCTGACGCTGCCAGCCGTTGGCTGCCGAGGACAGCGTAGCAATGTTTTTGACGATCTCATATTTGAACTCTGCCATTTGAAAAAATCTCCCTTTCTGCGGTACGCACGGTACCGATCCTGTCGCTGTGCGCGCGGCGCCCAGCGGTGGCTTGCGTTGTCTATTGTAACCAATCGCGCCCTGTTTTGCAAGCACAATTTTCGGGGCGCGGCCGGTGCGGCTGCCGCGGCGGCGCTTACGGCGTGTTTTCCAGCGGGCGCAAAAGCTCTTCGGGGCAGGGCTGGCAAAAGCCAAGCGCCTGCAGCCGGGCAGCACCCGCCCCGGCGCCGGCAACGGCGGAAAAGGTGCCGCCCTGTGCGCGGATGGCCTCACAGGCACACTGCACCAGCACCTGCTCGGCCTGTTCAGGCTGCGGTGTGCCGGGCAGAATGTACAGTGCCTCCAGCATGCCGCCCGGCGCGCATTGCTCCACCGAGTAGACCGGGCACACGGCGCACAGTCCGACGGCCTCGCCGTGCAGCAGCGCCAGAAAAAAGGACAGCCGTTTTTCCTCTGCGGCGGCGCGCAGCCCGGCCCACTGCCGCTGGGTCAGCGGCGCGCAGCCATCGGCCGCCCGCCGGGCGTTCAGCAGGCGCGAAAGCGTGCGAAAATCGCGCCCGTCAAAGGGCACGGCCAGCAGCTCCGGCGTCGGTTCGGGCGTCGGCGGTACGGGCTGCACACGCCGGGTAAACGCGCGCAGCCGAAAAAGCGGCGGCCGCCCGGTTTGCACATTATCGTTTGCCAACGGATAACCCCAGCTTTCTTTTCAGCAGCGTGTAGCCGCCGTCCCGGCGCAGCTTTTCAATGCAGTCCCACACATCCTCGCTGTCGGCAAAGCGCAGGGTCTCGCCGTCAATGCTTTCCAGCCGGGCGGGCAGCGCATCCGTCACCACCTTCGGCACGTTCTGGGTCTGCCACTGCGGGCGGCCCTCCTCATCCAGCCCGGCGGCCCGGCAGCTGCCGGTCAGCCCGGCGCTTTCGCCGTAGCAGTAGCGCTCAAACAGCAGCGAGCCGTCATAATAAACAGTCACCCGATCGCGGAAGCGATGGTGCTGCTGGTGCCGTATTTCATAGCGGTAGGCAACATGTCCGCCGTCGATCAGCGCGCCGGTGCGCACTGCCTGAACATCCGTTTGCGTCGTCATTCCAATATCCTCCCTGCGGGGGTGGCCCGCACACCGTTTGCCGGTGTTCTGTCATCAAAAAAGAAAACGGAAAAGCGCCAAAGCGCCCGTCGGCTTACCGCTTGGCCTGTTGTTCGGCCGCGGCGCAGTACTCGGCGGCGGCCAGCCCGGCGATCTGCCCCTCGCCCAGTGCCTTGCTGACCTGCAGCGGCGCGCCGGTGCAGTCTCCGGCGGCGAAAACGCCGGGGAAATTGGTCGCCATGCGGCGGTCAACGGCCACGCAGCCGTCCTGCAGGGCCAGGCCCTCCAGCAGGCGGGCGGGGGCAATGGCGGTACGCAGAATGAAAACGCCGTCGCAGGGCAGGGCCTGGCCGTCGCTCAAAAGCGCCTGCCGCACCGTGTCGCCGCCGTCGATCTCCTTCAGCGCGCCTGCCACGAAAGGAATGCTCTCCGGCAGCGTTTCGGGGCGGCGTGCCGCCACATAGGTCACCTCTACGCCAATGCCGGTCAGATAAGCGGCCTCCTGCGGGGCGGTATCGCTCAGCCCCCACACCACGCAGCGCCGCTGCCGGTACAGCATGCCGTCGCAGGTGGCGCAGTAGCTGACGCCGCGGCCCAGAAAAGCCTCTTCTCCGGCGATCTCGGCGCTGCGGGCCACGCCGCAGGCCAGAACGACGGCGCGGCATTCCAGAATTTCGCCGTCCGCGTTGACCATGAACCGGTCGCCGAACGGCAGAATGTTGCTGACGCGTGCCGTGCGCAGCTGCGCGCCCTTGGCGCGGGCATGGGCGGTCAGCGTCTCCAGCAGCTGCGGCCCGCTGAGGCCGGGCAGCCCGGCGCAGTTATCCACCAGCGCCGCCTTCTGCAGCGCGCCGGGGCCGCCGGTCAGCACCAGGCAGCTTCTGCCGCGCTGCCGCAGGTTAATGGCGGCGGACAGCCCTGCCGGGCCGCCGCCGATGATGATGCAGTCTGTCATGTTCTCTCCGTTTCCCCGGCTCTTGCGGGGGAGGCAGGGCCCCTGCCGCGGCGCAGCGAATGCGGCCGCGCTTCGGCTGTGGAAAAAAGTCACAAAAAGGCCATTGAAAAAATCTTCTGCAACAGGTATTATACTATAGGACGCGCCGTTTAATCAACCGGGTGGCGCAGAAATTCTTCCGCTGCCCGGCCCCAAAATGATTGCTACGCGCAGGGCTTCTGGCTTTTGCGCTCCAAAACGTGCGCGGTCAGCGGCAGCGCCGCAAAAAACGGAGGAAACGCTTTTGTCACATCTGTTGATAGCCGGGGCGGGAGCCGCCGGGCTGATGGCGGCCGGGGCCGCACTGGAAAACGGGCATACCGTCACGCTGACGGAGCACAGCGAGCAGCCCGCGCAGAAGATACTCATCACCGGCAAGGGCCGCTGCAACGTGACCAACGCCTGTGACAATACCACCTTTCTGGCGCATGTGCGCGCCAACCCGCGTTTTTTGTACAGTGCGCTGCGCGGGTTTGACACATCGGATACCATGCAATTGTTCGAAACGCTGGGCGTGCCCCTCAAAACGGAGCGCGGCCGCCGGGTGTTTCCGGTCAGCGACCGCGCACAGGATATCCGGCAGGCGCTGCTGCGCTATGCCGAGGGCGCGCAGTGGGTAAAGGGCAGCGCCGCGCAGGTGCTGGTGCGTGACGGCCGCGCCTGCGGCCTGCAGCTGGCGGACGGCCGTCGGCTGACGGCGGATGCCGTGCTGCTGGCAACGGGCGGCTGCTCGTACCCCTCTACCGGCTCTACGGGCGACGGCTACCGCATGGCGGCTGCGCTGGGGCACACCGTTGTGCCGCCGGTGCCGTCGCTGGTGGCGCTGGTGGAACGCGGCGGCACCTGTCGGCGCATGATGGGACTTTCGCTGCGCAACGTGACCCTGCGCCTGCGGTGCGACGGCCGGTGCGTGTTTGAAGAACAGGGCGAGCTGCTGTTTACGCATTTCGGGCTTTCCGGCCCGCTGACGCTGTCGGCCAGCACCTGCCTGGAACGGGAGCTGCAGGGCCACCGCTATACGGCGGAGATCGATTGGAAGCCCGCGCTGTCGGACAGCCAGCTGGATGCCCGCCTGCAGCGCGATTTTCAGGCGGCGGCCGGGCGCAGCTGTGCCCACGCGCTGGATCATCTGCTGCCCAAAAGCGCCATTCCCGTTTTTCTCGAGCGCTGGGGCGTGGAGCCGCAGATGCCCATCGGGCAGGTCACCCGCGAGCAGCGGCACGCGCTGGCGGCGCTGCTGCGGTGCTTTTCCATCGAGATCGGCGGCCGGGGCGATCTGCAGCATGCGGTCATTACCAGCGGCGGAGTGGATGTGCGCGAGGTCGACCCCAAAACCATGCAGAGCCGGTTGATACCGGGGCTGTATTTTGCGGGCGAGGTGTTGGATCTGGACGCCGTTACGGGCGGCTATAATCTGCAGATCGCCTTTTCCACGGCGGTGGCGGCGGCGCGGCATCTGCCGTAAGGCGGAGTGTCGGTCTGCAGCGGTTTACTGCCGAATACACAAAAAACAAGGAGCGGATGATCATGATCTCCATTGCCATTGACGGCCCCGGCGGGGCCGGAAAAAGTACGCTTGCCCGGCGTCTGGCCAAAGAGCTGGGCTATCTGTATGTGGATACCGGGGCGCTTTACCGGGCCATTGGCCTGTATGCTCTGCGGGCGGGCTGCCCGACAAAGGATGCCGACGCCGTGCAGGCGCTGCTGCCGCAGATCCGTCTGGAGCTGCGCTATGTGGACGGCGTGCAGACCGTCTGGCTCAACGGCGAGGATGTCTCCTCCGCCATCCGGGCCGAGGAGGTCTCCATGGCGGCCTCCAACGTGGCGGCACACCCGGCGGTGCGGGCGTTTCTGCTGCAGCTGCAGCGCGATATGGCCGCTGCGCATAATGTGCTGATGGACGGCCGCGACATCGGCACCGTCGTGCTGCCGGATGCCACGCTGAAAATTTACCTGACGGCCCCCGCCGAGGTGCGCGCCGCCCGTCGGCTGGCTCAGCTGGCCGAAAAGGGCGAAACGCACACGCTGGAGGAGATCCTGGCAGATATCAACCGCCGTGACTGGCAGGATATGCACCGGGAGATCACCCCGCTGCGGCAGGCGCCGGATGCCGTGCTGGTCGATACGGGAAGCCTTGATCTGGAGGAGTCCTTCCAGACGCTGCTGCAATTGATCCGAAAGAAAGTGAACTGATGCTGTATACCATCTGTTTGTTGGGCGCCTGGCTGATCTGGCACCTTTTTTACCGCTTCCGTGTGGTGGGCCGCAAAAACCTGCCCCGCGGCGGTTATGTCATGGTCTGCAACCATGTGGCGGCAACGGATATCGTCTATCTGGTGCTGGCACGCTTTGCGTGGCCGAAGGCCATCATTCTGGCCAAGCAGGAGCTGTTTCATATCACCCCTATTCTCACCTGGTATATCCGGCGGATGGGGGCCGTACCCGTCAGCCGCGGCCGGGGCGATTCCACCGTGATCGAGCAGACGGTCGAAAAGGCGCGCGCCGGGCGCGACGTGCTCATTTTTCCGGAGGGCACCCGCTCCAAAACCGGCGAGCTCGGCCCGCTGAAAAGCGGGGCGTTTCTCATTGCCGCCAAGGCAAATGTGCCGGTCGTGCCCTGCCGTGTGCTGTATCAGGATGGCAGGCCCCGTTTCTGGCGGCGGGTGACGCTGGCCATCGGGCAGCCGCTCACCCCGCAGCAGTTGGGCCTTTCGGGCGAGTGGGAGCACATGCCCCCCGCCTCGGCGCTGCGCGGGGCCAAGGCGCGCTGCGCGCAGGAGATGGAGCGCCTGCGCCGGGAGAACGCCGCGCGTACCCGCTGTGAAAAGGCGGAAGCTTCAAAAGCGCCTGACTGACTGGGGAAGGAGACCGTATGGAGATTTGTGTGGCGGCTTCGGCCGGGTTCTGCTTCGGGGTCAGCCGCGCCGTGCAGCTGACCGAGCGGCTGGCGCAGGAGGGCCGCCGCGTGGCAACGCTGGGGCCGCTCATCCACAACCCGCAGTGCGTGGCCCGGCTGGAGAGCATGGGTGTGGTGACGGCTGCCTCCATTGAGGATATTCCCGCCGGGTACGAGGTGGTCATCCGCAGTCATGGGGTATCGGCGGCGGTGGAGGAAGAGCTGTGCCGCCGCGGCTTTGTCGTGCATGATGCCACCTGCCCGTTTGTCGCCAAGATCCATCGGCTGGCGCGGCAGGCCGGGCAGGAAGGACGTTTTCTGCTGGTGGCGGGCGATGCCTCTCACCCGGAGGTGCAGGGGATCGTGGGCCATACCGACGGCGAAGTGCGCGTCTTTTCGGATCTGGAGCAGCTGCAGGCAATTTTGAAAGAACAAAGTGCACAAAAAAATCCGATGATTGTGGCTCAAACTACATTTCAGGTTACAAAATGGTCGGAATGCACGTTGTTTGCAAAAAAGGTGTGTACAAATTCCAAAATATTTGATACAATATGTAGTGCAACATGGACAAGGCAGCAGGAGACTGAAAAATTAGCCAAGGAGTGCGACCTGATGGTCGTGATCGGCGGCCATCAGTCTTCGAATACCCAGAAGCTGTGCCGGGTGGCCGAAAGGTTTGCCCGCACCGTCACCGTAGAAACCGCCGATGAACTGCAGCCCCAGTGGCTGTACGGTGTGCAAAGGGTGGGGGTCACGGCCGGGGCTTCGACGCCTTCGTCCATTATCGAGGAGGTTTGTAAGAAGATGAGCGAGGCAATTCGTGAAGAAGAGATGAGCTTTGAAGAAATGCTCGAAAAATCTCTGGCACCGGTATTCCGCAACAAGGTCGTTCGCGGTGTCGTGACCGGTATTTCCCCCAGTGAGATCACGGTGGATATCGGCGCAAAGGCGACAGGCTTTGTCCACATCAGTGAAATGACTGATGACCCCAATGCAAAAATGGAGGACTTGGTGAAAAAAGGCGACGAATTAGACCTTGTTGTCATCAAGACCAACGATCAGGAGGGCACGGTCCAGCTGTCCAAAAAGCGTCTGGAAGCCCGTGCCGGTCAGGAAGAGGTCGCCAAGGCCTGTGAAGAGGGCACTCCGCTGGAGGTCAACATCACCGGCGTGAACAAGGGCGGTCTGGAGGCCAAATATAAGGGCGTGAACATCTTCATCCCCGCTTCGCAGGCAACGGCCCGCCGCGGCGATGACCTGAATGTTCTGGTCAAAACGAAGCAGACGGTCAAGATCACCGAGTGCAGCGGCCGCCGCGTCATCGGTTCTATCCGCGCTATTCTGGAAGAGAAGAACGCGGTCGCCCGCGAGAAGTTCTGGGCTGAGGCCGAGGTCGGCAAGACCTACACCGGCATCGTCAAGAGCCTGACCAATTACGGCGCCTTTGTGGATATCGGCGGCATCGACGGTCTGGTCCATATTTCCGAGCTTTCCTGGAACCGCATCAAGCATCCCAGCGAAGTGGTCAGCGTGGGCGACACCATCGAGGTGTACATCCGCAGCCTGGATCGCGAGAACAACAAGGTCAGCCTGGGCTACAAGAAGGCCGAGGATAACCCGTGGGAGAAGCTGAAGAACGAATATCCCATCGGCAGTGTGTTCACTGCTCCGGTGGTCTCGCTGACCAAGTTCGGCGCATTCGTCCGCATTCTGCCCGGCGTGGATGGCCTGGTCCACATCTCCGAGATCAGCAGAGAGCGCGTCGAGAAGGTGCAGGATGTGCTGAATGTCGGCGATGAGGTCACCGTCAAGCTGCTGGATGTCGATTGGGACAAGAAGCGTGTCAGCCTGTCGATGAAGGCTGTGCAGGCCGATGAAGCCGATAACGGCGACGAGGAATAATCGACCATACATTTGCAAGAAAGACCCGCGGAAGGAATTGCTCTTTCCGCGGGCTTTTTTGGCGGTTGACGGCAGAGGCAGCATAACCGAAGAGGGCGAGCGGCCCTCCGGCAGAAAATGCGGCGGGCGGCGGTGTTTGCTGCCTGTTGGGCAGCCGCCGTTTCTTTTGCTTGCGGCGCTTGCAGCAGTTGTAGTGGTTGTAGTAGCTACAGAAGCGCCCCAGCCGGGGCATG
>CAKTAM010000009.1 GCA_934527255.1 uncultured Oscillospiraceae bacterium | reverse complement strand
CACCCGCTGCCCGGCGGCAAGGTACCGGATGGGAAGGTCGGCAAATTCGGCGGCCAGCATGGCCTGTGCCGCAGCGGGGCCGTCCTCCGTGACGATCACCTCAAAATGCCGGTAGGTCTGATGATACAGGCATTTCAGCGTTTCGCGCAGGGTATCGGGACGGCCGCAGGTGCGCACCACAATACTGACAAGCGGCTGCCGCGCCTTCAGAATGGCGCGGGCCTCCGGCGTCAGCAGGCAGCGGCCGCGCCGCAGCCTTTGCCAGCCGTTTTGCGCGGCAAGGGCGCGTGCGGCGGGCGGGGCTGGGCGGCAGGCGGCGGCAAATGCGTGCAGCAGGCAGCCGGGCAGCGCCTTCAGCAGCGCGCGGCGCACCCCCGGAAAATGCCGCGGGGCGCGGACGGTCTCGCACAGGGTCTGCAGCCCGCGGTGCAGGCCGCCGTATTTGGCCTGCAGCACGCAGGCGCTGGCCGTGTCGCGGCAATAATCGGCCAGGGCGTCGCTTGGGGGGGCGGGTGCTTCCTTCCACACCTCCAGCTGCGGGCAGTACAGCAGGCGATACCCGGCCCCGCGCAGCCGCCAGCACACGTCGGCGTCGGCGGCCTCACCGCTCAGGCGCGGGTCAAAGCCGCCGACGGCGCGCAGGGCGGCGCAGCGCAGCAGCACCCCCTCCAGCGTGATGCAGTCGCTTTCCAGCCGGACGGGATCGCAGTGCCAGTCTGGGCCGTCGGGCAGCACCCGCAGGGCCAGCGCGGCCACATCCGGTGCGGCGGCCTCGGCCGCCGCCTGCAGAGCCTCCAGCACGGCATCCGAAAGCCGGGCCTCCTGCGGCGCAAGCAGCAAAAAAGCGTCGCCGCGCCGCACGGCGGCGCGCAGGGCGCGCTGCCGCGCGCGGGCACTGTATGCGCAGACGACAGAAAACGAAAACGACATGACGGCAGGACCTCGTTTGATAAACATACAGGACTGACGGGAAAGAAGCCTTCCGCCGCGCAGCATGGCCGCGCGGCCGTCGGCAGGGTACACGGGGGAAAGAACAGCCCGTGAAGGCATGGGCGGTCACGGGCTGTAAAGGGTTTATTTTGTCTGCTGCGACAGCTTTTGGGTCTCCATCAGCAGGCGCTGACGCTCCTCCCACAGGCGCTGCGACAGGTCGACATAATACCGGTGCGGGTTTTCAAAGCGGATGACCTCATCCCACAGGGTGTTGATCTGGGCGGCGCAGTAAGCGCGAATTTCGGGCAGGCTGGGCGATTCGTACACCCGCTGGCCGTCGGCGTAGATCTGCGTCTGCAGCAGCTTGCAGTGCACATCGGTAAAGGTGCGGCGTTTCCAGGTCTCGTTGGGATCAAACAGCTCAATGCCGTTGCTGCAGTCCACCGTTTCGTCATAAATGGTGATGTAGTCGGCCATGGCCTTGCCGGTCTCGTTGTCATAAATGCGCCACAGCTTTTTCAGGTGCGGCGTGGTCAGCTTTTCGATGGATTCGCTGACCTTGATCTTCGGCGTGTAAACGCCGCCCTCGCGGGTGGCGACCAGCTTGTACACCCCGCCGAACACCGGGTCGCTTTTGGCGGTGATGAGGTTTTCGCCCACGCCGAAGCTGTCCACGCAGGCCCCCTGTACGATCAGGTCGCGGATGATGTACTCATCCAGGCTGTTGGAGGCGCAGATGCCGGCGTCGGGGTAACCGGCGGCATCCAGCATGCGGCGGGCTTTTTTGGAAAGATAGGCGATGTCGCCCGAGTCGATGCGGATGCCCTTGGGCCGGATGCCCATGGGCTTGAGGATCTCGTCGAACACGCGGATGGCGTTGGGCACGCCGCTTTTCAGCACGTTGTAGGTATCCACCAGCAGCATGCAGTTGTCGGGGTAGCGCCGGGCGTAGGCGGCAAACGCCTCGTACTCGCTGTCAAACATCTGCACCCAGCTGTGGGCCATGGTGCCCAGCGCCGGAATGCCGAAGGCGCGGTCGGCCAGCACGCAGGCCGTGCCGCTGCAGCCGGCAATATAGCTGGCGCGCGCGCCCAGCACGGCGGCGTCATAGCTTTGTGCCCGGCGCGAGCCGAACTCCATGATGGGGCGGCCCTGTGCGGCGCGCACGATGCGGTTGGATTTGGTGGCGATCAGCGACTGGTGGTTGAAGGTGACCAGCAGCATGGTTTCCAGCAGCTGCGCCTGGATGGCCGGACCCTCGACGGTGACGATGGGCTCACCCGGGAAGACCGGCGTGCCCTCCTCGATGGCCCAGATGTTGCAGGCAAAGTGAAAATCGGCCAGATAATTCAGAAAAGCCTCGCTGAAAATGCCCTTGCCGCGCAGATAGTCAATGTCGCCGGGCGTAAAGCGGAAGTTGTCCACGCACTCGATAAACTGCGCCAGACCGGCGGTGATGGCAAAGCCGCCGCCGTCGGGAATGCGCCGGAAAAACATATCGAATACGGCGATCTCCTCGGTGCGCCCGGCATCAAAATAGCCCGACGCCATGGTCAGCTCGTAAAAGTCCATCAGCAGGGTCATGTTCCGTTCGTCGCTTACATACATACGAATGCTCCTTGTCTTGCAAAAGCCAAAAGCCGGGCTGCCGCCGGGCTTGGAAAAAAGCACACCAGCCCCGCCCGGCGGCATACCTGCCGCCGACGTCGGCCTTTGTGCGGGTGACCGTTATCCTGGGCGTCAGCGCCGCGGCCTGCCGCGGCGGGAGGGCCGCGGCGGCTCCTCCTCCGCCGTGCTCTCGCGTGTGGTGCGCATGCGGTGACGGCGCTGCAGCCGCCGCATGGCCAGCGCATAGCCGACGATCAGCACGGCCAGCAGCACCACCACCGTGCGGAAGTACAGGCTGCTGACAAAGCCTTTGATCTGGGCGACGGTGTACAGCAGCTCGCTGCGTTCAATATTGCTGTGGCTGACCAGTGCGACGGTGCCCAGCTCCTCTCCGGCAAGGCTCAGCCGGACGGCGCCGATCACGTCACCCTCATGGATGGGGGCCGCCACGCTGTCGGGCAGCAGGTAGGTTTTCTGCAGCACGGTCTCGTCCGCCTCATCCGGCAGCAGCGTGGTAAACGACTCCTCCGGGTACAGCAGCACCGTATCGGCAGAGGCGCCGTATTTGACGGAGACCTCCTGCAGCGGCTGCGTGGTATCCAGCGCGGGCGAAACGCTGAAATTGTCAAATGCCCAGTCGTACAGCTGGCTGGAGACCGAAAAGGCCAGTCCGTAGCCGTATTCGTCCTTTTCATACGGCGTGCCCATCACCACCAGCAGATAGGTTTCGCCGTTTTTGGTGGCGGAGGAGACCAGATTGTATCCGGCCTCCGGCGTGCTGCCGGTCTTCAGCCCGTGCACGTCGCTGCGGTACAGCGGCGAAGAGGGCCGCTGCAGTGCGTTGGTGGTGTAGATGATATAGGCCGCGTCGGGGTAAGAGGCATACTCCGGCGTCGAGTGATAGTTGGTGAACGGCATATCGTACCTTTCGCTGCTTGCCGCCTCCATAAAGCCGGGCGTCTCATAGCAGGCCTTGCCGATCAGGTACATATCATACGCGCAGGAATAATGATCGTTTTCCATGCCGAACAGCCCGTGTGCGTTGGTGAAATTGGTGTTGACACAGCCAAGCTGCTTGGCGCGGGCGTTCATGGTATAGTAGAAATTCTCCAGGTTGCCGTTGCCCAGATAATCGGCCGTGATATTGGCGGCCTCGTTGGCGCTGGGCAGCAGCATGGCGTACAGCAGAGTGCGGGCGGTCACCGTTTCATAGGGGCGGATGTCCGCCGTCGAGCCGCCCAGGCCGTACAGCTCGTCAAACACATAGCCCGGGGCTGTGACCTGCGTGCCGTCCAGGTCGGAAACGTTTTCCAGCAGCAGAAGGCTGGTCATCATTTTGGTCAGGCTGGCAGGGGCGCGCGGCGTGGTCTCGTTTTTGGCATAGACCACCACGCCGGTGTCCAGGTTGACCATGTACACTTCCTCGGCATTGACATCAAAGGGGGGAGTGAAGGCGGCCGAGGCGCTGCCCGCAAACAGGCAGGACAGCCCTGCCAGCACCAGAAAACACAGCAGGATCTTTTTTTGAAGCTTTCGCATGGGACGGCCTTGCCCCCTTTCCCGGAATATGCTATCATAAAAGCGTACAGCGTCTGCGCCTGCGGCCGCCGGGCGGCCTGTCCGGCCCCGCGTTTGAAAAAACGATGCGGCGCGGCGCTTTCTCTACATTTTACCATATCCTCCGGCAAAAAAAAAGCGGAAAACCGCCGCATTTTTTCGCTGGGGCCGGTGCAAATACAGGAGAATTGCCCAATGATCTATGTGATGAGCGACACCCACGGCGACCTTTCGCGCTTCCGCGCCCCGGCGGTGCGGCGGCTGCGGCGCAGCGATACGCTGATCGTCCTGGGCGATTTCGGCTTTGTGTGGGATGACAGCCCCGCCGAGCGGCGCGCGCTGAAATGGCTGGGCCGCCGCAGATATCAGCTGCTGTTTCTGGACGGCAGCCATGAAAATTTTGACCGTCTGGCCGCTTACCCGCAGGTGGAGTACGCGGGCGCGCAGGCGTGGCAGCTGGGCCCCCGGCTGTACCGGCTGCAGCGCGGGGCGGTCTACACCATCGAAAAGCATACGCTGCTGGCCTTTGGCGGCGGCGAAAGCCTTGACCGCGAGGCCCGGCAGGAGGGGATCACCTGGTGGCCGCAGGAGCTGCCCGGCCCGGAGGATTACGCCCGCTGCGACGCATCGCTGGCCGCCTGCCAGAACCGGGTCGATTTTATTCTGACGCACGACGGCCCCACCCGCCTGCTGCGGTTCCTCAAGCTCAACCGCGACAGCGTGCTGTATGAGGAAAACGCACTGGAGCTGTATCTGGACGGCCTGATGAAAAACGTGTCGTATCAGAAGTGGTGCTTTGGCCGCTATCATCTGGACCAGCAGCTGGGCCCGACGGCCAGTGCGGTGTACCGCGGGCCGCTGCCGCTGTGGACCAACTGGAAAAAGGGCCGTCAGCGCCGGTAAGACCGCGTGTTTTTTGCCACTGCCGCTTTTTTTGTTCACAACTTTCCGCTACAATGAAAAAGGAGAGCCTGCGCGCGGCGCAGGCGGCTGCGAAAGGAGAAATTTCCATGGCAAAACAGAAAATCATGATCGTGGATGACGACAAAAACATCTGCGAGCTGCTGCGTCTTTATCTGGAAAAGGAAGATTTTGAAACGGTGCAGGCCTACGACGGCGAGCAGGCGCTGGAGATGTTTGATAAGGAGCAGCCGTCGTTGGTGCTGCTGGATGTGATGATGCCGCGGGTGGACGGCTGGGAGACCTGCCGCCGCCTGCGCGAAAAAAGCAAGGTGCCCGTCATCATGCTGACGGCCCGCGGCGAGACCTTTGACAAGGTGCTGGGGCTGGAGCTTGGCGCGGACGACTATGTGGTCAAGCCGTTTGATACCAAGGAGGTGGTGGCCCGCATCAAGGCGGTGCTGCGCCGCTATCAGGAGGGCGCAAAGGAAAAGGATGCCCCGGCGGAGAACATTGTCGAGTTTGACAAGCTGCGCATCGACCTGAACCGCTATGAGCTGCGCATTGACGGCAAGGTGGTGGAGGCGCCGCCCAAGGAGATGGAGCTGCTGTATTTTCTGGCGTCGCACCCCAACCGGGTGTACACCCGCAACCAGCTGCTGGACGAGGTGTGGGGCTTTGATTATTACGGCGACAGCCGCACCATTGATGTGCACGTCAAGCGCCTGAGGGAAAAGCTGGAGGGCGTCAGCGACAAATGGAGCCTGAAAACCGTCTGGGGCGTGGGCTACAAGTTTGAATCGCTGGAGCAGGGCTGATAAAACATGAAACGCACGGCACAAAAGCGCAGCATCGCGCGGCGCTATTTCAAATCGGTCTCGCTGGTGGTCATCAGCAGCATGGTACTGCTGGCGGCTATCTTTCTGACGCTGGTCAGCCAGTATTTCCGCAGTGAAAACCGGGCGAACCTCAGCGCGGCCGTTCAAAGCGTCAGCAAGGTCATGACGGTGGCCGAGACGACGGATGCCGGAAGCCAGGTGATGGAGGCGGTGCTCAACCGCTCGGCCGACCTGGCGGGCGAGATCACGGGCAGCACGCTGCTGGTGACGGATGTCGACGGCAACATTCTTTACCACAGCGCGGGGGTGCAGCTGCAGGGCGACCGGCTGTCCGTGGACGTCATGCAGAAGATCGACGCCGGTATGGAGACTGACGACTGCGTGTCGCTGCAGCACCCCTCCAATCTGGATGGGCTGCTCAGCCGCCGCTACTATGTGGTGGGCAGCCGCTTTCAGTCGGTGGGCGGCGGCGGGTACCTGCTGGCGCTGTCGGATGCGGGCCGCTTCCGCGGCTATTTTTCCGACCTGGTGTTCGCCTTTGGCTGGGCCAGCGTGCTGATGCTGCTGGTCAGCGCGGCCATGGCCATGGCGACGGCCCAGCGCATCAGCGGCCCGCTTTCGCAGATCTCGCAGGCGGCCGACCGCTTCGGCCGGGGCGATTTCAGCACCCGCATCTCGCTGAAAAACGGCGGCAACGACGAGGTGGCGCAGCTGGCGCAGAATTTCAATACCATGGCGGCCAACCTGGAGGCCATCGACCGTTCGCGGCAAAGCTTCATGGGCAACATTGCGCACGAGCTGCGCACCCCCATGACCAGCATCAAGGGCTTTGTGGACGGCATGCTGGACGGGGTGATCCCGCCCGACCGGTACCCGCACTATCTGGGGCTGGTCAGCGACGAGGTCGGGCGGCTGACCCGGCTCATCCAGAGCATGCTGGATATCACCAAGCTGGAGGCGGGCGAGTATGTCGTCAACGCCAAAAATTACGACATCTGGGAGACGCTGGGCGCGGTGCTGATGAACAACGAGCAGCGCCTGACGGAGGGGCGCATCGGCGTGGGCGGCTATGTGCCGCAGCGCACGCTGGTGTATGCCGACAGCGACCTCATCTATCAGGTGGTGTACAACATTGTAGATAACGCCATCAAGTTTACCCCGCCGGGCGGGAGGATCGACCTGTCGGTCAATACCGACAAGGACAGGGTGTATGTCACCATCCGCAATACCGGCGAGGGGGTACCGGCCGAGCAGCTGCCCCTGCTGTTTGACCGCTTCTATAAGGGCGACAAAAGCCGCGGCCTGCATGCGGGCGGGGCGGGGCTTGGCATGCACATCAGTAAGGTGCTCATCGGGGTCAGCGGCGGCAGCATCCGGGCCGACAGCGACTCGGCCAGCTGGACGGCGTTCACCTTTGACCTGCCGCAGGGCCGGCCGGAGCTTTCGCCCCCCAAAAAGGAGCGCACCGGCAAATACAGCCTGAGCAAATTCCGCATGAAAGGGCGTTGACCGTCCGCCGCAGGCGGCGCACGCAGGAGGAGAGCAACATGTTAGAAGAAGTATTGGAAAACGGCCTGGGCGGGCCGCAGCCGCCGAAGGCGAATGATCTGCCGCCGAGTGAGGCTGTGCCCGGGTACGATGCGGCGATGACGGTTGCGGCAGATGCTGCCGCGGCGAAGATTGCGGAGAATGCCGCGCCGACCGCAGCGCAGGCCCCGGAGCAGCCAGCCGATAACCGGCCGACGGCCGCGCAGCCCACGGATGCAGCCGCACCCGCCGGGGAGGACCCGGAGACCGACGGCGAAGCGGCCAATGCCGCACCAAAAGCGGCGGCCGTCGGGGCGGCTGCGGACACGCCGGAGAATGCGGCCCACGGCACGGCGGAGCAGCCCGGCGCGGCGCAGGACGCAGAAAAGCAGGCGGGAGAAAAGGCCTCGATCTTCCGGCCGGAGAACGTGTGCTGCGAGGCGCCGGACGACGGCAGCGATGACAACCCACGGCACGTCCGTCCCCCAAAAAAGAGCTGGGGCTGGGGCCTGTGCATCGGCGTCTGCCTGATGTCCCTGTGCCTTGCCTGCCTGCTGATGCTCAGTGCACTGATCGCCCATGCCGGGCAGAACAATGCGGCGACCCTGCCCATGCCCGGCCCCGGCGTGCAGGAGGACGAGCAGCGCCCGGTGGAGCCGGGCGACGACAGAACCCGCCTGCAGGTGTACGATGTGCCGCAGGAGGAAAACGGCTATACCACGCAGTATATTGTGGATCAGGTGCAGGACAGCGTGGTGGGCATTCTGGTGTACGACGGCACCGGCATTGACCCCGTGGGCGCGGGAACGGGCATTGTCATGAGCGAGGACGGCCACATTGTGACCAATGCGCATGTGGTGGCCGACGCCACCGGCCTGACCGTGGTGCTGCGCGACGAAACGCGGTACACCGCCAAGGTGCTGGGCTATGACGAAAAGACCGACCTCGCGGTCATCAAGATCAATGCGGAGGGGCTGCAGCCCGCGCAGTTCGGCAACTCCGACCAGGTCGTGGTGGGCGAGCGTGCCATTGCCATCGGCAACCCCGGCGGGTTGACGGGCAGCGTTTCACAGGGCATCATCTCGGGCAAAAACCGTGAGATCCCCTTTACCCTCTCCGACGGCAGCACGGCGGTGCTGACGGCCCTGCAGACGGATGCCGCCATCAACCCCGGCAACTCGGGCGGGCCGCTGCTCAACGTCTGGGGACAGGTGATCGGCATCAACTCCTCCAAGATCGTCCGTACCGGGTACGAGGGCATCGGCTTTGCCATTCCGGTGAACGAGGCGCAGCCCATCATTGACAACCTCATCCAGTACGGCTATGTGCGGGATCGCGCCGTGCTGGGCATTACGGTCATTGCGCTGGATGCTTCCAACGGCCCGGCAAACGGGCTGCCCAGCCAGGGCCTGTACATCGCCTCCATTCAGGATTACAGCGACCTGCTCAATCACGGCATCGCGGCGGGCGACGTTATTCTGACGGCCAACGGGGTGACGCTTACCACGCTGGATGACCTCTCTGAACAGCTGCGCCAGTTCCGGCCGGGCGATACCATCCGCATGGAGTTTCTGCACACATACGATCAATCAGTGATCGAGGCGGATATTTTGCTGTTGGATTCCCGCGCGGGCGGCTGACAGGCTCAGCCACAGGTCCGAAAAACGAAAAAACGACTTCACTCCGGTGGGGCATGTGCCCTTGCCGGAGTTGTGTTTTGTGTGGAAAATTCACCCTATCCGGTCGGAAATACGGCTTTTCCCTTGCATTTTCACATTCTGTTTGTTATACTTTTGTTACCTATACGTCGACTGTATGGGCCCGCGCGCCGCCGCTTTGGGGCGGCGGCGGAACGATTCTGCGCTTTTGCGCGGCCCGGCCGCGCTGCCATAGACAGGAGGAACCCCCATGAACCTGCAGCCCGACTCACACACTCTGATCGCCCCGTCCATTCTCTCGGCGGATTTTGCCGCTCTCGGGCAGGATTGCCGCCGCGTGCTGCAGGCCGGGGCAGACTGGCTGCACATTGATGTGATGGACGGCTGCTTTGTGCCGAACCTGTCGCTGGGCATTCCGGTGCTGAAATGCCTGCACCGTGCGGTGGATGCCGTTTACGACGTGCACCTGATGCTGCAGCGGCCGCATTTGTATATCGAGCAGTTTGCCGCCGCGGGAGCCGACTGGATCTCGTTCCATCTCGAGGCCTCCAGCCCGGTGCAGCAGACGCTGGATGCCATTCATGCAGTCGGCTGCCGGGCGGGGCTGGTGCTCAAGCCTGCCACGCCTGCCGCTGCGGCCGCGCCGTTTCTGGCCTCGGCCGATATGGTGCTGGTGATGACGGTCGAGCCGGGCTTTGGCGGACAGGCGTTTTTGCCGCAGCAGCTGGCCAAGGTGGAAGAACTGGCCGCCCTGCGCCGTGCGCGCGGGCTTTCCTACCGCATTCAGGTGGACGGCGGGGTCAACGCCGAAACGGCGGCCCTGTGCCGCAGGGCCGGTGCGGACGTACTGGTGGCGGGCAGCGCCGTGTTCGGCGCGCCGGATGCCGCAGCGGCCATTGCCGCGCTGCGCGGCTGAGCCTGCCGCCGCAAAAAATCACACAAGGAAATGGAAGCAACCTTTATGAGCAATGTAAAAAAACTGTCGCTGCAGACAGAGGCCGGACGGCTTCGCGCCAACACCGCCGCCCGGCTGGCGGCGGTGTGCCCGCTGCTGGTGATGGCGGTTTATTGGTATGGGCCGCGCCCGCTGGTGCTGTGCGCCGTGGCGGTCGTTACGGCCGTGCTGTGCGATGTACTGGCGGCGGGGCTGCGCCGCCGCGCCTGGCAGCCGGGCGACGTTTCCAGCCCGCTGTTTGCGGTGCTGCTGGTCTGCCTGATGCCGGCAAGTATTTCCTATGCCATTGTGGCGGCCACGACGGCCACGGCCATTCTGGTGGGCAAGCATCTGTTCGGCGGCTCGCAAAGCTACCCGTTCCATCCCACCGCGCTGGGCTATGTGATCGCCGTGGTCAGCTGGCCGGCGCAGATGCTCACCTTTCCCGCGCCGTTCACCCGTCTGGCGCTGACCAATACAGTGACCTTTGCCCCGGCCGAGGCCCCGGCTACCACGCTTAAGCTGGCGGGCCTGCCCAACATCAGCACCATCAATATGGTGCTGGGCAACTTTGCCGGGCCGCTGGGCGTCACCGCCACGCTGGTGGTACTGGCCTGCGGCCTGCTGCTGCTTGCCGTGCGTCGGTTCGAGCTGGCCATGCCGCTCTCTTTTCTGGCGGCGTGCACGGCGCTGCTGCACTGGTTTCCGCGGGTGTCCGGCGTCAGCGGCTCGCGCCTGCTGCAGATGGAGCTGCTGGTGGGCGGCCTGGCGTTCGGCATGGTGTTTCTGCTGCAGGATGAGGTCACGGCCCCGCGCGGCCTGTCGGCGCGCATTCTGTACGGCCTGCTGGTCGGCGTGCTGACGGTGGTATATCAATATTACAGCTCATATCCCTACGGCGTCTGCTTCGGCGTGCTGTGGGGCAACGCGCTTTCCGGCACGCTGGATCGGGTAGACGGCTTCCTGCGTGCGCGGGCGTCGGCATTGTTTTCCCGGCGGAAAAAACAGTCCAGGGAGGAACAGGCCGTATGATGGACAAACTGAAAAGCTATTATGCGATCAATATGGATGTGCTGGAGCACCGTGACCGCATTTTTATCAACAACCCGGTCATCATGCAGGGGCTGGGGCTGGTGCCCATCGTGGCGGTGGGCACCAGCATGCGCAGCGCCTGCATCATGGCGCTGGCGGTAACGCTGCTGCTGACCCCAACGCGCATTGTGGCGGCGCTGCTCAGCCGCAGCACGCACTTCCGCTTCCGCGCCGTGGCCTATGCCATCACCAGCGCGCTGGCGTATGCGCTGGTCAGCTGGCTGATCGTGGATGTGTTCCGCCTGCCCACGCAGTCCATCGGGCTGTATCTGCCCCTGCTGGTGATGGAGCCCCTGATCATCAAGCGATACGGCCGCAGCGGCACCGAGCAGGTGCGGACGGCGGCCTCCAAGGGGCTTGTCACCACGCTGGGCTTTCTGGTCGTGCTGTTTGTGGTGGCCGCCCTGCGGGAGCTGCTGGGCGCGGGCACCTTTTTCGGCCGCACGGTTTTTGCCGTTGCGCCCGTGCCCTATGTGGGGCTCATCGGCGGCGGCTTTATTCTGGTGGGCGTGCTGATGGCTTTGTGGCGCAGCGCCGTCAAATGTTTTAAGGCGGAGGCAAAAAAGCAATGACAAGTGCCAATTCCATTTTTACGGGCAGCGTCGGCGCGTTTGTGCTGTACGCCGTCTATGCCATGTTTTCGCAGAACGCCGTGCTGGGGCGCGCACTGGGCTCCTCGCGCCTGACAAAGCTCATCAATGATGAGGATGGCGACACCGGTATTTTTTCGCTGCTGCTGTTGACGGTGCAGCTGCTTTCCGGGGTGGTCGGCTGGGCGGCCAACCGCTGGGTGCTGCCGCTGCTGGGCAGCCTGCGCACGCATTTCCGGCCACTGGTGCTGGTGGTGTGCGTCAGCCTGACGTTTTTTGTGGTGTTTCTTCTGGTGGTCGAGCTGTTTCCCGGCGAGCTTGCCCGCCGGGTGGTGCGTCAGCTGCCCATTGCCGCATACAACTGCTGCATTATGGGCACGCTGCTGCTGACGGGTGCGCAGAACTATACGCTGTGGCAGACGCTGGCGTTCAGCCTTGGTTCAGCGCTGGGCTTTATGGCGGCCATCCTGCTGCTGAGCGAGGGCAACCGCAAGCTGAAAAGCGCCGATCTGCCGGTCAGCTTTCGCGGGTTGCCTGCCACGCTGGTATATCTGGGCATTTTGTCGCTGATGATCTATGGCTTTACCGGTCATAGTCTGGCTGTCTGATAAAAAAGTGAAGGGATAATACGTCGAACGGCGTTTCCATGTTAGCGCCGTCTTTTGGCCGCAGGCGGGCGGCAAATGCGTACAGGGAGGTTCGGTATGGCACGCAGACCGGTCAAAATCAAACATTATTCCAATGTCAGCGGTCGGCTGCACCGTCCCCGTCTGGGCCGGGTGCTGCTGGGCCTGCTGGCCGCGGCGGCGGTTTTTGCGCTGGGCTGGTTTGCCGCACCGCGCTGTATTGATGCCGTGACCGGCCTGTGGTACCGCCATTTTTCGGTGCGTGGGGAGGACTCCTCCTCCGAAAGCCTTTCGCAGTCAGAGCAGCAGACGCCGACGGAACAGCCTGAGCAGCTCGAGCAGCCGCCTGTGGAGGAACCGGTGCAGACCGATGCGTCGGGCGTCTGGGCCGAGGTGGACCGCAGCGCCCTGCAGGAGGAGCAGACGCTGCGCAGCACGCTTTCGGCGCTGGCTGCCGCAGGGGCAGATCACGCGCTGCTGACCTTGAAGGACGAGAGCGGCACGGTGTATTATGCGACGGACAGCACGCTGGCGGCCACGGCCGATGCGGTGCGCGCACAGGTAGATGTGCCGCTGTTTGTGCGCCTGTGCGGGGAATACGGCCTGACGCCTTGCGCGCGGCTGTATGCGTTCCGCGACCCGCTGGCGGCCTATGCCGACCGCAGCGCAGCCGTGCAGTACCAGCAGGAGGGCATTCTGTGGCTGGACAGCTCGGCCGAGCTGGGCGGTAAGCCATGGCTGAACCCCTACAGCCAGACGGCCCGGCAGTATGTGCAGGGGCTGGCGGAGGAGCTGGCCGGTCTGGGGATCGCGGATGTGGTGTTCAGCGGGGTGCAGTTCCCCTCCGGCTATGCGCTGGAGGTCTGTTATTACGGCGAGGGCGCGGCGACGGTCACCCGTACGCAGTGCCTGCGGGAGTGCGTTGCCCTTTGGGAGAGCGCCGTGGAAAAGGCGGGTGCGCGCGCCTGGTTTGAGTGGCCGTCTGCGGCTGCCGACGGGGCGGATGCAATGGTGTACGGCGACGGTGCGGCGGCCTGCGGCGCGCAGCGGGTGCTGCTGACGGCAGCGGCCGACGAACAGCCGCCGGAGCTTGCGGCCTTTGCGGCGGCGGCCGCGCAGGCGGGCACGGTGCGTCTGGGGCTGAACACCGCCGCGCTGGCGCAGGATGACGCGCAGGCGTCGGCGTGGCAGTCGGCGGCCAGAGCGGCCGGGTTTACCCACTTCTGGGCCTGACACCCGGGCGGCTGCGGCCCCGACAGAAAGATAAAAAACGGTTTTCTGGGAAAAATGTCATTTTCTACGGCTTGGACTTGCAAATTTTGAACGTAATTTGCGCAGGAAATATTCCTTTTCCGTTTCAAATCGTGTATACTATATTGTTGCCAGCCTCTTTTGGCGGGCGGCGGTGAAAATTGCCGCGCCGAAGGAGCATAAATATGATGAGGAACAATTCGGAAAAGCAGGAGGAAGTCAACCGTATGAGTACCAAAAATGTCCAGGAGTTTTTTACGCAGCAGAACTGCACCGGCACACAGGATCTGGGCCTGATCGTGACCAAGGGCGCGGCTGAGCTGGGCGAAAAGGTCAACTACCATCTTACGCATTGGGCGGCCGAGGGCGGCAACCCCCGCGAAACGTTTATCATCCCCAGCGAGTGCCCTCGCTTTTCCTCCGGCGACGGCAAGGGGATGATTAGGGATACCGTGCGCGGCCGCGATCTGTTTTTGCTGGTCGACGTCGGCAACTACAGCGTTAAATACAACATGTTCGGCGAACAGAACAGCATGTCGCCGGATGATCATTTTCAGGATCTGAAGCGTCTGATCCAGGCGGCCAACGGCAAGGCGGCCCGCCTGACGGTCATCATGCCCATTCTGTACGGCAGCCGTCAGCATCGCCGCAACTACCGCGAAAGCCTTGACTGCGCCGCCGCTTTGCAGGAGCTGCACAGCATGGGCGTCAGCAACATCATCACCTTTGATGCGCACGACCCCCGCGTGCAGAACGCCGTGCCGCTGATGAGCATCGACAACGTGATGCCTACCTATCAGGTGCTGAAAAAGATGATGCGCGATCTGCCGGATCTGCAGCTGGATCGCGACCATTTCATGGTGGTCAGCCCCGACGAGGGCGCCATGAACCGCAATATGTACTATTCCAGCGTTTTGGGCGTCGATCTGGGCATGTTCTATAAACGGCGTGATTATTCACGCGTGGTCAACGGCCGCAATCCCATCGTTGCGCACGAGTATCTGGGCAACAGCGTCGAGGGCAAGGATGTTTTCATCGCCGACGACATCATCTCCTCCGGCGAAAGCATGCTGGATATCGCCTATGCCCTGAAAAAGCAGAAGGCCCGCCACATTTATACTTATGCGACCTACAGCATCTTCACCAATGGCCTGGATGCGTTCGATGCCGCCTTTGCCGACGGAGTGATCGACGGCGTGTTCGGCACCAACCTCACCTATCTGCGCCCCGAACTGGATGAGCGCGAGTGGTTCCACAAAGTGGACGTCTCCAAATACATCGCTTATTTTATCGCGGCGCTCAACCACAACGTGTCGGTGGGCCAGATCATCGACCCACATGAAAAAATCAAAGCATTACTGGAGAAGAACAAACGATGAGTAGAACGGAACGACAGCCTGGCCGACAGCAGCGCGCACGCCAGAACGGCGAAAGCAGGCAGATGCTGCTGATCGTCGGCGGGGTCGCGCTGGTGATCCTGCTGGCAGTCCTTTTGACGGTCGTCATCTTTTTCAACAAAAACCGGCCCGGCGACGGGCAGGGCGACAACTCCGGCTCGGGCGATGTCTCAGGCAGCGTGGTGGAAGAAAAGGACTACAACAAAGACGAATATACGCTGGATGTGGAAAAGTACTCCTCCACCATTCTGCCGGTGACCGATGACGCAGGGGAGGAGTATGTCAAAAACACTCTGTTCATCGGCGACAGCAACACCTACCGTTATATGATCTACGGCAAGACGACGCTGGCCAATGACATCGGCATTACCGGCATGGGGATGCAGAACGTCCTGACGGAAAAGTGCGTCAAGTTCAAGGGCTACAGCGAGGCTGTCACCATTCCCGAGGCGGTTCGCATCATGCAGCCGCAGCGCATCATCATCGGCTTCGGCACCAACAATGCGGGCGGCTCGTGGACGGCCGATTATATGACCGAGCAATACGGCCAGATCCTGGATGCCATCGAGCAGGCTTATCCTTATGCCGATATCATCATCAGCGCGGTGCCGCCGGTGGGCCGCTACCATGAAAACCAGTCCATCACCATGACGGTGATCGACAGCTTCAACCAGGCGCTGGCCGAGCTGGCCGAGGAGCGCGGATGCAAGTTCCTCAACACCAGCGAGGTGCTCAAGGATCCCGATACCGGCTTTGCCAAGGACGGCTATACCGTTTCGGACGGTATCCATCTGTCGCAGCCTGCGGTCAACGCGCTGTTTGACTATGTGCGTACACACGCCTATGTGACGGAGGATCGCCGCCCGACCCTTACCCCGGTGCCGGATCGCGACGAAACGCAGCCGTATTCCATCACCAACGAGCGTCCCTATACCAACACCGTTTCCGGCAGCGGCTCCTCCTCGAAAAAGGAAGAGGGCATCGAGATCGTTTTCTCGGTCAACGACTCGCAGATGGGCGAGCTGAGCGGCGAGACAAAGCAGATCGTGCCGGAGGGCAAGGAGTGCACCACCGTCAAGGCAGTGGCGAAGGAGGGTTATACCTTTGCCTACTGGAGCTGCACCGTCGGCCGCATTGAGGATGTCAACAGCGATACGCTGACCTTTGTTTCCCCGGCCGGGTTTGGCGTGGAAAAGGTGATCGTCACCGCCAATTTCGTCAAAAGCGGCTACCTCATCAAGGTGAAAAGCAGCGACAAGACTGTGGGCACCGCCGGCATTCGCGACGGCAGCAGCCTGTACACCGAAACCAATGTCGAGCGCGGCAAAACGGTGCAGCTGTATGCCCGCGTCAATGAAAGCTACGCCGGTGAATATGAGTTTGTGGGCTGGAGCGTGCGCGAGAACAACGCCGACGTGATCCTTTCCACACAGGCCGATTTCACCTATACACCGCAGGCCTCGGTAGAGATCACCGCCGTTTTCCAGCACATTGCTTACACCACCAATGTGCGCACGGACGGTACGCCGGGCTGCTCGGTCGACTACAGCTCCAGCAACGGCACGCTGACGGTGACGGCCACCCCGGCCGCCGGGTATGTGTTCCGTTATTGGGAGGTCAACGGTCAGAATTATGACGACAAGCTGACGACCACGGTGCCCATCAACCAGAATCTGGAGGTCATCGCCCACTTTGAGGCGGAGCAAAGCTCCTCCTCCAGTACCCCGGCGCCCGACCCGACCCCCAGCAGCTCCTCCTCGGCGAGCAGCAGCTCTTCCTCCGATACCGGTACGCCGCTGCCGCCGGATCCCGAACCGGATCCCACGCCGGGCAGCGACGGCTCGCGGGCCTGAGCAGCCGACAGTGAAAAGCATAACAGCCGCCGCACGGAATGTGCGGCGGCTTCTCTTTTATTTTCCGGGCGGTTGTGCTACAATAAGGCCAAAGCGCGCGCCCGGCGTCGGGCCGCGAGAGAAAGGAACAGAAGCTATGCGCATACCCGGAATTGAAGCGGAGATCGAGGGGGCCATTTTTGATTTTGACGGTACCCTGATGGATTCCATGCCGGATTGGGCCGGTAAAATGCTGCACCTGCTGCAGGCGCACGGGGTGGCGTACCCGCCCGATGTCATTCGTACCATCACGCCGCTGGGCGATACCGGTGCGGCGGATTATTTCATTCATCAGCTGGGCCTGCGCATGACCCTGCAGGAGATCCGGCGCGAGCTGGACGCCTACGCGCTGCCGCGTTATCGCGACACCATCCAGCCCAAGCCCGGCGTGCAGGCCCTGCTGCAGACGCTGCAGCAGGCGGGGGTGCGGCTGTGCATTCTGACGGCCAGCCCGCAGCACATGATCCGCCCCTGTCTGGCGCGCACCGGTCTGGCGCCGTATTTCCGCTTTGCCTGGTGCTGCGACGACCTGGGGCTGAAAAAAACGCAGCCGCAGATTTATGAAAAAACCTGTGCCGCGCTGCAGACGGCGCCCGGCCGCACCCTGTTTTTTGATGATAACCTGCTGGCGCTGACCACGGCATCTGCCGCCGGACTGGCGGCTGTGGGCGTGTGGGATGCCAGCTCGGCCGGGGACGAGGCCGCCATCCGTGCCGTCACCTGCCGCTATCTGCACCGCTGGCCGGAGCTGCTGGCAGAACAGCCGGACGAAGCACAGTGGGCCGCTGCAGGCGCTGTTTCCTGATAATTGTACTTACAGTGCGGAAAAAGAAAGGATGATTTTACATGAAGTATACGGCATTTCACCCGGGGCAGCCCTGGTATGACACCGACGGCAAGCTGATCCAGGCGCACGGCGGCTCGGTTTTTACCGCCGATGGGCGCTATTACTGGGTGGGCGAAAATAAGGAGTTTACCGACGGCAAAAACGGCATCTGGACCTATGGCGTGCGGATGTATTCCTCCGATGACCTGTACAACTGGAAGGACGAGGGGTTGGCGCTGGCGCCCCACCCGGAGGATTATACCAACCCGCTGCACCCCAAGCGCATTCTGGATCGGCCGCATGTCATTTACAATCGCTTCACCCGGCAGTATGTGATGTGGATGAAGTTTGCCGGGGATGAGCAGCACCCGGATGACTGGAGCCGCCAATATATGGGCATTGCCACTGCGGCAGCCCCTACAGGGCCGTATACGCTGCAGAAGGTCATTCGGCCCTGCGGCATGGAAAGCGGCGATTTTGACCTGTGGGTGGATGAGCGCGACGGCAAGGGCTTTGTCATTTTCGGCCGGGTGCACACCGAGGTGATCGTGGCGGATCTGACGGCGGATTATCTGGATGTGACCGGCCACTATTCCGCCCATTTCTGGAATCCCGGCCCGCCGACGGCCCGTGAGGCCCCGGCCATGTTCTGCCGCGACCAGTGGTATTACCTGCTGACCTCGGGCACCACCGGTTATAACCCCAACCCCACGCAGGCGGCCCGCGCCCGTCTGCTGCACGGCGACTGGCACGAATACGGCGAGATCTGCTGCGGCGACGTCTGGCGCAACAGCTTTGCCGCGCAGTTTGCGTCGGTGTTCCGCGTGCCGGGCAAGAAAGACCTGTACATCGCGCTGGGCGACCGATGGATGGCCAGCCTTGGCGGCGAGGAGGCCGTGCGCTTCAACGGCGAAAGCCCGGTGTTTGACAGCCGCAGGCTGGATACCGGCCATGCCGCCTATGTGTGGCTGCCCATTCGGTTTGATGCAGCTGGTACGCCGCGGCTGGAATGGCGCGACAGCTGGAGCCTGGAGGAGTTTGAGGACGCCTAAAGCGCCCGCTGCCGGGCGGGATATACGCCTGCCGCAGTGACCGTGCAAACCGACGGCCGCTTTTCGGCGGGCACTTCTCCGGCAGGAAAACCGCCCGCGCTGCCCTCCGGTGCGGTCGACGGCAAAAAAGGCGCCGTCGGCCCCAAAGCACCGCATAGCCGTACAGGTCGGCAGATACGGGCAGCGGCGAAAGCGCTGTCTGCCATGGATGCGCAAAAAAACGAACCGCCCCGAGAAAGCCGGAAGTCCGGTGCTCCTCGGGGCGGTTTTTCAAAACAGGCAAACGGCCTGCACGGTCGAGTCTTTTACCGCAGGGCAGTACGGGGCGCGGCAGCCCGGCCGTCGGCACGGCACACGCCGTGCCGCAAAGGCCTTTGGCAAGGCGAACAAGCCTGGTGCGGCTCAATGGGCTGCCTAAAAGCGGCTGATCCGCTGTGCTGTCGGCTGCGGCAGAAGGCTTACTCCTCTACCAGCGCGCAGAACTCGTCGATCTCGTCGGCCAGCGACTGCAGCCCCTGCCGCCAGAAAGCCTTGTCGGTCAGGTCGATCCCGGCAATGCGGGCGCACTCCTCCACATCGCAGACGCTGGTAGCGTGCAGCATGGCCTTGTAGGTGGGCACAAAGGCGGCGCCCTCCTGCAGATATTTGGCGTACAGGCCGCGGGCAAACAGACCGCCGAAAGCATACGGGAAGTTATAGAAGCTCAGGCTGCCGCTGTAATAATGCCCCTTGCACAGCCACATGTAGGAGTGCAGGCAGTCGGGATCCAGTCCGTCGCCGTAAGCGGTTTTCTGGGCGGCCAGCATCAGCTCGCTCAGACGGCCAGCCGAAAGAAACTCGTCTCCGCGTGCCTCAAAGACCGAGGTCTCAAACAGATAGCGCGAGTAGATGTCGCAGATGATCTGGCAGGCGTCCATCAGCTGGCTTTCGATCAGCGCCAGCTTTTCCTGCTTGTCCTGCGCGGCGTGAATGGCAGCCGTCACCACCACCACCTCGTTGAACGTCGAGGCGGTCTCGGCCACCGGCATTGAGTATTCCTGTGTCAGCACCGGATGGGTGAATACCTGCTGATCGTGAAAAGCATGCCCCAGCTCGTGCGCCAGCGTGACAATGTCGCCGAACGCGCCGTCAAAGTTGGTCAGCACGCGGCTTTGCCGTGCCGAGGGTACGCCGCAGTCAAATGCGCCGCCAACCTTGCCCTCGCGGGGGTAAAAGTCGATCCACGCCTCATCAAAGGCGCGCTTTACCATATCGTGCAGCTGGCTGTCAAACCCGCCGAAAATGTTCAGCAGATAGTCGCGGGCCTCCTCCACGGTATATTTGCGGTCGCTTTTGCCCATGGGGGCAAACAGGTCGTACCAGGGCAGGCCGTTTTCGTGGCCCAGCGCCTTGCCCTTGGCGCGCAGATATTTCCAGAAGCTGGGCAGATATTCCTGCATGGCACCCAGCAGTGCATCCAGCGTTTCACGCTTCATGCGTGCGTCATACAGCGACTTGGCCAGCGGCGATTCATATCCGCGCAGCTCGCACTCGTTCAGCACCTGCAGCTTGATGCTGTTCAGCGAAAAGGCCACGGCGTCCTTAATCTTGTCATAGCAGGCCAGCTCGGCGGTATAGGCATCCCGGCGCACGGCGGGGTCGGGGTCATAGGCCAGGTTGCGCGCGGCCGAAAGCGGCAGCTGGCTGCCGCGGTAATCCACCTTGACGCTGCTGGTCAGACTGCTTTGCAGATCCTCCCAGGCGGCGGCGCCGGAAATGTTCATGCGGGAGAACAGTTCCTCCTCCCGCTCGCTGAGCAGGTAACGGCTGTCGCGGCGGATATTGCCCAGCAGATAGCGGTACTCGGCCAGCGACGGGTCGGCATCGATCAGGGCATCCAGATCGTCATACCCGGCAATGACATGGTTCAGACGGGCCTCCGCAGCGGCGGTGGCGCTCATTTTGCCCATCAGGCGGCCGGTCATGCTGGCGGCATCACTGTCGGCGGTGTTGCCGCTGTAGCGCAGGCTGGCGTAAATGTACAGCTTGTTTGTCAGCGACAGGCGCTTGTCGGCGTTTTCCAGATAGCGGTGCACCAGCTCGCTGTGCGACAGGCTCTCCGCTTCGTCAGCCAGGGCGTTGCAGTCGGCAATGGCGGCATCCAGCGCGGCCAGATCGGCGGCGCAGGCGGGGTCGTCAAAGCCGTTGTACAGAATACTCAGATCCCATTTTTCATTCATACGGCAGGCTTCCTTTCTCGTGGCGGCGGCCGGGCGGCCGCCGGTTGTGCTTTCCCGTTCAGTATACCAGAAAAAGCCCCGCGGTGCAACGGCAGCGGGGCACTGGCACATTTTTTTTGCGTGCGCCGCTGCTTTTTAGCAGTACAGGAGAATGGCACTGTATGGGCGACAAGGGGATGCAGGCGGGAACCCCGGGGATGGACAAGTGGTGTGCCTGCAGTCAATGCGTGCCATAATGAGCCTGTGCACTGCCGCCTGTCAGCAGCTTATGAAAGAATGAAATTGTCAAAAGAAGCAGTAGGAGGATTGGATTTTGGGTATTCAGACCTTGAAAATCGTACGGAAGGCGAATGAACTGGTCGATGCGCTTGGCACAAGAGAGCCGCACCGGATCGCTCGTGCGCTTGGCATTGAAATTATCCCGGTAGCGTTCAGACAGCAGCGAGGGGCCTATAGGGTTTTGCTGCGCAACCGGTTTATTTTTATCAAAAACGACCTGGATCCGGTGCTGGAAAGTATTGTCCTGCTCCACGAGATCGGACACGATGTTCTGCACCGAGAAGAAGCCATGCGGGCGGGCAGCTTTGATGAACTTGACAGCCGAAAAAGCCGCATGGAATATGAAGCGAACGTTTTTGCTGCGCAGGTGTCCCTGGAGGATGAGAAAATTCTGGAATATATCCGCTGCGGCTATGAACTGCAGCAGATTGCCCGTGCAATGCACACGGATGTGAATCTGGCGGCATTGAAAATAAATGTGTTGATAGCACAGGGCCATTGTCTGCGTCGTCAGAAGTATGACAATGGCTTTCTGCGCGGGAATAGGGAAGAGCACTGCAATACGGAGAAACCGCACTGAGCGCATGGTGCAAAGGACGGTTTTGTGTGGGCCCTGAAGAATATGGCGAAGCCTGCAGAAGTCTGTTCGGATCGTGCGGCTGCTATTTGTTTTCGGTTCAAGGTCAAGCACGCTGAACAGAGGCTTCAGCATCAGGTGGTTTCCTTGAACCGTCATCGGAACAAATGCCCCGGTGATGGTATCCTCCACTTTCAGAGTCCGAAAAGAGGCATCGGTCGGAAGCCTGGAAAGAGACTTTCCTGTTTGCCCTGAAAAAAGCTTTGAGGAAGAACCTTTTGCTGCGGCGCTTTTCAAAAAAAGTTGAAAAAATTTCTGGAAACCTGTACAATAAAGAAAGCCGCCTGCACCGAAAAGGAGCAAGCGGCTCATCCTCTATTTGATGTATCTTTCATTTGCTTTCCTTCGCTCTGCAGGGGGCGGTGCTTTGGCGGCATACTGCATTTGCAAAGGCCCCGCAAAGCGGCCCGGCACTGCAGTGCGGATGCTTTGCCTGCAGGCAGCATGGGGGCAGCCAAAACAAAAAGCCGAAAACCCCGCGCAGGCAGGGCTTTCGGCGTTATTGTGGCGTTCCCGAGGTGATTCGAACACCCGACCTACCGCTTAGGAGGCGGTCGCTCTATCCAGCTGAGCTACGGAAACACAGGGCACTGCTTTCTCGAACGGGCTGCCGCGCCGCGTGGAACCCCCGCAGACGATCCCTGGAAGAAAGCTTCTTTATTATAGCGGATGCCCACAAAAAAAGCAAGCGGCCGCCTGCGGCCGCAGAAGGGAGCAGCCCCATGCTGCAAAAAAACAGTCTGACAGATGTCAGTCAGGCGGTCGGCCAGGCGGCCGACCGGGTGAACCGCCATGCGGCCAGCCGGGCGGCGCGCATCAACAAACGTGCCCGCGTTCAGCCGGTGCGTGTGATCGTGCTGAGCTTTCTGGCGCTCATCGCCGTGGGCAGCGGGCTGCTGTGCCTGCCGTTTGCCACGCCGGGCCGCGGCGGCATTCCGCTGCTGGATGCCGTTTTTACCGTCACCTCCGCCACCTGCGTGACGGGGTTGGTCGTTTACGATACCTACACCGAGTTCACGGTGTTCGGGCGGGCGGTCATTCTGCTGATGATCCAGGTGGGCGGCCTTGGCTTCGTCACCTTTTCCACGTTTTTCAACCTGCTGCTGGGGCGGCGGCTGCATTTTTCGCGCATGCAGCTGGCCAGCGAAAACGGCGGGTTTTCCGGCGTGGCGCAGACAGGCCGTCTTATCCGGCTGGTCATGCGCATCACCTTTGCGACCGAGGGCCTCGGCTTTTTGCTGCTGTGCCCGGTGCTGGCCGGGCGGTACGGCCTGGCCGGGGTGGGCTACAGCCTGTTTGTGGCGGTATCTGCCTACTGCAACGCAGGGTTTGACCTGTTCGGCTTTCAGGGCCCCTTTTCCAGTCTGACCGGTTTTGCCGGGCAGCCGTATGTGCTGGGGGTGGTGGCCGCGCTCATCGTTGCCGGCGGGCTGGGCTTTCTGGTGTGGGGCGAGCTGCTGGACCTTCGGCGCACCCGCCGCTTCAGCCTGCACACCAGGCTGGTGCTGCTGGCCAGCGCCGGGCTGCTGGTGCTGGGGACGGCGGCTTTTGCCCTGCCGGAATGGAACAACCCCGCAACGCTGGGGCCGCTTTCGGTGGGGGATAAGCTGGTCAACAGCCTGTTTCAATCGGTCAGCACCCGCACGGCGGGCTTCAATTCGGTCGATCTGGCCAGCTGCCGCGGCCTGACCAAGCTTCTGATGTGCGTGCTGATGTTCATTGGTGCGGCGCCGGGCGGTACGGGCGGCGGCGTCAAGGTGACGACGGTCACCGTGCTGCTGGTCACGGTGAACAGCGTCATTCACGGGCGGCAGGAGGCCTCGCTTTTCGGCCGCCGCATTGAAAAAACGGCTGTTTACCGGGCGCTTGCCGTGGTAACGCTGGGCGTTATGGCCGTGCTGCTGGGCGTTCCGTTCTTTTATTATGGGGCCGTGGCCCCGGTGGAGGGCATCGACTGCCTGTTTGAAAGCGTGTCGGCATTTGCCACGGTCGGCCTGTCGGTCGGCGTGACGGCCCGCATGGGCACGGCGGCGCGGCTGGCGGCCATTGTGCTGATGTTTATGGGGCGGCTGGGGCCGGTGTCGTTTGCCTATTTCTTTGCACGGCGGCAGCACGACGGCAGCGGCGGCGAAATTTTGCCCGAAAGCCACATTATGGTGGGCTGATCGCCTGACGGCCCCGTACAAAACGATCTGTCGGAAAGGAGGCGGTGAACATGAAGCACGGACGGGCATACCGTCTGGCGGCGTTGCTGCTGGCGGCGCTGTGGCTGTGCGGCTGCACGGCATCCGGCACCGCCTCCGGCGGCGGAGGTTACCAGATACCGCCGTTTCGCGGCGATACCTTTTCCGAGGCCGATGCCGAGGACGGCGGCGGCATCAGAGTCGATCTGTCACAGCTGGAGCAGGGCATCGTGGGCGTACAGGTCACCTCCGACGCCCGCCTGAAATTTCAGGTCGTGCACGGGGAGGAAAAGTACAATTACGACCTGCCCGGCGACGGTATGACGGTATTCTTTCCGCTGAACATGGGCGACGGTGAGTATACCTTCCGCCTGATGGAGCAGGTGGAGGATACCCGCTACAGCTGCAGCTGGAGCGAAACACGCACCGTGACGCTGCAGGATGCGTTTCAGCCGTTCCTGCGCCCCAGCCAGATCGTGCCGTATACCGAACAGTCGGCCTGTGTGCAGAAGGCGCGCGAGCTTGCCGCCGACTGTGACACCGACAGCGAGCTTGCCGCCGCCGTATACCGTTTTCTGGTGGAGAACATCCGCTATGACGAGGAGAAGGCACAGACGGTGACCAGCGGCTACCTGCCCGACCCGGATGCAACGCTGGCCGACGGCATGGGCATCTGCTTTGACTATGCCAGCCTGGCGGCGGCCATGCTGCGCAGCATGGGCGTGCCCTGCAAGGTGATCACCGGCTATGTGGGCGAGACGACCTACCACGCATGGAACAGCTTTTATCTGCAGAGCGAGGGCTGGGTCACGGCCGAGATCCGCGTCAGCGTCGATCAATGGCAGCAGGTGGACATCACCTTTGCCGCAGGCGGCGTGCCGGATGGGCAGGCCGCGGTGGATGACAGCTATACCACACGTTATGTGTATTGAGGAGGACAGCATGGCAAACCAGATTCTTGTGCAGCAGCAGATCAGCGTGTTTTGCAGCAGTCTTGGCATGATGCTGCACGCCGGGGTTCCCCTGCAGGAGGCCGTCGGCCTCTTTGCGCAGCAGAACGCCGCCTCTTTTCTGGAGGAGGATGCCTCCGTTTCGCCCGCGCTGCGCGCGGCGGCGGCCGGCATGGCGGAGGCGCTGGCCCGCGGCGACAGCTTCGCCGATGCCGCGGCGGCGACGGGGGCTTTCCCGGCCTATGCGCTGGGGGTGTTCCGCGCGGCCGAGTTTTCCGGCCGTTTGGAGGAGGCCATGCCGCGGCTGGCGGATTATTACGAGCGGCAAAGCCGCCTGTATGACCGCCTGCGCGGCGCAGTGCTTTACCCGGTGGCGCTGCTGCTGATGATGTGCGTTGTGCTGGCCGTGCTGGTGTTTGGGGTGCTGCCGCTGTTTGTGCGGGTGTACGACAGCCTGACGGGCAGTGTGACGGCCTCGGCGTATGCGTATGTACCGGCGGCCGTCGTCATCGGCTGGGTCAGCCTTGGCGTGTGCGCGGCGGTCAGCGCCGTGCTGCTGGCAATGGCCCTGCAGCTGCGCACCCCGACCGGGCGCGAAAGGCTGCGCCGCCCGCTGGAGCACAGCCGCGTCACCCGCCGGGCAGTACGGCTGCTGGCCGTGTCGCAGCTGACGGGTACGGCAGCCACCCTGCTGGCCAGCGGCGAGGAGGAGGAAAGCACGTTGGAGCTTTGCCTGCAGCAGACCTCGCACACCGCACTGCATGCCGCGCTGACGGATTGCCTGCAGGAGGTGCGGCAGGGCACGCCGTTGGCGCAGGCGCTGCTGCACCGGCAGGTACTGCCCGCCCTGTATGGGCAGATGCTGGTCAGCGGCGCGCAGAGCGGCCTGCTGCCGCAGGCGCTGGAGGAGGCTTCCCGCCAGCTGGGGCAGGAGGCGGAGGAGGCGCTGTGCGGCACGATCGACAGGGTCGAGCCGGTGCTTATCGGCTATCTGACCCTGACGGTGGGCTTTACGCTGCTCAGCGTCATGCTGCCGCTGCTGGGCATCCTCAGCGGCGTATGAGCACACAGGTGCCGGGCCTTTCGGCCCCGCAGAAGCAGCAGGACCTTTGGCAAAGGCGCGCAGGGCCGCACCGGCGGCGCGGCACGCCGAAAAAAGGAGAACATATGGATCGCAGATGGAGAAAACGGGTGCCGGCTGCCGTGGGGCTGCTGGCGGTACTGGCCGCCGTTGGCGCACTGCTGCCCGGCGTGCGGTACAGCCTGCGCGAGGGCGGCCGGGCTGCCGTGCGTGAGGCGGTGCTGCGTGCCGCCGTGGAGTGCTACACGGTGGAGGGCGCTTACCCGGAAAGTCTGGAGTATCTGACCGAGCATTACGGCCTGACCATCAACCGGCAAAGCTATCTTGTGGTGTATGAGGCGTTTGCCTCCAACCAGCTGCCGGAGGTGCAGGTGCTGGTACGGGGGGAGAACGGAGCATGAAAAAGCAGACGACGCCGCTGTTGCTGCTGGCGCTGTACGGCCTGCTCATCTGCGCCATGCTGGTGCTGGCGGCCGCAGGCGTGCGGTGCTATACCGCCGTGGTGGAGACCCGCAGCGCGCATACCCGGCAGCGCAGCGCGATGGCCTATCTGCAAACGCAGGCCAGTGCCTGCGGCGGCCAAAACGCCGTACAGCTGCGCGAGGGGCCGCAGGGCGTGGCCGTTTGCCTGCGCGACCCGGATACCGATTATGAAACGCGTGTTTACTGCTATGACGGCTGGCTGTATACCGAGTATCTGCGCGCCGAGCTGCCCATGGACCCGCAGAAGGCCGACCGCCTGTGCGAGGTGCAGAGCTTTTCTGCCTTCTGGCAGAGCGAGGAGCTGCTGCGGGTGACGGCCGACGGCCGCAGCGCAGACATCTGGTGCCCGGGAGGTGGCGGCAATGCCGATTGAAAAACAGAAAAGTCCCGCCCGCCGCCTGAGCTTTATGGGGCCGCTGCTGCTGTTTGTGCTGCTGTTCACCTTGTGCTGCGGGGTGCTGGCGTGCATTTTTGTGCGGGCGTCGGCCATCAGCCGCACGGCCGATGCGTATAACGCGGCGGTCGGGCTGTGCCGCAGCCAGGCCGAGTGCATCCGCGCCGGGCAGCTGCCGGAGGAGCAGACACGGTATTTTGATGCGGCGCTGCAGCCCTGCACGCCGGAGGCAGCGGTTTACCGGGTCGATTTTCAGACCGCATATGAGGCGGCGGCAGGCGGCAGCCTGTGCACCGTGACCGTCGCCGCTGGCCCGGCACAGGGCGAAGCGCTGTATCAGCTGGAGGCGGCAGTCTATCTGCCGCAGGAGGAATGACGCAATGGAAAGCAGACGTTTTCGCATGGGCAGCGTGGTCATTCTGTTTGCGGCGGTGATGCTGTGCGTCTCCATTCTGGCCGCGCTGACGGTGGTCACGGCGGCCGCCGACCGGCGCACCGCCCAGCGCTATGGCGAATATGTGCAGCAAAGCAGCGCCTGTCAGAACGCGGGGCAGCGGTGGCTGGCCGAGGCGGATGCCTACCTGCGCGGGCTTGGCCCGCTGCCTGCCGATACCGTGCACACGCCGCAGCAGCTGTCGACGGCGCTTTCGGTGGATGGCATGACGCTGACCATCCGGCTGGCGGTGCACGGCGAAGGCTGGAAGGTGACCCAGTGGAGCTGCCGCAGCCAGTGGCAGCCGACCGAGGAGAGCTGGAGCCTGTGGCAGCCGTGAGCCGCAGCGAAAAAACGGGGCCTGCCCGTCGGGCCGCCCCTTATGGGAGCATGCAATGGAAATACAACTCGAGAACATTCTTCGCCGTGCGGTGGACAGCGGCGCATCGGATATTTTTGCGGTCGCCGGGCTGCCGCTGACCTATAAAATAAACGGGCAGCAGCAGCGCATGGAGGCGGAGGGCCGCTGGACCCCGCAGGATACCCGCAGCTTTGCCGAGGGCGTCTGCCGCCTGGCGCAGCGCCCGGCCGATTGCCTCACCGGCGGCCTTACCGACGACGACTTTTCGCTTTCGCTGCCCGGGGTGGGGCGCTTTCGCGTCAACCTGTTTCGGCAGCGCGGCAGCATTGCCGCCGTGGTGCGGGTCATCCGCTTTGGCCTGCCCACGGCCGAGCAGATGCACATCCCGCCCGAGGTCATGCGCATTGCCGAGCTGAAAAAAGGCATTGCGCTGGTCACGGGGTGCGCGGAGTCGGGCAAATCCACCACGCTGGCGTGCATCGTCAACCAGATCAACCACACGCGCAGCGGCCATATCCTCACGCTGGAGGATCCGGTCGAATACATCCACCGGCACGACCAGTGCATCATCAGCCAACGGGAGATCCCCATGGATTGCCCCAGCTATGTGACGGCGCTGCGCAGCGCGCTGCGCGAAAGCCCGGATGTGATCCTGCTGGGGGAAATGCGCGACAGGGAGACCACCGAGGTGGCCATGTCGGCGGCCGAGACTGGCCAGCTGCTGCTTTCCAGCCTGCACACCACCGGCGCGGCCAACACCATTGACCGCATCATTGATACATTTCCTCCCACGCAGCAGCCGCAGATCCGTCTGCAGCTGTCCATGGTGCTGCAGGCGGTCGTCAGCCAGCAGCTGGTGCCAGGCGTGGATGGGCAGCCCCTGCCGGTGTTTGAGATCATGTATACCACCATGGCCATCCGCAATATGATCCGCGAAAGCAAAACGCATCAGCTGGATTCGGCCATTGCCAGCGGCGGGGCGCTGGGCATGCGCACCATGGATATGGCCCTGCTGGATCTGGTAAAGCAGGGGAAGATCACCCCCGAGACCGCCCTGACCTACTGCACCAATTATGAGACCGTCAACCGCAGATTGAATGGCGGTTGACATAGAAAGACACATTTTCACAAATTCGCTAAAAAACTGTTTGTGAAACCCGTGACAAACAAAAAGAAATGTGGTATGCTTACCATATTGAATACCAACACAAGCGCCGTGCGGCCTGCCACAGCCGGGCGGCACACCCGGGAGGGATAACGTGATGGAAAAGAAGGGGCATATCCGTGTGACCATGCTGGGCAGCTTTACCCTGCAGCAGGAGGGTATGACCGCGCCGCAGACGGTCAGTCTGTCGGGGCGCGCCGGGCGTCTGTGGACGCTGCTGGCTTATCTGATCCTGCATCGTGACAAGGGCGTTTCCGCACAGGAGCTGATCGAGCTGCTCTGGCCGGGCAGCGACAGCAGCAACCCGGCGGCCACCCTGCAGAACAACGTCAGCCGCCTGCGCAATGCGCTGTCGGCCCTGGGCCTTGCTAACCCCAGGGCGCTGGTGCGGTATGAGGACGGCTTTTATAAATGGGCGCCCGACGGGGACACCTGGCTGGATGCCGATGCCTTTGAAGAGCTGGTGCGCCGTGCCCTCGGCGTGGAGGATCAGGCTGCGTTTCTGCCGCAGGCGCGGCAGGCTGTCGAGCTGTATCAGGGCGATTTTCTGCCGGAGGCCGCGACCGAGCTGTGGTGTGTCAGCCTGAACACCTATTATCGTTCGCTGTATATCCGTCTGTGCCGCAAAATGGCGCACGACCTGCTGCAGGCGGAAAATTATTCCGAGGCCGTGCTTCTGTGCACCCGGGTCGTCAAGCTTGACCCTATGGCGGAGGAGTTCAACGTGCTGCTGATGCGCGCGCTTACCCGCAGCCACCAGCCGCGCCGCGCGCTGGAGCATTATGAGAACATTCAGCAGTTTTACCGCACGGATTACGGCATGAACCCCTCGCCCGAGCTGGAGGCCGAGAAGCACGCGGCCGAGCAGGAGCTGTACGGCGCAGGCATGAACGAGGAGGGGCTGCGCTCTTTCCTGATGAAGGACAGCGCCGAGACCACGGCCCTGTGCTGCGACAACAGCACCTTCCGCGAGGTGACCAAGCTGCATATGCGCGCCATGCGCCGCGACAATACGCAGGCACAGTTGCTGATGATGTGCCTGGAGTGCAGCGAGACCCAGCCGGAAAAGAACGCCGTCTATATGCAGCAGATGAAGCTGACGCTGCAATCCTGTCTGCGGGCGGGCGACCCGTTTACCCAGCTGGGGGCAAGCCAGTTCTGGGTGCTGCTGCCGGGGGCGGGCCCGCATACGCAAAAGGCCATTACGGATCGGCTGAACGCCAGCCTGTACCGCCGTTTTCCGCAGACAAAAGCGGCCTTCCGCTATAAAATGTTTGATCTGCGTGATATGAACGACCTGTTGGTGCCGGGCATTACCGGCAAAAGCATCTGACATTTTCAGCGGTCGGGCCAACATGGGGCGGTCTGCCGGCTTGATCGGTTTACGGTGATGAAATTTTACCCGCTTCCTCTGCTTTGGAGGAGGCGGGTAAAAATTTTTTTGCGAAAAATTTGAGGAAAAGTGCGAAAGCATAGCGAAAACATAGCGTGGGAGAGTATAATAAACTCGAACACTGGGGGAAACTGTAAAGCTTTCCGAAAAAGAGGGGGACGAACCGTGCGAGAAAACCGAATGATGCCGATGGGTCTCAACACCTTTCATCTGACGGTAAACGCCGAACCGGGCGGCCTGCTTCATGGCCAGGTGCACAGCATCGCGCTGGATCGGCGCGCAGAGTTCACCAGCCTTTCCCGCATGATTATTCTGCTGGAAGAATGGCTGGATACGGCGGCGGCCAATCCGCCGCTGGTGCGCCCCTGTGATGCGGTGCTGCCCGCTGATTTTGAGCTGGAGGTGCTGTTTCGGCAGAACTACAGCTGGCAGGGGCGGCTGCGCAGCCTGAAGGGCGGCACCGAAACGACGTTCCGCAGCGTGCTGGAGCTGTTGATTCAGCTGGAGACGCTGCTGGCACAATAGACAACAAGCAATCAACCAAGATAATTTACCATTGCAAGGCAAAAAAGACGGGAGGACAACATAATGAAAAAGAGCTTTATGGCATTGCTCCTGACACTATGTATGCTGATCTCGCTGCTGCCGACAAACGCACTGGCTGCCCTGACAGACAGCGGCACACAGCCAGCGGATGCGCAGCAGGTCGCGGTCAGCGATGCTGACGTGCAGGAGAGCGGCGAGCCTGCAGCTTCGGCCGCGGAGGAGGAGAACTCGGCCGCAGATGCGATTCTGGCCGAAGAAGCAGCCGCGATAGCGGGCGCCCTGGAGGGCGAGGTCGCCTCGGAGGAGGCCGTTAAGCCGCAGCCCGCGCTGGAAGGCGCGCAGGAGGAGGGTGTTGCGCCGCAAGGCTATAAATCCAACGGTACGACCAGAGTATATGTGTATACCAAGGTCACCGGTGACACCAGCGGCCTGACGCTCAATAGCTCCGGCTGGTACACGCTGGGCTATGTGGAAATCAGTGGTACTTATACGTATCCGTCAAAACCAAGTCTGTCGACAGTGACGGCTGCTATCGGTACCGACAGCTTCCATCACGAGCACAACACTACCATTGCTATCAACGATGTGGTGTTCAACAGCATCGCATGGGCTAACGGCGCAAATGACTATGTGGGGGCCGGTACTTATACGCTGCACATAGACGGTTCGCTGACCCTTACGCGGCAGTACGGCACGGTTTCTTTCCGCTATGTGGATAAGGCCACCGGCCGCGAAATTGCCACTGCAAGCGCGGGCGTGCTGTACAAAGCAGGCACGGTGCTGACCTTCGGCGCCGCCAACGCCAAGACCATCAGCGGCTACCGGTTTGATTCGGTCGATCCCACCACCTACACCGTGGTGGCCAACGCCAATCAGGTGGTCACCATTTACTATGTGCCGGATGATGCGCAGACGCAGGATACGCAGTATACTGTGCGTTACACCATTGAGGGCGTCGAGCAGCCTGCCGATACCATTACGGTGCGCGGCACCGCGTGGATCTATGACAATCCCGCACTCATCGCCATTGCCGACGGCGGCATTCCCGCCCCCGGCGATAAGTACACCGGCTACAAGCTTGATCCGAACAACCCGGCTTACCCCACGGCCGGTACCGAAGTGAACAGCGGCACCATCTTCACTGTCAATTATGTGAAAGATGAAAGCCAGACCCAAAAAACGGAATATACCGTCCGTTATACCATTGAGGGCATTGAACAGCCCGCCGACGGCTTTACCGTCAGCGGCACTGCCTGGGTGAATGACAGCCCGGCGATGATCGCCATCGCCGAGGGCGGCATTCCTGCCCCGGTGAATAAGTATACCGGTTATAAGCTGGATGAAGCCAACCCGGAATATCCCGAGGCAGGCACGCTGGTCAACAGCGGCAGCGTCTACACCGTCAACTATGTCAAGGACGACAGCCAGACGCAGTCCACCGAGTACACCGTTCACTACACCATTGAGGGTGTCGAGCAGACGGCAGATGTCATCACCGTCAACGGCACCGCCTGGGTGAACGATGCTCCGGCGATGATCGCCATCGCCGAGGGCGGCATTCCCGCCCCGGCCAACAAGTACACCGGCTACAAGCTCGACCCGACCAACCCGGAGTACCCCGAGGCAGGTACGCTGGTCGAGACCGGCAGCACCTACACTGTCAACTATGTGAAGGATGACAGCCAGACGCAGCCCACCGAGTACACCGTGCACTACACCATTGAGGGTGTCGAGCAGACGGCGGATGT